>JANWIF010000150.1 GCA_025450035.1 Gemmatimonadaceae bacterium
AGCCGTGCGCAGCACCACGCGCGCCCGGGTCATGCGTGCGATCGAAGAGCTCAACTACTACCCCAATCTCAACGCGCACACGCTGATGCAGCTCGCCACCGATGCGAGCGCGTTTGCGATCATGGGCGTCGGCGCGACGATCGTGATCATTGCCGGCGGCATCGATCTTTCTGTCGGGGCGATCTATGCACTCGCCGGCGTGACGATGGCCATGACGCTGCGCGCCGCGGGGCCGCTCGCACCCGCGGCGATGGTGCTGCTCGGACTGGGAACATGTCTCGCCGTGAGCTTGCTCTGCGGACTGGCCAACGGGGTCATGGTGATCGGGCTGGGTGTGCATCCGTTCATCGTCACGTTAGGCACCATGTGGATGCTCCGCGGCCTCGCGTTCGTCATCAGCCACGCCGAGAGCATCCTCGTCCCAACCGCGCTCACGCACGTGGCGCAAGCGTCGCTCGGACTTCCGTCCACGCTGTACCCGGTCCCGTTCCTGACCATGCTGCTCATCACAGCATGCGGCGCGATCTATCTCACGCGCACGGTGATGGGCCGCCGCATCTTTGCCGTGGGGGGGAATCCCGAGGCCAGTCGATTCTCCGGTCTCAACGTGAGTCGCATTCGCCTGGGCGTCTACGTGGTCTCCGCACTCACCGCCGGCATCGCCGCATTTCTCGGCGCCGGCTTTTATGGCTCCAGCAGCTCATCTGACGGCAATGGCTACGAGCTGTACGTGATCGCCGCGGCCGTCGTCGGGGGGGCGAGCCTGGCGGGTGGGAAGGGGAGCGCGCTGAGCGCCACACTCGGCGCGCTGCTCATCGTGCTGGTGCGCCAGGCCATTCGCACGTTGCACCTCGATCAGAACTACGAGTGGATCATCATCGGGGGTGCGATGATCTTGGCCGTCGTCCTCGATCAGGGCGGCACCCGGCTCCTTGCGCGCCGCCTCGCCGGCATTACGAATCGGCGGGAGAAATGACCATAGTGAACGCGCCGAACGCAGAGCTTGCCTGAGTGCTCTTCCAACGCTCGACTCTTCCCTCTTCCCCCTTCTCCCTTCCCTAGACTTCATGCTTTTCCTCCGCATCTGCGCTCTCTTCATTCTCGCCGCGCTTGGCTGCGGACGCGCCGACGGTACCGCGAAACCCGCGGCCGCCAGCAAGACTTTTACCGTTGCCATGATCGCCAAGAGCTCCACCAATCCTGTATTCCTCTCGGCGCGCACCGGTGCCGAGAGGGCCGCCGCGGAGCTCTCCAAGCAGTACGGCGTCTCGGTCCGCGTCGCCTGGCTCACACCGCCATCGGAAGATGCCGAGATCCAAGCGCAGCGCATTGCGCAGGCCGTCAACGATGGTGCCAACGCGATCCTCGTTTCGGCGAGCGACGCGGGGAAAGTGACCGGCGCGATCAATGAAGCGGTGAATCGCGGCGTCCCGGTGATGATGTTCGACAGCGACGCCCCTGCGTCGAAGCGGTTCTCCTTCTACGGAGGCGATGACGCCGCCATGGGGCGGCAGGTGATGGACGAGTTAGCGACGCAGATGCACGACCGCGGCAAGATCGCGATCCTGTCGGGCAACCAGAACGCGCCTAACCTGCAGCGCCGCGTTCAGGGCGTGCGCGATGAGGCGAAGAAGTATCCGGGCATCACGATCCTGAACACGTTCAATACCATAGAGACACCGCAGGATGCCGCGGCCGAGGTGATCCGCGCGCAGAATGCCTACCCCAACATCCAGGGATGGGCGATGGTCGGCGGATGGCCGCTGTTCACCGGGGCGCTGCTGACCGAGCTCAACCCCGATCGCGTCAAAGTGGTGTCGATCGACGCACTGCCGGCGGAGTTGGCATACGTCGATCGTGGGTTGGCACCGGTGCTCCTGGCCCAGCCCACGTATCTCTGGGGCTATCAGTCGGTGAAGACCGTGTTCGATCACGTGTACCGGCATCAGCCCGTTCCGGCGCACGTGCAGATGCAGCTGGTGCGTGTCTCCAAGGACAACCTGGGGACGTGGGCGCGCCAACTGCGCGATTGGGGGTTCACGGACGTGGACCCGAAGTACATCGCGCTGCCACACTAACGCGCCGGCGCCATGACCGCTCCCGCGATCCAGTTCATCGGCATCGGCAAACGCTTTCCCGGCGTCGTCGCGCTGCGCGACGTGAACTTCGACGTCGCGCCGGGTTCGTGCCACGCCGTGTGCGGGGAGAACGGCGCCGGGAAGAGCACGTTAGGCAAGATTCTCGCGGGAATCCAAGCACCGGATGCCGGCGAGGTTCGGCTCGGCGAACGGCCGGTGCGCTTTGCGGGTCCGCGCGACGCGCTTGCGGCCGGCGTCGCGATGGTCCATCAGGAGCTTGCCTTCTGCGAGAACCTGTCGGTGGCAGAGAACCTCTGCCTCGGCCGGCTGCCGCAGCGCTATACGTTCGTTTCGCGGCCGGCGATGGCGCGGCGCGCGAATGAGCTGCTCGCCGCGGTGGGCGCCGCCATCGACCCGTCGCGCGCGTTGGAGACGCTGAGTGTGGGCGAGCAGCAGCTGGTCCAGATCGCCGCCGCGGTTGGCAGCCGGGCCCGCATCATCGTGTTCGACGAGCCGACGAGCAGCCTGAGTGAGGGCGAAGCGATACGGCTGTACGCCCTCATCGGTCGCCTAACGGCGACCGGCGTCACGGTGCTCTACGTGTCGCATCGAATGGCCGAGATCTTCCGACTGTGCGACCGCGTGACCGTGTTGCGCGATGGCGAGCACGTGTGCACCGAGCGCATTGCGTCGCTCGACGAAGGAACGCTCGTGCAACACATGATCGGGCGGCGCGTGGAGCAGTACTTCCCCACGCACGTCGGCCGACCGCCGGCGGCGGAGCTGCTGCGCGCGGAGCATCTGAGCAGCCCCGGCCGCTTTCACGACGTGTCGTTCACCGTGCGCGCAGGCGAGGTCGTGGGCCTGGCGGGGTTGGTGGGCGCGGGACGCTCGGAAATCGCGGCGGCGCTGTTCGGACTGGACCCATCGTGCACGGGCAGGGTGCTGGTGCGCGGCAGGCCCGTGCGGCTCCGCTCGCCTGGCGATGCCATGGCGTTAGGCATTGGCCTCGTGCCCGAGGACCGCAAGCGGCAAGGCCTGGTCCTGCAGATGCTGTCGCGCGAGAACACCACGCTCCCCACGCTGCCGGCGCTGTCCCGTGGGGGGTGGATCCGCCGGCGCGCCGAGCGCGAGCTCGCGCGGTTGTATTTCGATCGGCTGTCTGTGCGGCGCGAGCTGATGGAGACTGCCACCGTCGGGCTTTCCGGTGGCAACCAGCAGAAGCTGGTACTCGCCAAGTGGCTCGCCGCACACAGTCAGGTGCTGCTGCTCGATGAACCGACGCGCGGTGTGGATGTGGGGGTGAAGGCGGAGCTGCACGTATGGATCGACCGACTGGCGGCCGAAGGCGCGGGTATTCTGCTCATCTCGAGTGAGCTCCCCGAGCTGCTCCATCTGGCCACACGCATCCTCGTGCTGCGCAGCGGGCGTATCGTGGCCGAAGTGAGTCGCGACCTCGCCGAACAGGACATATTGTTGACCTACATGACCGGCCTCGAGCCGCCGCGATCCGGCGACGCACCGTCGTCCGGCGCTGCCCTCGGGCTGGTCGGATGATTTTCTTTTTTACCGCGAGGCGGACGATGACAGGCAATGTGACGCGTCGTGAGTTTGTAGCCGGTGCTGCGGCGGCGGCGGCCGTGGCGGCGCTTCCCGCATGGCCACGCCGCGCATGGGCATCGGGCGCCGCCCCGCACTCCACCATCGTTCTCGTGCGACCGTTCGATCTGGCACGTGTGCAGCTCCGGCCCGGGCCATTCCTGGACAACGCGCAGATCGCGCGCGCGCACCTGCTGAGCATCGACCCCGACCGGCTGCTGCACATGTTCCGGCTCACGGCCGGTCTCCCGTCGTCCGCTCAGC
This sequence comes from Gemmatimonadaceae bacterium, assembly GCA_025450035.1. Lineage (GTDB taxonomy): Bacteria > Gemmatimonadota > Gemmatimonadetes > Gemmatimonadales > Gemmatimonadaceae > JADGGM01. The sequence continues at coordinate 3,942 of JANWIF010000150.1, forward strand.
CGTTAGGCGGATGGGAGGCGCCGGTGAACGAACTACGCGGGCACTACACGGGCCACTATCTATCCGGCTGCGCGCTCATGGGCACCAGCATGCGCGAACCCGCCTTGCGCGTTCGCGGCGCACACATCGTGAGCGCGCTGGCCGAGTGCCAGCAGACGCTGGGCACCGGCTACGTGAGCGCGTTTCCAGACGTGTTGTTCGACCGGCTGCGCGAAGGGAAGAGCGCGTGGGCGCCGTTCTACACCATCCACAAGATCATGGCCGGCCTGCTCGATACCTACACGTACACGGGCAACGCCCAGGCAATGACCGTGCTCGCCGGACTTGCCGGATGGGTCGAGCGCTGGGTTGCTCCGTTAGGCGATGAGGCCATGGGGCGCATTCTGGAGCGCGAATACGGGGGAATGAATGAGGTGCTCTACAACCTCTCGGCGGTCACCGGGAAGGTCGGGTATGCGGACCTCGCGCACCGATTCGATCACGAGCGGGTGTTCGGCCCGCTCGCCGAAGGCCGCGACGAGCTCAAGGGACTGCACGTCAACACCACCATCCCCAAGATCATCGGCGCCGCGCGCCGATACGAGCTGACGGGCGAATCGCGCTATCACCGTGTGGCCGACTACTTCTGGCGCGAAGTCACCGGCCGCCGCGCGTACTGCACCGGGGGTACGAGCAACGGCGAGGACTGGGGATCCGAGCCCGGCGTGCTGTCCACGCAGCTCAGCGGCTACACGCAGGAGTGCTGCACGACGTACAACATGCTCAAACTCACACGGCACGTGTTCGGCTGGACCGCCGACCCTCGATGCGCCGATTTTTACGAGCGGGCGCTGTTCAACGGCATCCTGGGCACACAGCATCCGGCGAACGGGATGACGCTCTACTACGTGCCGCTTGCCTCCGGCTACTGGAAACTGTTCGGCCATCCGAACGAATCGTTCTGGTGCTGCAACGGCACGGGCCTCGAGTCGTTCTCGAAGTTCGGCGACAGCATCTATTTTCAGGATGACGCCGGCATCTATGTCAACCTGTTCATCGCGTCCGAACTCGACTACCCGGAGCGCGGCGTCAGACTGGTTCAGGACACGAAGTTCCCGGTCGAGGACACGACCCGTCTCACCGTGCACTGCGCACATCCCGCTCGCTTCGCGCTCCGCGTGCGCGTGCCCTACTGGGCGACGCGCGGCGGCTCGGCCGCGCTCAACGGACGCCCGTTGGACGCGTTCGCCGCGCCGAGCAGCTATCTGGTGCTCGATCGCACGTGGCGCGATGGTGATCGCCTGGACCTCACGTTCCCGATGAGCCTCCACGCCGACCCCATGCCTGATGATCCGAGCGTTCAAGCGGTGATGTACGGACCGCTGGTACTCGCCGGTCGGTTAGGCACGCAAGGGCTCACCCCGGACGTGCTGCGGGCCGAGCCCACCAAACCGCGCACCGTTCCCGAGTACAAGGCCGAGCCCGTTCCCGCTCCGTCATTCGTCGCGCGGGGCGACGATCTGTCATCGTGGATCACTCCCGCCGGCACGCCGCTCACGTTCCACACGGTGGGTCAAACCGCCGATGTGATCCTGGTGCCGCTCAACACGGTGATCGACGAACGGTACGCGGTGTACTGGAACGTCGCGGGAAACGGCACGTGACGGCGCGCGACAGCCGCCGGTGAGCGACTCCCCGCCGCTTTCCCGGCGCGATTTGCTCAAGGTGTTAGGCGCGGCATCGGCGGGCACGCTGCTGCCGCGCGAGCTGGCGGCGCAAGCGGTCTCGCCACGCCGGCCGGTTGTCGTGCGCGTCCCGCGTGCCGTGAGTGCGCCGGATGGCACGTTGCTCCCGCTCACGTCCACCAGCGACGTGTTCATGCCGCCACGCGGGCGGGCCTACGACAAGTTCAGCTTCGACTTTCCCGAGCCGTCGGTGGCGTTCGCCGAGTTCCGGTTTGGCGTAATGGTGTTCACGCGCGAGAACGCGTACGGACTCGATCGCGATGCGATGCGCGTGAACGCGATACCCGATGGACTCCGCGTGACGTGCGATCGCTTGGTGTGGGCGGGCGGCCAGGAACACGCGGACGGCCACGTGACCGTCGAGTTGCACCGCGACGCGGCGGACCCGCACGCGATCACGTGGACCGTGACGGCCGAAATTCGCCAACCAATCAAGGCGATCACGACCGTGTTGCGCGGCGTGCCCCGCGGACGGATCTCCAGCGGAGGGGCGCCTTTCTTCGATCCGCACGACGACGAGGTGCTGCTCGGCTACCCATTCAGCGGGGGCGACCTCTTCGGTCCTGGTGAAGCTGGCGGAATGCCGACGCCGCTGACCGTCGTGCAGATCGGAGACGCGGATTTCGTGGCCATCTCGTCGCTCGATGACCGCGTGCGCACCAAGCGATTCTATTTTGAGCCTGGCGCCGAAGGGTATCGCGTGGAAGCCGTGCATGAGACCGAGGGGTGGCTCTCGCAGACGCGAGTGACGACGCCGCCATGGCGCATCGCGCGCGCCGCTACACTCGCCGATGCGGTGATGCCTCACTTCCAGCACGTGCAGCGCGCGTATGCGCTCGTGCCGTGGGACAGCCGACCCGATGTGCCCGATTGGTTGCGGCGCACGTCGCTCGTCATCACGCTGCACGGCATGCACTACACCGGCTACGTGTTCAACGACTTCACACGAATGCTGGAGATCTTGCAGTGGACCGCCACGCAGATCTCCGGAGAACGTGTTCTCGTGTTCCTCCCCTCGTGGGACGGACGGTACTATTGGGACTATCCGCGCTACCAGGCCGCCGATCGGTTAGGCGGAGAGGCCGGACTCGCGCGGCTGGTGCACGAAGGGCAGCGCATGGGCTTCCGGTTCATGCCCATGTTCGGCGCCAACGCGGCCAACCGCATGTCGCCCGAATACCGGCGGGTTGCCGATGCGGCGACGGCCAAGATCGACGGCGACCGGTTGGACCTCAACTGGGTGGATTGGGACAACGACCGGCATCAGGAAGGGTGGCTGTCGTACATGAACCTGGGCGTTGCGTCGTGGCGCGACTGGCTCGGCGGCCGCATCACGGATGCGATCGAGCGGTACGGCGTGGACGCCTACTTTCTCGACATCGCGGGTGGGTGGGTGAACAACCCGCGGGCCGATATGCACGACGGCATTCGCCGTCTCGTGGAGGGCATGCGGGGCGCGCACCCGCGCGTGCTGTGCTGCGGCGAGATGCACTACGACGCCCTCGTGTCGTTCATTCCACTGTATCAGGCATTCTCGCAGTGGCTCGTGCGCGATCAGGTGCAGCGGTACGCGCGATTCTTCCAGCACCTGAGTCACCCCGCACCGGGGCGCGGGAGCAGCGGCGTCCACGAGTCGGGGTTCAACCAATGGAACGCGCAGACCCTCTCGCTCCATGCGGGCCTGATCCCGACGTTGAACGTCGTGGACGACACGTTTTCAGCCCACCGCCAAGAGATGGCCGCGGTCATTGCGAAGGCCCGAGAGGGAGGGTAGCAGCTACCATATATCCCCCACCGTGAATCCTTCCGGAAACGGATCCGAGGGATCGACGACGTACGAGCTGAATCCGGTGATCCACGCCTGTCCGCTGATGGTGGGGATCACCGCGTCGTAGGTGCCCACCTTGGCTTCGCCCACCAAGCGACCGGTGAAGAGTGTGCCGAGTACGCCTTCGTGGCGGAAATCTTCGTTCAGCGTTAGGCGCCGCTTGGCGTAGAGTGTGGCCATCTTGGCGCAGGTCCCCGTGCCACACGGCGACCGATCGATCGCTCCCGTCCACGTGGAGGGGCGGTCCCAATCGAGTTTGCCGGTGGACACGATGACGGCGTTCTTCAGGTGCGCCTCGGCGTGCGACGGCGCACCGGACAGCTGCGCGATCGTGATGCCGTCGAATCCCGGCTGCTCCGGATGGACCACGGGCAGCTGCTCCCGCGCCGCTGCCTTGATCATCTCTCCGATGCGGACGATGTCCCGTCCTTCGTCCGGCGTTAGGCGGAGGCCGAAGGGTGCGGCATCGGTGATCACGTAGAACATCCCGCCGTAGGCAACGTCCACCGTGACCGTCCCCAGGTGCGGCACCTCGATCGTGGTATCGAGGTAGGCGGCGAACGCCGGCACGTTGCGAAACGTCACGCGGGTCACCTTGCCTCCGGCGCACTCGGCGCGCACGCGGACCAATCCCGCCGGCGTCTCGAGGGTGAGCTCGGTGACGGGCTCGCGCATGGGTAGCATACCCGTCTCGAGGAGGACCGTGGTCACGCACATGGTGTTGGTACCCGACATCCCGGGATACTCGACCTGCTCCATGATCACAAAGCCGGCGTCGGCGTCCGGGTGGGTGGGCGGCAGGATGAGATTGCAGTTGGCCGCCGGGTAGCCGCGCGGCTCGCGGAGCATGCGCAGCCGGAGTTGATCGGCGTGATCGCGCAAGTGGCACATCTTCTCGAACATCGATATGCCAGGGACATCAAGGACGCCGCCGACGATGACGCGTCCGGGTTCGCCGCACGCGTGGGCGTCGACGGCGTTGATCATGTTCGCGAGTCGCATGCGTGGTCCGTTCGTGAATCGGTAGAGGGTGGGCCTTTCGGCCGCGGACACTGGATATTATATCCAATTTAACCTGCACGACTCTCGCGCGCCGCATCGGCGATTCCTTCGCGGCGCCGAATCCGGTCATCGCCACGGAGACGTCCATGCGCCGCCCGCTCCTTGCCAGCCTGCCCGCTCTGCTGCTCTCGGCCGCGCCCCTGCGCGCGCAACAGCCCGCATCGCCCGCGCTCCCGTTGGTCCCCGGCGCGTACGTGGTCACGGTCACGCCGGCGCCGGGACCATACACCGAGCCAAGTATCGCCATCGACCCGCGCGATCCACGACATGCCGTAGGCGTCTTCCAGAACAACGTTCACGCCGCCTGGACCGTCGACGGCGGACACACCTGGACCCTCGCCGAAGGAGTCGAACCGCCTAACTACCGCGTCTCCGGCGACGTGGCGGTGGCCATGGACCTGCACGGACACGCGTTCCTCTGCAGCCTCGCCTTCGATCACACCGGACTCAACTCGTACTGGGCCATTGGCGGAACGCGCGGCGGCGTCTTCGTACGCCGCTCCCTCGACGGTGGCCGCACCTGGGAGACCAAACCGGCGATAGTCATCGAACATCCGGGCACCACGCCCGGACTCAAGTGGGAAGACAAACCGTACATCGTCGCCGACAACAACCCGCACAGTCCGTTTGCGGGACACCTGTACGTCGGTTGGACAGAGTTTCAGATCGACCGCACCGTGATCCTTTTCTCGCGCTCCACCGACGATGGTAAGAGTTGGTCGAAGCCTTTCGAGATCAGCACTCAGCCGGGGATGCCGCGCGATGACAACGGTGCACTCGTCGCCTTTGATGCGACAGTGGGCGCCGACGGCACTCTGTACGCCTCATGGAACGACCGCAAGGGGATCGTGCTCGCCGTATCGCACGATGGCGGGCGCACGTTCGATCCGTCGCGCCTGGTCGTGCCAACGGGCCCGATGTACTTCAACATTGCCAGCTTTTCGCGCGGCAATGGATTCCAAGAGATTGCGATCGATCCGCGTCCGAACGCGGGGCGCCACGGCCGCCTGTACGTCGCGTGGGGCGACTACCGCAACGGCGACATCGACATCTTCTCCGCCACCTCCGTTGATGGCGGCATGACGTGGACGCCGCCGGTTCGGGTGAACTCCGATCCCGTGCACGATGGACGCGACCAGTTCATGCAATGGCTGGCGGTGGACCCGACCAACGGCGCGGCGTACGTGATGTTCTACGACCGTCGCGCCGACACGACCAACATCCGTCCCCTGGTCACGCTGGCCCGCTCAACGGATGGTGGACGTCGTTACGTCAACTACACCTGGACAACGCAGCCCTTCGATCCGCGGGGCGAATCGTTCCTGGGCGATTACACCGGACTCGCGGCAAGTGGCGGGCGCGTGTATGGCATCTGGCCCGAGGAAGCGCAGATGCCGGCGCCGATGGAGCATGGGCGACAGGTGCGGAACTCGGTCATGCGCATCGGCGTCGCGTATTTCAGCGGTCATTGAGCGCTGCCCGCGCGGCGCGATTGGCACACGGGCGCCCACGATACGCGGGCCTCGCGAACGTGTCATACCGCAGGGCGCGCACCAGTGCGCGAGCGTACCTTGAATAGACCCCAACGTGCGGCCCTGGCGGGTTGTATTGGGGATCGGCGCGTGCCGACGTGTATCGCGTCATTCACAGCGCCAATTTTCAAGGAGAGAATGCGATGCGACGGATGACTCTGCTCACACTCGCCGGAACGGCGGCGGCCGTGCTTGCACTCGGCCCCGCGCCCGCAATCGCCCAGGGATTTCCCGGCGGCGGCGGTGGTGGCATGGGCGGCATGGGCGGGCGTCGTGGAGGCGGTATGGGTGGACGCGGCGGCATGCGCCACCAGGCAAGCGAGGATGAGATGCGGAGCCGTTATGCGGACATGGCCTCGCTCAAGCCCCTGCTGAAGAACATCTCCCTTACCGACACGGAGAAGGACACCCTCAACAAGATCGAGAGGGCCTATCGTCCTCAGCTTGGCGACTACGGCGTGGCCATGTACAACCTGATGCAGCCCGGCGAGACTCCAGATCGCGATTCAGTTGCCTCGCTTCGCGCCGGTGTGCACAAGCTGCGCGATCAAGAATTCGCTGACGCACGCGCTATGCTTACCAGTGACCAACAGAAGCAGTTCGACGACAACGTGACCAAGCTGCAGGCCGATGAGGCGAAGCACGAGGATGAGATGCGCGCGCGGATGTCGGGCACTGGCCCCTGACCACCCAACGGTTTGGTTCGCCAGCTGGTATAGCGGGTAGAGTGGCCCGCGTCCGCGGCCGCGATGACGAGCCTCATCCCACGCAGGGAATGCCTGGGCCGTGTCTAGCACGTTACAAGCCCTGTCTCCCGTCACCCGCCGACCTTCCACACGAGGGCGCGTGAGCGCTTTGGTGGAACCGACGCCCCCTCGGTTGGCCGACAGCGCGTCGACGTTCGCCGAGGAAGCAGCGTTGCTCGCGCGCGTCCAAGCGGGGGACGTCGCGGTGTTCGACGTGCTCGTGCGCCGGTATCTTCGGCGCGCGTTTGCGATTGCCTATCGCCTGCTCGGCCACCGCGAGGATGCGGAGGACTTGGTGCAGGATGCATTTCTGATCGCGCTCGAGCGCATCGGGTCGTTCGATCTGACGCGGCCGTTCGGCCCATGGTTCTTTCGCATCGTCGTGAATCGCGGTCTCAACGCTCGAAAATCACGTGCCGTGCGGCGTACAGAGGCCACACCGTTGGAGACGCTCGAGGCCGCCGAATCGTCGCCGTCAGCGGTGCTCGAGAGCGCGGAGATCCGTGAGCGCTTTCACGCGGCGCTCGAGAAGCTATCGCAGCGACAACGCTTGATTGTCGAGCTGTCGGATCTGGACGGACTATCCGGGGTGGAGATCGCGACAATGTTGAAGCTCTCGCAGGGTACGGTGCGCTGGCACCTGCACATGGCGCGTCATGCGCTGCGTAAGGCGCTCGCACCCTTGCACGGAGATCTATCCGATGGATGACCACATCACGGACCGGAAGCTCACGTCGGCACTCCGCCATGTGTCGGGCGACCCGCCGTACAATGCGGTGAACTGGGATGCGCTTGCTCTGCGCATTCAGGCGGCGGCGGTGGCGAGGGCGCGCACCGGGCGTGCGCTGCCCTGGTGGGAGTTCGCGGCCGGCTGGTCGCGGGCTGCTGTGCCGCTGGCTTTGGCAGCGAGCATCGGTGCGTTTGCGCTCGTCGCGACTGCGAGTTCCACCACAGACGTGAGCACGACAGAGTCGGCCACGTTGATGGGAGCCGTCACTGGTGCCGTGTCGGACCAGGCGCTCGTGGCGTCCGCGAGCGGTTCGACGACGGAATCGTTCGCCGCCGAGGTGCTCGCGCAATGAGCGACCCCGTACCTTCCACTCCGCTCCCACACTCATCCTTCTCGCCACGCGCGCTTGCCGCGATCGTGGTGGGCGTGACGTTGGTGGCGGGCATACTTGTCGGGATCGGACTTGATCGCGCGTTCTTTGTGCGCTCGTTTCACGGCGGCCCGGGCGCTCGATTCGCGCCGGCCTTCGGAATGATGACGCACGGGCCGCGGCTGGCCGCGCGACAGGCGATGCGCGAGCGGTTTGCGCGTGACCTTCAGCTCACGCCAGAACAGCAGGCGCGCATCGACACGATCATGCAGCGACGGTTGGCGGCGTTCGATTCAATTCAGGAGGAGAGTCGGCCGCGCATTCGCGCGCTCATCGTGGACACGCGCACGCAGATCGACAGCATCCTCACGCCCGAGCAGCGCGAACGCTATCACGCGCTGGCGCAGCGTCGCGGACACGTGTTCCGCGCCGACAGCATTCCGCACAGGCCCTGACGGTGCGCGTCCCGGTCACTCCGCACCCGGACGCCTAACGAGGATCCTGGAGCGACGCGCCTGGAAACCCGCCGCGCGCCATGGGTAGAGCGCGCGGCCAGACGCCGGTCGCGCCGAAAATCGCCGCACTCACGGCGGGCGCGAGTACCATGATCGGCGCTTCGCCCGCGCCCATCGAGGGTTGGTCCTTTCGGTCCACCAGCACGACGTCCACCGCCGGCACGTCGTCAAAGCGCGGCACCCGATAGTCGGTCAGACTCGCATTGCGGATCACGCCATGGTCGAAGTCGATCGCTTCGAACAAGGCGCCGCCGATCCCCTGGATCAGGGCGCCGGCGATCTGATTGCGCAGCCCGTCCGGGTTCACGATCGCACCGCAGTCGAACGCGGTCACCGCACGCACGATGCGCACGCCGCCGGTCGCGCGGTCCACCGCGACCTCGGCGCACGTGCACACGTACCCGCCCTTCTCGAAGCCACAGCCGATTCCCGCTCCGCGTCCAGAGGGAAGCGGCGCGCTTCCCCATCCGAATCGCTCTGCCGCGGCCTGCACTACCGCACGCAACCGCGGGTCATCGATGTTCTTCAAGCGGAGCGACACCGGATCCATTCCGATCACGTGCGCGAGCTCACTCACATGCGTCTCGCGGGCGAAATGGTTAGCTGTGGCCGCGAGCGCTCGATACGAGCCTTGCCGCAACGGAGACGCGCTTGGGTGAAACGTGACCTGTTGGTGAGCGATGCTGTACATCGGGCGAATGCCCGCAGGTCCGGAGTTGTAGTTGTCGAACATCCATGCGGTGATCGTCCCGTCGTTGCGTACCCCCGCATCCACGTCGATCACGCCGGCCGGCCGGAAATAGGCCCATCGGAACTCCTCCTCACGCGTCCAGACCAGCTGTACGGGACGGCCAACCTGCTTGGCAAGCCGAGCCGCCTCGACCGCCGCCTCGCCCGTATGCTTTCCGCCGTATCCCGAGCCCGTATCCGGAACAATGACCCGCACGCGCTGTGTCGGTAGGCTGAACGCGGACGCCAGCTGATCGCGGACCGCGAATGGGCGCTGGGTACCGGTCCAGATGCTCAGCGCATCTCCCGCGGTGTCGCGCGTCCACTGCGCAACCGCGGCCCGCGGCTCGAGCGGCACGTGCGCGATGTACGCCACCGTGTAGCTGTGCGTTACGCGGTGCTCCGCTGTCTCGAGCGCGGCGGCGGCATTGCCGCGAACGAACGGGTCATCGCCACCGGGAGGGCCTTCGTGTTCCGCCCCCGGCTCGTGCGCCGGGGCACGCTTGAGATACTCGAAGATATCACGCGACGACGGTGGCTCGCCGGGCGCCGGAGTCCATGCGGCGCGCATCGCGTCGAGAGCGCGCGCCGCCGCGCGCGAAGATGGCGCGACCACACCCGCGAAATCGCCGTCATGGACCACGACGACATGCGGCATCGCGGAGGCTGCATCGGCGTCGAGGGTCGAGAGTGTCGCTCCGATCGATGTCGGGCGCAGGACTCGACCGTGGAGCATTCCCGGCAGCCGGATGTCGGACGTAAATTGATGGCGACCCGTGACGATGTCGCGCGCGCCAACCCGAGACGCGGATCTGCCGGCCACGCTCCATTGCGCGGCCGGCGTGAGTACGACGTCGTCGCGCACCTTCTCGGTCAAGCGGCGCCCGGCGGGTAACTCTCCGTAGCCGAACGATCGATGCGCGCGCGGGTCGGTCACGCGTCCGGCGGCGGCGGTCAGCCTCGCCGCATCCACGTGCCAGCGCTCCGCCGCCAGCGCGACCAAGCGCTCCCGCGCCGTCGCCGCCGCTTTGCGCAGCTGGGTTCCCATCTGCGGCGTAGAACGGCTGCCAAACGTGCCCAGGTCGAACGGCGTGAGCGCGGTGTCGCCCATCAGCATCTCGATGGACGAGAGCGGTACCCGCAGCTCTTCCGCGACTTCCTGCGCCAGCGACGTCCGGATGCCCTGTCCGAACTCCACCTTCCCCGTATAGACGGTCACGGCGCCCGAGCCATCGATGTGCAGCCAGGCATCGACCTCCTCCGGAAGCGGGTCGGCACTGCCCGCGTTGGTCGCCAGGTTAGGCAAGCCGAACGATGGCGCGGCGAACGCGTTCCGGGTGACGAGCACCACGAGCAGCCCGCCGCCTAACGTTTTGAGAAACTGCCGACGGCCGGCGCCATCGTGCTCGCGCTGCGGGCTCATGTCCTCCCCTCCTCGCGCCCGGTATCCACCTGCGCACCGCCAGGCGCGGCCGCCGCGGCGCGCTGCACCGCCGACACGATGCGCGAATGCGTGCCGCAGCGGCAGATGTTGCCCTGCAGCGCCCGCGCGATCTCGTTAGGCGATGGCGAGGGGCTGGTGCGCAGCAGCGCCACGCCGGCCATGATCATACCCGGCGTGCAATAGCCGCATTGCAGCGCGCCCTCATCGATGAACGCCTGCTGCAGGGGGTGCAGCCGCCCGTTGCGCTCCAGTCCCTCGATGGTCGTCACCGCGCTGCCCACGCCGGCCGATACCGGCGTCATGCATGCGTGAACGGCGGTCTGACCCAGAAGAACGGTGCAGGCGCCGCATTGTCCTTCGCCGCAGCCGTATTTTGTCCCAGTGAGCCCGAGATCGTCGCGCAACACGCTCAGGAGGCTCTGCGCCGGGTCGACATCCAGCGCGTGCCGGTGGCCGTTCACCTCGATCTCGATGCGCATCGATGCTCCTCTCGCGGCGCGCAGTGCCCGCTTCCGTGTGATGCTCTTCAAGCATACCAAATGGTGGGCCGGCTCGCCAACGCCATGCGGCAAGCTTGCTCTTGCGTTCAGCGTCCCGGTGCGGAGCGTGATCCAATCCCTTACGCCATCTCCGGCCTCCGCCGACAGACACGCGGACTCGTTGGGGCACACCTTGCACGAGACGGGCGGGCTCGTCCGCTGTTTCCCATTCTTGCACTGGAGGCGTTATGAAAACCGACATACAGCTCCAACAAACGGTCATGGAAGAACTGAAATGGGAGCCAAGCGTCAAGGCCGCCCAGGTCGGAGTCGCCGTGAAGGGCGGCGTCGTCACGTTGTCCGGCACAGTGGACACATACGCGCAGAAATTCGCCGCCGAGCGCGCGGCGGAGCGCGTGGCCGGCGTGCGGGCGATCGCGGAAGAGCTCGCGGTCGTCGCCACAGGTGAATACAACCGAAGCGACGCAGACATCGCGCGTGCGGCAGCGACGGCGATCGTCTGGGATGTCGAAGTCCCCACAGATCGGGTCCAAGTGGTGGTGCAGCATGGGTGGGTCACACTGGAGGGGAACGTCGAGTGGTTCTATCAGAAGGCGGCTGCCGAGCGCGCAGTGCGCTATCTCACGGGCGTCAAGGGCGTGACCAACATGATCGCGGTGCTGCCTGCGCCGGTGAAAGCTAGTGACGTGAAGGCGAAGATCGAGGCGGCACTCAAGCGCAGCGCAGAGATTGACGCCGACAAGATCCACGTCGACACGCACGACGGATCGGTGACCCTTTCCGGTTCGGTGCGCACCCGGGCCGAGCGCGAGGATGCCGAGCGTGCCGCGTGGTCGGCTCCTGGAGTGAAGTTCGTGAAGGATGACTTGAAGTTGCCCATCTAACGCGATCACGATCGAGCCGGCGCATCTCGCGCCGGCTCGACGTCCGCCCGCGACATCACGGCGCTGATAATGTATCGTTGTCGTGGTATGCTTGCCGTAGATCAGTGAGGGTCCGCTTTCGTGAGCGAGGCGGAAACGTGATGACGCACGCGCGAGCCGCGTTCCGGTGGGTGACACCATCGAGGGTACCATACGGGATTCCCCGTCAGGCGTTCGGGAATTGACCGCTGGCGCGCCTCGCCGCCCCGGCGACTGTTCGGCTCATCACCGCGTCGTGGAGTTGATGTGACCCTCGCGGCGCCGCAGCCCGGCCGAGTCGACGCCAATCGGCCAGGTGGCCGGGATCTCGGAAGCGGCTCACCTAGGATCGCCCGCGCGCTGTTTCCCGCTCACTCGCGATGCGGCCGCACGAGCACGCGCTCGGCGAGCGCGGGCCCGATGAGTCGGCGCTGCCGCTTCATCTCGATGGTGATCGGGCCGCCGTACGGCGCGCGCTCCACCACACGCACCGTGCATCCGGGGGTGAGCGACAGATCGGCCAGGTAGCGGAGCAGCATCGGATCCTCGTCGGCCACGCGCATCATGTCTGCAATCGCGCCGACCGGAAGATCGGCGAGGCTGCGATACCGCGCCTCTTCGACTGCGCCTGCACGACTCGGGATTGGCGCGCCGTGCGGATCCACCGTCGGCTCGCCAATCGCCATCGCCATTCGATCGACGAGATCGTCCGTCGCCGCGTGCTCGAGTCGTTCGGCCTCCGGATGCACTTCGTCCCAGCCGTAGCCCAGCGCCTGGACGAGATATGCTTCGATCACCCGGTGGCGCCGCAGCGTGCGCAACGCGCTCCGCCGTCCCTTGGCCGTGAGCCGCACGCCGCGATACCGCTCGTGCATGAGCAGCCCCTGTTCGGCCAAGCGTCTCACCATCCCCGTCACCGACGCCGGCGCAAGGCGCAACTCGACTGCGAGATCAGTTGTCGCTGCCGGCTCCCCCGCGCGCTCCAGCTCATAGATCGCCTTGAGGTAGTCCTCCACCGGTGCCGTGAGCTCGGGCAACGGGGGCGACGCGTCGCGATCGCGTCGCGTTCTCTCGGGTTCGCCGGATCGCCGGCGGGTGCGCGCCGCCATCAGCCGTTCACCAGGCGCGCTAGCAGCCACACGTTTAACAGCGCGATCACGCACGCGACCGTGTAAGCCATCCACTTGAGCCAGCGCGGATTCACGTATTCGCCCATCTTCGCCTTACTCGACGTGAACATGACTAACGGGAAAACAGCGAACGGCAACTGCATACTCAGCACCACCTGGCTCAGGATCAGCAGTTGGGCCGTACCTCGCTCACCGAAGTAGTATGCCACGATCACCGCCGGCACGATGGCGATCCCGCGGGTGATGATTCGCCGCAGCCACGGCCGCATGCGGATGTTGAGGAACCCTTCCATGGTGATCTGGCCGGCGAGCGTTCCGGTGAGCGTGGAATTCTGTCCGGAGGCAAGGAGTGCCAGAGCAAACACGGTGCTTGCCCCACCCACGCCCAACAGCGGCGTCAACAGCTTGTACGCATCCTGAATTTCGGCCACCGCAGTGTGTCCCGAACGGTGGAACGTGGCCGCGGCTACGACGAGAATCGCCGCATTGATGAACAGCGCGCCCATCAAGGCGACCGTGGAATCGAGCGTCGCGTAGCGGATTGCTTCCTTCTTCCCGCTCGCGGTCTCGGCGTACCGGCGCGTCTGCACGATGGACGAGTGCAGATAGAGGTTGTGCGGCATCACCGTGGCTCCGAGAATGCCGATCGCGATGTAGAGCATTTGCGGATCGCGAACGATTTCCGGCGATGGCACAATGCCGCGCAGCGTCGCCGCGAGGTCGGGGCGCGAGATCACGATCTCGAACAGGAAGCAGACGCCGATCGTGCCGATGACGGCGATGACCAACGCCTCGAGCAACCGGTAGCCACGGTGCTGGAGCACCAGGATGAGCAGCACGTCCAGCCCGGTGAGCGGGACGCCGAGCACGATCGGGAGGTGAAAAAGCAGATTGAGCGCGATCGCCGATCCGATGACTTCGGCGAGATCGCACGCCGCGATGGCGATTTCGCAGAGTACCCAATGGAAGAGTACCGTTGGGCGCGAGTAGCTGTCGCGCACCGCTTGCGCGAGATCGCGGCCGGTGGCGATCCCGAGTTTCGCCGCCAGCGCCTGCAGGAGGATGGCGAGCAGGTTGGCGATGACGATGACGGACATCAGCGTATAGCCGTACGCGGAGCCGCCGGCAAGGCTCGTGGCCCAGTTGCCTGGGTCCATATAGCCCACCGCCACCAGAAATCCCGGTCCGGCGAAGGCAAGCGCCTTACGCCAGCGGCTGAAGCTGGGGATCGGAATCGTTCGATACGCCTCGGCCAGACTCGGGGTGACCCGAGCCCGCCGCCAACCGGACTCCGATGACCGCACTTCCTCCGTCTCGGTCGTGTTTAGCCGGATCGCCATGCCGGGCCGCGTCCCAATCCTTGAGCCTTCCATCGAATTTGCATCCATCAATTAATAATTTAGGATAGACGAAAATTCAATGGCGGGCCGGCATGGCGATTGGCCCGCGGTCAGAAGCCCGGCTTCGTTCCCCGAACGAACGGTTGGCCGTAGTACTCGCCCACGTAGCCGTTGAACGGGCCTGGGCCGGCGTACGTGGACGCGCGCGTGAGAATCACATCGCTCAGGTTCTCGTAGAAGACGCCGGCGGAGATGATGCCGACGGTCGAGAGATCGTGTTCGAACAGCGGATCGTAGTTCCACGCGTGCTGCGCCTTCAGATCCGGGTTGCCGGCCGAGAATCCGCTGAGCGATGGGTCGTGTTGATGGAGCGCATTGATCGTTCCCGAAAGGTTGGGCGCGAGGTCGGTGTCGTTAGGCCAAGCGATGCCGCGCGTGAATTACAGGCGCACGTTGGTCGCGGTGCGAGAGTCGCGCTGGCTCCAATCGGTCGGCGCCGACATCGCGTCGTAGTACACACCCCAGCTCGGTTCCACGTCTTCGATCGCCCGATTGTTTCGGTCGGCGGAGCCGCCGATCAACAGGCCGAACTCGCCGTCGGGACCGAACCGGCCGCCGTATGTACGACCACCCTGGTAGGTGTTTCGGCCGGCGATGCTGTTCTGGCCGTACTGCCCGGCCACGTACCCGCGCGGGGGCTGCGCCCTTCCCAGGCGCTCGACGGTCATCCCCTGCGGAAGGTGCTGTCCGGTACGACCGGGCATCGCGCACCCCGTGACCGCCGGGTCGCGCGCCCGGCCCGAGCGCGCCGTCGGGGCATGCCCCTGACAGCTTCGCTTTCTACTATATGATGATCCGACGACACCTTTGCTGATTTGTCGTCTCACGCCCCCATCGTTCGAGGACATCGATCGCATGATATGGAACCGCTTCGCGTTCGCCGCAGCGACGCTCGCGACGCTCACCGCCGTTGTCGCGCGCGGCCCAGGGTACCACGTTGTGAACACGTTCACGCTGGGTGGTGACGGTGGTTGGGACTATCTCGCGCTCGACACCGTTGGGCACCGGCTGTTCATCTCGCGGCAGGATCGCGTGATGGTGGTGGACCCGGCGAATGGCAAACTGATCGGTGAAATCCCGGGCTTTGCGCGCTCCCATGGCATCGCGTTCGACTACAAGACAGGACACGGGTTCGCGACTTCGGGGGCCGATAGCTCGGTGATCATGTTCGATCTGCGGTCGCTCAAGGTGTTGGGCAAGACCACCGCGGCGCCCGACGCCGACGCCATCATCTTCGATCCAGCCACTGGACGGATCTTCACCTTCAACGGGGATTCCAAATCGTCGTCCGTGATCGATGGCGCGTCGGGAAAGAACATCGGTACGATCGATCTTGGCGCGGGACCGGAGTTTGCCGTCTCCGACGGCCAGGGGAAGGTGTACGTCAATCTCGAGGAAGATGGCGACATCGCCGAAATCGATGCGAAGTCGATGAAGGTCACGCGCCGCTGGTCGCTCGGCGCGTGCAAGGGCTCGTCGGGGCTGGCCATCGATCGGGTGCACCACATCCTGTTCAGCGGATGCCGGAGCAAGGTGATGGCCATGTCCGACACCAAGAGTGGCAGGCTGATCACCACGCTCCCGATCGGAGCGGGCGTCGACGCGACCCGCTTCGACCCCGGCACCGGCAACGCGTTTGCCTCCTGCGGCGACGGTACCTTAACGGTGATCCACGAAGACGCGCCGCACCGGTTCAGCGTGGCGGAGACGGTTCAGACGATGCAAGGTGCGCGCACGATGGAGCTCGACGAGAAGACGCACCGCGTGTACACCGTGAGCGCCAAATTCGGACCGGCGCCTGCGGAGTCCACAGCGCAGAACCCCCGCCGGCGGCCACCGATGATCCCTGGCACGTTCACGCTCCTCGAGCTCGGCACGTGATGCCGCGCGACGCGCAGCTTCCGTTGAGCGCACGGGGGGTGGTTCACGAGTCTAACCGGAGATTACACATGCGTCTCTACAGCATGGCGGCCACGGCTGCCGCGTTATCGTGCGCGCTCACCGCTGGCGCCGCGGCCCAACAGTCGGCGTCCAAGAAGAGTCTCCAGTCGCAGGCAAAGATCTCGCAGGACTCGGCGCGGGTGATCGCCCTGGCCAAGGTTCCTAACGGAAAGGTGAAGGGAGAGGAATTGGAGCGCGAGCACGGGACGGTGATCTATTCGTACGACATCGCCGTACCGGGCAAGAGCGGAATCACCGAGGTGAACGTGAGCGCCATCGACGGGCACGTGGTGGCCGTGCAGCACGAAAGCGCGGCCGACGAACGGAAGGAAGCGGCGGCGGAGAAACACGCCAAGAAGGACACCACGAGCCACTGAGCACTCGTGGCAGGGATCGGCGGAGGTGCGTTCGCGCATCTGCCCCGGACTCCGCCGACTCCCGGCTATCGACGCGCCCACGAATCGCCCACGACCCGTGTCCCTATGATGACGTGACTTCGAGCTCGTCGTAGCGCTTGAGGCGATAGACCAGCGCCGACCCCAGCCAGCTCGCCACGAACACGGCGATGATGACGTAGCCCAACACGCCGAAATGTCCGTTCAGCTCGCCAATGACGCTCCAGAACGCGCCTTGCAGCCCGAAGTGCCCACCGATGAGTCCCAGCGACTCGATACCGCCAACCAGCAGCGCCACGACCACCGACACGAAGGTGATGGTGAGATTGTAGTACAGCTTGCGGATGGGCTTCACGAACGCCCACCCGTACGCGCCGAGCATCAGGATGCTGTCGGTGGTATCGATGAGGCACATGCCGGCGGTGAACAACGCGGGGAACACGAGGATGGACCAGATGGGCATTCCCTTCGATGCCTCGGCGGCCGAGATGCCTAACAGACCGATTTCGGTGGCGGTGTCGAAGCCCAACCCGAACAACAGGCCCAACGGGTACATGTGCCAGCTGCGGCGCACCATGCCGAACAGCGGGCGGAAGATGCGGGCAATGAGGCCGCGTCCCGCGAGCAGGACGTCGAGGTCCTCCTCCACGTAGGCACCTCCTAACCGCACACGATGGAACGTGCGCCACACGGCCACCAAAATGAACAGGTTCATCACGGCAATCGCGAGCAGAAAGAGCGCCGACACCAGCGTGCCGATGATCCCCCCCACGTCGTGCAGCATCGCGAAGCGATCCTGCAGCGCCATGGCCGTCACGGCGATCGCGACCGCGGCGAACACCACGATCGTGGAGTGGCCGAGGGAGAAGAACAGGCCGACCGTGAGGGGGCGCTTGCCGTCCTGCAGCAACTTCCGCGTCACGTTGTCGATCGCCGCGATGTGGTCGGCGTCGATGGCGTGCCGAAGACCGAACCCGTACGCCAGGAGCGCCGTGCCGAGCAGCAGCGGATAGGTGTGAAACGCGAGCACTGCCCATGCCCACGCCGCGAGATTTGCCGCGCCAAGGATGACGTAGAGCCCGATGACGCGGCCCCGCAGGTCGGCCGCGTCATCCGAGAAAAACCGGAGCACTCGCGTTCGCATCGACGCTACATCAACCGCTTGACCTCGCGAGGCGCTTCCTCCACGCTTGGCTCCGACCGTGCCGCAGGGCGCGCAGCGTCGGCGCCGTCACGAAGATGCTCGCCGGCCGCGCCCGACTGCAGTTCGTGGAGGCTCTTCTTGAACTCGCGGATCCCCTTCCCCATCGAGCCGGCAATCTCCGGGATCCGCCTGGCGCCGAAGACGAGCAGGACGACGAGAAAGATGAGGACCAGCTTCTCGATGCCAAATCCGTCGAACCCCATGCTGCCTCCAGAGTAGGTTGGTGGGAGGGGGAGGACCGGCTGACAATCGACCCCCCCCAGGGGGAATGATAATCACTGAGGGCGCTCGCGTTCGGTCGTGCCTGTGGCTATTTCTGTCCGGCGAACGCAGGACACGAGCAGCGCGTATCCGTGAGTATCACTCCCAAGGAGACTTATCGTGAGCGAGGCAGCGAGCGCCACCTGGTACCGCTGGGACGACATGCCCAAGGAACGCCTGTCCGACGTGCTCGAGCGCCGGCTCATCACTGGTGAACGGATGATGCTCGCCCACGTCTACCTCAAGAAAGGGGCGATTGTCCCCAGGCATTCACACGACAACGAGCAACTGACCTATATCCTCGAGGGCGCGCTCCGGTTCTGGCTCGGCGACGCCGGCGAGCGGGAGTTGGTAGTTGCGGCTGGCGAGGTGCTCTACCTCCCATCCAATTTACCGCACCAGGCCGAAGCAATCGAGGACACGCTCGACGTGGACGTGTTCTGTCCACCGCGGCAGGATTGGCTGAACCACACCGACGCCTATCTTCGGGAGAAGCGCTGAGCATGGAGCTCGGACTCGAAGACAAGGTCGCGCTCGTCGCCGCGTCCAGCCGCGGGCTGGGCCGCGCCATTGCCGGCGAGCTCGCGCGTGAGGGCGCGTCGCTCGTGATGTGCGCCCGCGAAGCTCTCCCGCTCGACCGCGCGGCTCGGGAGATCGCCGAGCAGACCGGCACGTCCCCGGTCGCCATTGCGGCAGATGTGTCGCGGGCCGACGACGTGGCCCGCCTCGTCGATGCCGCACTGGCGCGATTTGGCCGCATCGATGTACTCGTCACCAACGCCGGCGGCCCGCCGCCCGGTCCGTTCGAGACCCACGACGCGGCGGCGTGGGAGCGCGCCTTTCGCCTAACGCTGGCATCGGCGGTGGAGCTCACCAGGCGCGTGTTGCCCGATATGAAGCGCCGGCGGTGGGGGCGCATCATCAACGTCACGTCGATCACCGTCAAACAGCCCGTGGACAACCTCATTCTGTCCAACAGCCTGCGGGCCGCCGTCACCGGCTTCGCGCGCACGCTGGCCAACGAAGTGGCGGCGTTAGGCATTACGGTGAACAACGTGCTGCCGGGCTACACCCGCACCGAACGCGTCGACGAGCTGGCGGCCGCGCGCAGTGCGCGCGAAGGCATCACCACCGATGCGGTGCGCGCGGAGCTGGAGCGGCAGATTCCCGCCGGTAGGTTAGGCGAGCCCGACGAACTGGCGGCGCTCACCGCATTTCTCGCCTCCGAACGCGCCGCCTACATCACCGGACAATCCATCGCCGTGGACGGTGGATGGATCCGGTCCCTTTACTGACGGAGCCCGGCATGACGCCCGCTCGCTGCTTCGTGTCGCTCGCGATTTCGCTCGCGGTCGCGACCTTCGTCGCCGCCCCGCTCACGGCCGCCGCCGCGCAGACGCCGGCGTCCGGCGAGCAGGTCGTGCGCGCGATGCACGACCGCTACGAGAGCCGCTGGTACCACACGCTCACGTTCACCCAGAAGACCACCCGCCGCACGCCCGCCGATACCATGGTGGTGGAAACGTGGTACGAGGCCGCGGCCGTGCCGGGCCGTCTGCGCATCGACATCGCCCCGCGGCCGGGCGGCCGGTCGATCATCTTCGCCAACGACAGCATCATCATCGCGCGCGGAGACAGCGTGCTGCGCCGCGTTGCCGGCCGCAATCCACTCCTCATCCTGGGCTTCGACGTCTACGGGCAACCGGCCGAGCGCACCCTGGACGCGCTGCGTGAGGAAGGCTTCGCGATGCAACCGATCCACGAAGACGTGTGGCGCGGCCGGCGCGTGTACGTCGTGGGCGCGGCATCGGGCGATCTGCACACCAAGCAGTTCTGGGTGGACGCCGAGCGGATGCTCTTCGTGCGGCTCATCGAGCCGTCGCATGCCGACTCGACCAAGATCGACGACACGCGTTTCGACAACTATCAGCGACTGGGCGGCGGCTGGATTGCTCCGTTAGTCGAATCGTACTCAGGCGGAAAGCTCGTGCAGCGCGAGGAGTACCGCGACATCACAGCCGATCCGCCGCTGCCGTCCAGCCTGTTCACGGTGAACTGACCGTCGCCGCCGCCATCGGAGCCGCGACATGAATGCGTCGACGACCCTCGCGAAGAATCGCGACGGCCCCCTCTGTCGGTTAGAACGTCACCTGCACGCCAGACGTCAGCAGCCGGTCCGTCTTCTTGAAGCCCGGCTCAGGCAGATTGTCGAATCGAATCACGTACGACACCTTGAGCGCGATGTTCGTGGACAAGGGAGCGACGAGTGCGCTCTCCGAGTTGATACGCAGATTCCGGCCCTGCTGAAGGTCCGGCAACGCCTCGAGTCCCTGTCGGAAGAACGCGGTCTTGGTGAAGACGTGCGTATACGATCCGGCAAGTCGGGCCGCCGCGAAGTCGTCTTCGATACCGGTGATGGAATGCTGTTGCGTGTATGAGAGACCGGCTTCCGCGTTGATCGAATCACGCGGCGCTTGGAAGACTTTCATGCCCACACCGACACCTTCCTCGAATCGGCGATCGAAGCCGGCGAACGTGTTCCGGTCGAACGCCACCAGCGCGTACAGCGAGAACCGCGGGCCCAGCGCCCTGTCGCCTCGCAGCAGTCCCTGCCACAAGCTGGCGTTAGTCTCGCCGTTGTTCTTCCCGTAGACCACGGAGAACGAATGCGTGAGGCCCCACACGCCGGCCGTCCAGTCGACGCGCTCGCCGGCGTTGAAGGTGGTAACGCTGGAGTTGCCCGATGCGTTCACCAAGCCTATGTCGCCGGTGAATTTCACAGCGTGTTTGGTTGTATCGGGTTGTTGTGCGGCGAGGGGGGCGGCCGTAAGGCAGAGTGCGACTACCCAATGCAGTGTACGACGGCAGATCATTTATGTATGATGGCGTGAGGAGCGATGCGAACCGGAGGTCCGGGGGTGAAAGTGCGTTGCCCTTGAGCAAGATGAGGACCACGGACGGTTTGGACCGGCCTGAGGTGCTCGCCAAGCAGTTGACCTGGCAGCCTGAGCAGGCTGTGCCGCCGCTCCAGATCGACCTTAACGTGTTCTTTGCCGACGTGGTCGGGGAATAAGTCTCTTGGTGACCGCGATCGAAGTCTGCAACTTTCGCGCGTGAACCTCCGTTAGTCATTCGGGGTAGATTACGGCAACACAACGGAGCCCGTTCCGTTACTCCCGCCCATGATCTGGAGACCGATCGTATGATTCAGCCCATTGTTCGCGGTGCCGCGGTACTCGGCGCCACCATAGCGGCCGTGGCACTCGTCGCCAGCCATTTCGGGAGCGCGGCACTGTCCACGCCCGTTCCGGGGCCGGCGCTGGATGCGACCCATGCGCCCACGGTGAAAGAGGAGACGGCGGTGCTGTCGGGTGGCTGCTTCTGGGGAATGCAGGCGGTGTTCGAGCACGTGAAGGGCGTCACGGCAGTTACGTCGGGCTATGCCGGCGGTGTTGCGTCGACGGCCAGTTACGAGCAGGTCGAGACGGGCAGCACGGGCCAGGCGGAATCGGTGCGCATCGTGTTCGACCCATCGCAGGTGACGTACGGACAGTTGCTTCACGTGTTCTTTGCCGTGCACGATCCCACAGAGCTGAACCGGCAGGGGCCGGACGTGGGGCCGCAATATCGCTCGTCCATCTTCTATACCACCGACGAGCAGAAGAACGTGGCCGTGGCGTACATTGCGCAACTCGAGCGCGTGAAGACGTTCTCAGAGCCGATCGTCACGAAGGTAGTACCGTACACGGGGTTCTTCCCCGCCGAGGCGTACCATCAGGGATACTTCGACCGCCACCCGGACGATCCCTACATCGTGATCAACGACCGTCCCAAGGTCGCGCACCTGCGCCAGGCGTTCGCCAGCCTGTACCGCGAGACGCCTGTTCGCTGATGCTTAGCCGGTGATGGCGGCGGCGATCGCGGCTTCCGTGCGCGTGTAGAGTTCCGCGGCCAGCACATCATCGCGCGCGAGTGCCGTTGGCCTCGCCTCTCGGCATTTCACGTAGTATCGGCCGGTCTGCGACGCCAGCTCCGGTGCCGTTGCGCACCACACCTGCGTCTTCGCTCCGTTTTCGTTCGAGAGCATGAAGAGTTTCATCAGCGTGCGAACCGGCCAGGGGAGCGCCCGCCAGATGTTGGACGCCACGGCGCCCGGATGCAGCGCATACGTTGTCACGCGCGTGCCGTCGAGGCGCTGCGCAAGTTCGCGCGCGTTGAGAATGTTCAGCAGTTTGGATTCCGCATACTGTGCGAATCCGCTGCGAGACGGCTCGCGGCCCCGATCCAGCCAGGTCCAGTCGAACCGCTTCACGCTCGTGTGGGCGACGCTGGCCACGTTGACCACGCGCCCTTGCGGCGCCTGGCGCAGCCGCGGGAGCAGCAGCTGGGTGAGATAGAACGGCCCGACGTAGTTCGTGCCGATCGTGATCTCGAAGCCATCGGTCGTTAGGCCGACGGCACCGGCAAGGCCGGCATTATTGATCAACACATCGAGCGGTTTCCCCGTGGACAGGAACTGCTCGGCCGCTCGGCGCACCGACGCGAGGCTTCCCAGGTCGACGCGCAGGAAGTCGAGTTCCGCGTTCGGGTACTGCGTTCGGAGCGCTTCGAGCACCGGCCGCGTCCGTTCCTCCGACCGGGCCGCCAGCACCACGCTGCCGCCTCGAGCGGTCAGCGCTTGGGCAGTGGCGCGTCCGAGTCCAGAATTGGCGCCGGTCACGAGAAACGTGCGCCCGCGCAGATCGGTATCCGGCGTCATCGGTCGTTGGCGGACGGCACCGCGAAACGCGGATTCTCGATCAGGCCGATGCGATTTCCGAACGGATCCGCGACCGTGGCCACGCGAATGCCGTCGCCCACGTCCTGTATGGTGGCGACCAGCGTCGCGCCTTCTTGCAGGAAATGCCGGAGCGCATCGTCGATCGACTGCACGCCCCAGTACGCCACGACCCCTCCCGGCCCCGCCGCTGCTTCGTTAGGCGAAGGGTCGAGTCCGAGCTCGTAGCCGCCCACGCTGAACCCCACGTAGAACGGCTCGTCGAAGTAGGGCTTCACTTGAAAGGCAGCGCTGTACCACGCCCGGGCACGAGCGAGATCGGGCACCTTGTAGATCACGGTGCGCAGGCCATTGACCATCGATCCTCCAGTCGTGGGGAACCGCGCCAGACGGGCGTGGTATAGGACTCTCGTTCTCCGTATTCCGCCCAGCGCCCCCTGCTGCGCTTCAACGTTCGCCGCCCCACCGCCGCGGCGCCAGTCGGTGGCGGGCTCCCGCGTTCGCGTCCGGTCGTTGGGGACCGGTGAGTCCGGAGCCGTCAACTCCGGTCGCAGCACAAGGTTCACCAACCACCAGGTACCAACCACCTTGTCGCCGCACGTCGCATCTATGAGGCTGCCGGCTTTCAGCTCGTGCACGAGGAACCGCACGATTTGTTTGGTCACGGCCTGCTGGCGCAGACGTGGGAGCTCGAGCGTCCGTGACCAACTTGACAGAGGCAGCGCGCCTCGCCAAACTGCGCGGACAATGCCGATGAATAATCTCCCCATTTCGCCCGTCGCCAGTACCTCCGCGTTAGGCACCGCCGGTACAGGCCGCCGCGCTGTCGGCGTCGACGCTCGGTGACCGCGGTGCGTTGGGTTCAGCGCGACTCCACGTGAACATCGTGAATGGCCAGTTCCTTGTCTGAGACGACGCCGCCGACTCGTCGTTCCCGCTTCGGCGTCCCGCTCGGCATCGCCATCGCCACCGTGCTCGTGCTTGGGCTGCTGCTCTGGCAAGGGCTCTCGTCCGCCGGCGTCCCCGCACCGGCCGGGCGGGGTTCTGTGGCGGTGCTCGACATCGGGGTTCTCGTCTTTCGCGAAGGGTTGGAATCGATTCTCGTGGTGTCGGCCATCACCGCCAGCATGGTCGATGCCCAGCGAAGCTACAGGAGGCCGATCGCTGCGGGCGCCGCCATCGGCATGCTCGCCACGCTCCTCACCTGGAGTATCGTGGTCGCGATCATTGACGACCTCAGCACCAACTTGCCGGCGCTCGACATCCAGGCCGCCACGGGCCTCCTCGCAATCGTCGTGCTGCTGGTCGTGATGAATTGGTTCTTCCACAAGGTGTACTGGACGGGCTGGATCTCGCTTCACACGCGAAGGAAGCGCGCGCTGATGAACAGTGCGACCGACGTCACGGCATCACGCGGCGGATTACTCTGGGGACTCGGTCTGCTCGGCTTCTCGTCGCTCTATCGCGAGGGCTTCGAGGTTGTCCTGTTCCTCCAGAGCTATCGTCTGCGGACAGGGGGGCGTGTCGTCCTCGAGGGCGTGCTGATCGGGGTGGCGTGTACGGCTCTGGTCGCCATCCTCACCTTCGTCGCCCACCGCCGGCTTCCGTACAAGAAGATGCTGGTGCTCACCGGGACGCTGCTCGGAATCGTGCTGCTCGTCATGGTTGGCGAGCAGGCGCAGGAAATGCAACAGGCCGGGTGGATTCCCACCACGGTGATTTCATGGTTGGAGCACGTGATTCCCGATTGGATGGGGATGTGGTTTTCGATTTTTCCCACCGTGCAATCGTTGGTCGCGCAGTTGGTCGCCGCCGTACTGGTCCTTGGCTCGTACGTCGTTGCCCGATGGCGGGCGGGCGCCGGGTCCTCGCGGCCTGGCGGTCCTCTCGCATTGCGTGCAGTATCAACGAGCACGGCGGTCGAAGGACGTCAGCATGATTCGCGGTGACCGTTTCCTCTTGGGAGGTGGCACATGTGGAAGGACTTCAAGGCGTTCATCATGCGGGGAAATGTCATCGATCTGGCCGTCGGATTCGTCATGGGCGTCGCATTCGGCGCGATCGTCAAATCCCTCGTCGACGATGTGATCATGCCGCCGATCGGGCTCGCCCTCGGCAAAGTGGACTTCTCGAATCTGTACGTATTGCTTCACGACGGAGCGAAGGCAGCCGGCCCATACGCCTCTCTCGCCGACGCCAAGGCCGCGGGAGCGGTGACGCTCAACTACGGCCTCTTCGTCAATTCGGTGATCTCGTTTCTCATTGTCGCCGCGGCGGTATTCGTGGTCGTCCGGCTCGTGAGTAAGCTGCAGAAGCCGGCCGCTGCCGCGCCGACGACGAAGGCGTGCCCGTTCTGCGCCACCGACATCCCGCTCGCCTCGCGTCGCTGCCCGAACTGCACGTCGCAACTCGCGCAGGCCTAACGTAGCGGGTCCATACGCGCGCGCCGAGCGAAGCACCCTGCGGCGCGCGCCAATCGTTCTCAGTACGAAGCATCCAGCCGCACCTGTACGGTGCGCGGCCGCCCGATCGAGGCGCCGCTGAAGAACGCGCCTTTCAGCACGTACGCCTCGCCAAACGCGTTGTCGACGTACACCTGTGGCCGCAGGATCGTGCCGCCGACGATGAACGTGTAGCCGGCGCTCAGGTTCACGATGACGCTCGGAGCCACCTTGTAGCCGCGGTTGAAGTCGAACAACCCGGCTCCGTAGGACGGCAGCGAGGGGTCCGACGGATCGGGTGTCAGTCCGTTAGTCAAACCCGATCCGTAGATTCCGGTGGCGCCCAGATAGAACTGATGCGCTGAATACACCGCTGACACGAGCGCTGAGATGCGCTGGTCGTGATCCAGGTCGAAATCGCTCTGCGGTGGCGCGCTGGGGAAGAAGCCCCCAGTGATCGTACCGTACCCGTACGCATGGTTGAGCGCGAAGTTCACGTACCCCGAGAGCGGGCCCGCCGGCCTTACTTCGAACGCGGCTTCGACACCCGTAATACGTACCTGTTCGATGTTCACCGAGGTGGTGATCGCCGAGCCGGGAATCGTGTTGTCGTCGATCCCGGGGGTGCTCTCCTTGTGGTACCCCGACAGCTTCGCGACCACGCCGAACGGGAAGCGATGGATGTAGCCAAGCTCGTAGAAGTTGTCGCGCTCGGGGAGCGTCGGCTGTTCTACCACACCCGAATCCGCGGCACTCGTGATGGCCCGAAGGTCTTCGATGTTCGTCGGGACGAACATGCGGCCATAGTACAGATAGAGCGTGTTCGCCGGATCGGGAAAGAAGTTCAGCCGTAGGCGCGGGCTCACCTGATGTTGATCGCCGGCGAACGGCGCGACGTGTGAGTCGTATCGTACGCCGGTCCGCAGTTCGAACCACTCGACCGGCGCGAAGGACGTTTGCGCGTACAAGCCGATGTCGTGTCCCGACAGCCCCGAATTGGACACCGGACCATGGCTCCCATTGGCAGCCACGGTCTGGAACAACTCGTGTCCCGTGGTATACGACGGCAGCGTTCCGAACTTAAAGCCGACTTCGTGACTCAACCGCAACGTGTAGTCGACCTTCACGCCGTAGGTGTCGAAGGAGCGGTTCTCGCTCACGTTGTAGGGCACGGTGTCAGGAAAGAACACGAAAGACGGCTCGTCAGCGGGGCTGGGCGAATATGCGAGGCTGCCATGTCGCGCGAACAATCCCAGGAAAACATCCGACCCGGCATCGGTGCTCGAGGACTCACCCGAAAATTGGTGGTGCCAAGCGAAGTTGGCAAAACTGTTGATGTCCCGCTGCCGATCGTCGCGCAGTCCCTGAGTCGAATCGAACGGCACCAGAAAGTTGGTCCGCGCCCAGTCCAGATCGAGCGTGAGTACATCGCGATCGGTCGGCATGTACTCGATCTTTCCAAAGCCAAAGACATCCAACCCGCTATTGTGAAAGTTGATCGGCCGGCCCGTGAGCGTGTCGGTCATCACCGGCTCCTGCCGCATGCCACTTTCCTGCCGCGTGCCTGAAAGAAAAAACCCCCAGTTGCCGGGGTTGCTGCTCAGTGACAGCGACTGTCGGTTCGTCTGATACGAGCCTGCGAACGCGCTCACGGTGGTATGGAATCCGCCCGTGGGGATTTTCGTTTGGACGTTGATCACAGCCGCGTTCTTGTTGCCGTATTCGGCGTCCCACCCGCCCGTCTCGAAATCGATCCGGTTTGCGACCGCCGGATCGAACAGCTCGTTCAGGCTCCCCGAAATCCCTGCGGGCACCGGGACGCCATCTATGTAGTACGTGTATTCGGCGTGCTGCCCGCGAATGTGTACGTCTCCCGTTGGCGCGCGCGCGGCGCCCACAATCGACTGCTGCAGGATTTGCGATGTCGTGTTCGTCGGGGCGCCGTGATACCGGTTCTGATCGAATACCTGGTCGCCCGTTCGCGTGTCGACCGTGATCGGGGTAGTCGCGAGGATGGTGACCGCCTCGAGATTGAGCGGCGTGGGTGTTAGGCGAATCACCACCGCCGCATCGCCGCCTGACGCCGGCATGGTGATGTCCTGCACCGCGGGACGGTAGCCGATGAAGCGCACCTCGAGACGGTACGCGCCGGGCGCGAGATCATGTATCCGGAACCGGCCGAACTGATCGGCGCTGGTGGCGGCCACGACATTTCCGTTTCGCATCACGGCGATCTCGCTGCCATAGAGGGGTGCGCCGTTGGCGCTGTCGCTCACGGTGCCGGCCAGGTCGCCAGTCGCCGCGGCCATCGCGAGTGCTGCGCGGACGCGAACGGCGGTGGCGCCCAAGACGATGAGCGCGGCCAGCACCGGGATCGACACGCGACGACAGGGCATGAGGGGACTCCGGAACGAATGGGACATGAGGCGGCGCTCAAAATTTCCGGTGAGCGCATCGTTCCGCACGCTACGCGTGCGGCGAGCCCTGGCCTAACGATTTTCCATGGATGGCCGCCGGGAGCCGGTGAACGGTCGGCGATCGGCGATCGGCGGCGAACGGGGGACCGCAGTCTAGAGCTTGAGCAGGTGTTCCCGAAGCATCCGCGCGCGCTGGCGGCTCACGTGTAGCTGCTGGCGATTCGCGAGCACCACCACATAGCTCCCGCCGGGCATCGGACTCACGCGCTGCACCGTACTCATGTTCGCGAGCGTGCTCCGCGACAACCGCACGAAGAGCGCCGGATCCAAACGCGCCTCGAGATCCTTGAGCCGGTGGTTGATGCTGTGCCGCTGGCCGGTCAGGGTCGTGAGATGCAGCAGCTCTCCCTGCGCCACGATCGATGCGATCTGGGTGACGGCGACGAGGAGAATGTCGTCGCGCGAGCGAACGGGAATCCGCCGCAGGTACGCCGCGGCACCGGAGCCGGTGTAGAGCGCCGCGGCCCGCACGCGCTCGGCGTCGCTAGGCCGGGCATCCGCTTGCTCGAGCCGTTCCTGCGCTCGATGTAGTGTGCGGGCGAGTCGCTCGGCATCGACCGGCTTGAGCAAGTAGTCGATCGCGTTCACCTCGAACGCGCGGACGGCGTACTCGTCGTACGCGGTCACGAAGGCAAACAACGGCAGATACGGCTTCTTCACGAGACGCACGACGGTCAGTCCATCGACTTCCGGCATCTGCAGGTCGAGTAGGGCCAGGTCCGGCCGCGTCGCCTCGATGAGCTGCACCGCCGCGGCGCCACCGTCGGCCTCGCCCACGAGCTCGGCGCCACGGCACGCGCGCACCGCGGCGGCCAGGAACGCGCGTGCCGGGCGCTCATCGTCCGCGATCACGATGCGCACGGGAGCCATCACGCCGCGCCCGTTGCCACGGCCGCGCCTGCGACCGTACCGAGCGGCAGTCGCACCACGACGGTGGTCCCGACATCCGGGACGCTTCGAATATCCAGCGATGCCGCGCGCCCGTACCCGCGCTCGAGCCGTCGCGCGAGATTCGACAGGCCGATCCCTTGCGCCCGGCGCCGCTCCAGCTCGTGCTCCGACACACCGACGCCGGTGTCACTGACGGTGAACGTGAGCTCGCGGCGGATCTCGCCCAACGGGCCACCCACCGTTTCCGTGCGCGCGAGCACGGTCAACGCACCGCCGCGCCGGCGTGGAGCGATTCCGTGCTTCACCGCGTTCTCCACGAGCGGCTGCAGCAGGAGTGACGGAATGCGGTAGCCGTGCACCGCATCCGGCACATCGATCGTGATCGACAACGCTTCCTCGAACCGCGCCCGCTCGATGTCCAGGTACGCCAGCACGATCTCCAGTTCTTCCGCCACCGTGACCAGTTCCCCTTCCGACCGGCGCAGCACCGCACGCAACAGTCCGGTAAGGCGGAACAACGTGGCCAACGCCCGGTCGGGCGCCTCTTGGATGAGCTGCCCGATGGTGGTCAGGGTGTTGAACAGGAAATGCGGATTGAGCTGTGCGCGGAGCGCGCGTAACTCGGCTTCGGTCGCGAGCTGCAGGGCTTCGCGTTCGCGCGCGTCGCGCGCGTAGCGTTCATCGCCCACGCGTATGGAGTCGATGCGCCGCGCGGCGGCTAGCGCCGCGCGCTCGAGTAAGGCAAGATCATCGGACATCAACCGCCGGCCGCCGGTGAGATGGCCGATGTCCAGCACGTAGGCCGGCGTATCGTGCGTTGGCACGCGCACGCTCGACTCCGGCACGCGACCGGCCGCCGCGAGCGGAGTATCGGCCTCGCCGCC
>JANWIF010000151.1 GCA_025450035.1 Gemmatimonadaceae bacterium
CAGGATTCGAACCTGTAAGGGCTTGCGCCCGGCGGTTTTCAAGACCGCTGCCTTACCAATTAGGTCTAGCCCTCCGGACGTCAAAACATCGCCTATCTCACCCAGCGACGCAACCCGCGCGCCGAGCGGGTTATGGGCGCGCGGGTTTCTTCCTTGGCGACGCTGGTGGCTTGGGCTTCGCCTTCGCGGTGTCGATCATCTTGGTTGCCTGCGACTCCGGTTGCATTGGGATGACGGGCTGCGTGGGCGGCGCGGTGAACAGGCCTTCGAGACCGGTCGACGTGGCGATCGCCTGCGCGTCCGCGGATAATCGATTCGCCTCCGCCGTGTTGCCTAACGACTGCTCCGCATCGGCGAGGGTGGCCGCGCTCGCGATGTAGAGATAGGGAATGCCGACCGATGCGCGATCCACCCACAGGGAGCGTCTGGCCAGCGATGCCGGCGCCTGGAAGTCGTGATCCCAGAGCCATCGCGAGCGGTTCACGTCGAGCATGCCTTCGCCTTGCACGTCCATGGTGTCGCGGCTCGCGACGGGCAGCTGCGGAAGCAGTTTGCGCGCCAGCCCCTGCGACAACAGATACGAGTCGAGTCCCAGATCCTGAGGATAGCTGCCGGCCGTCCGGCTGAAGTACACCGGCCGCCGCGGAAAATCGTCGCGAATCATGCGCAGGACCACGATGTCGGCGCGCGCGAGCACTTGCGGTCGGATGGTCGCGGTGATGCCCGCGGCCTTGAACAATTGCGGCTCTCGGATCTCCAACGACGGCGGGAGCGCGTTGGCTTCGTCGATGGTCATGT
This sequence comes from Gemmatimonadaceae bacterium, assembly GCA_025450035.1. Lineage (GTDB taxonomy): Bacteria > Gemmatimonadota > Gemmatimonadetes > Gemmatimonadales > Gemmatimonadaceae > JADGGM01. The sequence goes on from JANWIF010000151.1 coordinate 799, forward strand.
GCAGCGGCGAGCCGGTAGGTTTGGGCCACGCGTGCCCACGATAGATGGCCGGTCCTGTGAGGCTGTCGTACTCGTACACGGGGCGCCGGATGAGTTGGCGCACGTACCAATCGGTGTTGAGCAACGATGTATTGGCCACGACGACGTCGCGCCGGATGCCCTCGACCTCCTGTGCGTACCAGAGCGGGAACGTATCGTTGTCGCCCACGGTCACGAGAATGCCATACGGCTCGACGCTGTCCAACAGGTCGTGGGCGAAGTCGCGCGTGTCGGTTTGGCCCGCGCGCGAGGCGGCGCTCCAATTCGTCACCAACGGCACAAACACGATGACCAGCACCCACGACGTGCGCAGCCACGCCCGTCGGGTTGGAATCTGGTAGTACTCCTTGCCCCGTTTGACGTTCTCCGATCCAATGAGCGCGGCGATGACCTCCCAGACGTACACCAGGCCTAACGCAACCCACACGCCCCACGCGGAGAAACTCACCAGGAAGAAGTAGTCGCGATCGCGCACCTCGCACGGAATGCCGGGCAGGTTCCCCATGGCCGTGCACTGGCTGTATCCGTACTTGAAGTTCAGGTACGTGATCAGCAGCAGCGTGAGGGTGAACATGAACGTGCCGAAATACCAGAACGACTTGCGGTCGCGCTTCCAGTGCACCCATCCACCCACCAAGCCGAGCAGCATGTACAGCGTTGCCATCATCGCCTGCGGGATGGTGTGGCGCCCCGCGGCGTCGCGCAGCCATTGCCACTTGAAATACAGCCAGTACATCCCGAGCTGCCCGCCGAAGGGCGCCTGCCGCTCGAACACCGACGGCTTTCCGTACTGGCCGCGGTTGAAGTTGTACCAGAACGCACTCCACGTGGTGGGCTCGCCCTCGTTGATGGCCGGATAGTGCGCGGCGCGGACGGGCTGTGTGAGGAACGGCGTGTTGCCGAGGAGAAACGCCCCGCCGATAGCCAGGTACATCTTCCAGCGGAGCAGCATGTCGGGACGGCGCACCAGCACGGCCACGACCACCGCCGGCGCCGCGAGGAGGCCCATCATGTGGTTGGCGTTGCCTAACCCAAGCAAATAAGCAATGAGCACCAGCGTCCGGTCGGCCGCCGGCCCGTCGGGATCGTCGCACCACCGCACGGTGAGCCACGACACGATGGCCAACCCCATCAACGACACGGTGTACACCTTCTCGTTCACCACGGACTGGTTCCACACGGTGAATGCTGTCGCGCCGATCACGGTCGCCAATGCGCCGCCCGTGATGCGCTGCCACCGCTCCGGCAGCCACGACACGAGCACGCGTTCCGCGACGAGGAACCACATTCCGGCCGCGACCGCACTGGTGAGTGCGGCGAGCACATTGATTTTCACCGCGACGCCTAACGAGCCGAGCGGGAGCTCGGAGAACACGCGGCCGATGAGGACGAACAGCGGATTGCCCGGCGGGTGCGGCAGCCCCAGCACGTACGCGGCGGCGATGTATTCGCTCGTGTCCCACATCGCCGTCGATGGCGCGAGGGTCAGCAGGTAGAGCACGAACACCGCCGTCGCGGCAACCGCGGCGGCGAGGTACGATGGTCGATAGTCGATCTCGGTGTTGGCCATGCGAAATGGTAAAGTGAGAAGGCGACGGGCGTTGGGCGCGGGGGGGGGGGGGGTTCTACAGTCTAATGCCGGAAGAGACGCTTGCCGGTGAACACCATGGCGATGCCGCGCTCATCGGCAGCCGTAATGACTTCCGCATCGCGCACGGAGCCGCCGGGCTGTACGATGGCGGTGATCCCGGCTTCGGCCGCCTGGTCCACGCCATCACGGAACGGGAAGTACGCGTCGGAGCCGAGTACCGTGCCCGCTGTTTCGTGTCCGGCGCCGCGCGCTTTGTGCACGGCCAGGAACGACGCGTCGACGCGCGACATCTGCCCGGCGCCGATGCCGACCGTCGCGCCGGACCGCACGAGCACAATGGCGTTTGACTTGACGCTCGCCACGGCGCGCCACGCGAACTCCAGGTCATGCTGCTCCTCGCGCGTGGGCGCGCGCTTCGTCACCACGTTCCACGCGTCAAGGCTGTCTCCGATACGTCCACGCTCCTGCACCAGCAGGCCGCCGCGCACCCGCTTGAGATCCATCGCCCCGGGTTCCCAGTGCGCGCGTCCTTCGAGCACGCGAAGGTTTTTCTTGCGACCCAGAATGTCGATGGCCGCGTCGCTGAAGGATGGAGCCACCAGACACTCCACGAACAAGCGCGCGATGGCCTGCGCGGCAGGCTCGTCGATCGGTACGTTGAGCGAGATCACCGACCCGAACGCCGATTGCGGGTCGCAGGCGAGCGCACGCTCATACGCGTCGACCGCGGTCGCGCCGACGGCGAGTCCGCACGGCGTAGTGTGCTTGATGATCGCGCAACACGGCTGCTCGGCGTCGAACATGTCCGTGGCCAGCAGCGCGCCTTCGAGGTCGAGGAGATTGTTGAAGCTCAGTTCTTTTCCGCCGCGTTGCGCGAGTCCGTGCAATCCAGCGCCCGGCCGTTCGACGTAGAAGGCCGCCCGTTGGTCGGGGTTCTCGCCGTAGCGCAGTGTTTGCGCGCGCTCGAGGGCGACCGTGATACGCTCGGGGAACAGCTCGCCGCGCTGTCGTGAAAACCAACTCGCGATGGCCGCGTCGTAGGCCGCCGTGTGCGCGAAGGTTTTCGCGGCCAGCTCGCGACGCAGGTCGAGATCGTCATCGGCCGCGGCGAGCGCGTCGAGTACGCGCGCGTAGTCTGCCGGGTCCACGATCACATAGACGCTGGCGAAGTTTTTCGCCGCCGAGCGCAGCATCGACGGGCCGCCGACATCGATCTGCTCGACCACGTCGTGCGGGGCGACGTTAGGCCGAGCGGCGGTCTCGCGGAACGGATACAGGTTGACGGCGACGAGGTCGATGGGCGTGATATGGTGTTCGTGAAGCGCCGCCATGTGCTCCGGGACATCGCGCCGCGCGAGTAGCGCGCCGTGCACGGCGGGGTGGAGCGTCTTCACGCGACCATCGAGCATCTCCGGCACTCCGGTGATCGTGCTCGCGTCCACGGTCGCGATCCCCGCCTCGCGTAGTGCGCGCGCGGTTCCACCCGTGGAGACGAGCTCCCAGTCGTGCTCGGTAAGGCGCCGGGCGAAGTCGACCAGGCCGGACTTGTCGGAAACGGAAAGCAGGGCGCGGCGACGCGGCATGACGGATCCCAAGCGTGAAGGATGAGGGTGAATCGTAATCGAGTGCGACGCACAAACGATCAGGGGCCGGCCGCACCTGCTGTGGCGGCGTGCGGAGCGGCGGTGGGGGCGCCGCTCGGGGTGCGCGCCAACCGTTCGATGATCCGGCTCAGCGACAGCACATCGCGCACGTCGATGATTTCTGCGGGCGAATGCGAGTAGCGGAGGGGCCATCCGATCGGGATGTCGATGGCACCGAATCGCACGAACTCGCTGCCGTCGTTGCCGCCATTGGTCGTTCCGACCTGGATGGGGATACGTGACGCGTGGGCCACGGCGACCACGCGGTCCACCTCGTCGGGCGGCGTGGCGCTGGAGTTGTCCCACGCCCGCACCACGGCGCCTCCGCCTAACGGAGCATCCGCAAACCGGTCGCTCTCCAGCGGCGAATCAGACGAGACGAACGTGTCGATGGCGTGCACGCGCGATACCGATGTCCTCCAGGTGGCGGCCATGGCGGCGGCGCCGAACAGTCCCGTCTCCTCGCGGACGGAGAACGCGAAGATCACCTTGTGCGTCAGCGCGTCCGGGTGGAGCGTGCGGAGCGCGAGAAGGAGCGCCGTGCAGCCCACGCGATCGTCCAGCGACCGCGCGGAGAAGCGCCGAGCGCCTAACCGGGTGGCGCGCTTGTAGGCCGTCACGGTCGTGCCCACGGCGACTCCGCGCGCCGCGAGGGCCGCGGAGTCGAGGCCGAACCACGCGGTGAGCGCGGCCGGCTGTGCGACGCGCGCGCTGTCGCGCGGCACGAAGACGCCGCGCACCGTGGACGGCAGTCCTTCGGCGTCCACGTGGGCGACGGCCGGCTGCCCCTCCCACAGGGAGAGCAGAAATCCGCCGCGTCGGCCGAGCGATACCGTGCCGTCGGCCGCGATGCCGGTCACGGCGAAGCCGATCTCGTCGAGGTGCGCGACGAACACGGTCGTGTCGCGATCGGGGCCCATCGCGACGATGAGATCTCCCGCGGTATCCACCTGCGCCCCGTCGCGCGCCCACTCGGGAAGCGCGGCGCGCACCGCGTCACGTACCGGGCCTTCGTTGCCCGACACGCCGTACGTGTCGGCCAGCGTGCGCAGCAGCGATGCGGCGGCGGCCAACGAGTCGCGTCCCTCCTCGCGGGGCGCGGGGGGGGGGTCGAGCGCTACGAACGCGGGACGCGACGCGAGCCCGGACAGGCGCGCGACGTCGGCCGCATAGGCGACGGCGTCGGATGCGCGGACGCTTTCCACCAGCGTATTCGGATACGTGGCGCGCACGGCGAGCTGCACCGTGGCGCCCACGGCCACGCCCGGCATCGGCGCGAAGGGCGGCTGGGTTGAAGGGCGGGTCGCCACCGGATCACCGCCGGCCGCGGCGGGCGGCAGGCCGCGGGCGGAGGCGATCACGAGCGTGTCGGCCCCGCCTAACTGAGCAAGCACAGCGCTCAGCCCATCCCAGCGGTACGCGCTCTGCACGGAGATCACGAAGTCCGTTTCGCCGTGCTCGGGCGCGAGCGTGGACGCCGCGGCCACGGCCGCACAGCCCACCCGGTCGGCGGCCGCCGGTCCGGCGACCCGCTCGCCATAGGTCCATTGCGGCCAGTCCCTCACCACGGGATCGAGCATCCCGATGCCTAACGCTTGGACCTCGGCGCGCGAGCTGGCGCCCACGTCCACCCAGAGGTCCGCGATCGTCGCCGGCGCCTCGTCCGGCGAGCGGCCGCGCCACAGATGCACGCTCCGCACGGCGATCACCCCGGGCACCGGCCCGCGGCGCGTGGCCACGAGAATGCGCTGCCCCTCGTGGAACTGATCCCAGAGCGGATGCCGCGGCCGCCCGGCGGCATTGTGCAGTCGCAGGTATCCCGAGGTCGTGATGCCGCTCACCGCGTAGCCCGGCTCGTCCAGCGCGCAGGCCACCACGCGGCGCGGGCTGCCGTTGCCGCGGCGCAGCACCATGTTGCCTAACGCATCGCGCGTCCAGCCGGGCAGCGCGCGGGCAATGCTGGTCGTCGCGTCGCGCTCTCGGCCCGGCGCGGCGATGAGCGCGATCCACGACGTGAGCGCCGGAAGCACGGTGCTGTCCGGGGCGACGGGTACGCCCTGGGCCGTCGCGGCCGGCGCCGCAACCACGGCGCCGATGAGCGCGGACGCCAGCCCTCGGCCCATCCGCCTAACGGCCCAACGCAGCATCGATGGTTCGCGCAAGCGCATCATCCTCCACCGGTTCGAGATAGAATGCCGGCGATGTCATCGCGGGGCGGCACGCCGCGCCCCAGGCCGCGCGACCGCGGGCATCGAGCGTCACTCGCTCCAACGCCACCGCCGCCACCGCACGCGGATAGAGTACGTGTTCCACGCGATGCACCCTCGCCGCGAGCGTGTCGGGCGTGTCGCCCGCCAACACCGGCACGGGCCACTGCGCGATCGTCGCGCCGTGGTCGTACACCTCGTCCACGAAATGCACGGTCACGCCGGTGAGCCGCGCCCCGCTCTCCAGCACCGCGCGATGCACGCGCGCACCATACATGCCGCGGCCACCAAACGCCGGCAACAGCGCCGGATGCACGTTGATCATGCGCCCACGATACGCGCGCACAATCTCCGCCGGCACGAGCCGCATGTACCCGGCGAGCACCACCAACTCCACGCGATGCTCCGCGAGCAGCGCGTGCAACCCGGCCCCGCCCGCGCCGAGCGTCGCCGCGACGATCCCGCGCGTGCGCGCAATCTCCAACGCCCCCCCTCCCCCCCCAGCGCCGGCGCGATCGGACACCACGACCACGATCTGGGCGCCCGATCCGTCGCGCGGCCTCAGCCGCTCCAGGTGCGCCCACAGCGCTTCGAGATTCGATCCGCGGCCCGACGCGAGCACGGCTATCCGTTGCATGGTTGATGTTCCGGGGCGGCGGTCAGCGATGCGAGCACCGCGTCCACGACGTCGCCGAGGGTCGGCAGCACTCGCAGGCGCTCG
>JANWIF010000152.1 GCA_025450035.1 Gemmatimonadaceae bacterium
GCGCGCGCGCTGATCGGTGCGCCGCGGGTTCTGCTGCTCGACGAGCCGACGCGCAGTCTGGACCCTGTCTCGGCGCGGCAGTTTCGCACGTTTCTGCGCGAGGAGATCGCGGGCCGTCAGCGGTGCACAGTGCTGCTGGCCACGCACAACGCCGAAGAAGCACTTGAGCTCTGCGACCGCGTGGCGGTGCTGGATCGGGGCCGTCTGCTGGCCACCGGGACCACGGCGCAACTGTCGCGCGACATCGGCGACGAGCGGTATCGCCTGTCGACGCGCGATCCGCACCATCCGGGGTTGGCCGCGCTGGCGGAGCGCGGGGTAGCGCGCGACGTGGAGGGGCGCGGAACCGATGATGAGGGCTGGTTTCAGGTGGAGATGGAGATTCCCGGCGGCGCCGAGCGTGCGGCGCAGGTGTTGGCGTTTCTCACGGAGCAGGGACTGCCGATCTCGCGCTTCGAACGCGTGACGTTGTCGCTCGCCGACCTGATCGAGCGCATCGTGCAACGCGGCGGCGGAGGAACGGAGGTGACGACGCATGCGTGAAGCCTGGGCGTTGGTCGTCGCGAGTTGGAAGACGGCGCTGAGCTACCGGTTGTCGATGGTGTTCTCGCTCGTGTCGCTGGTGGTGACGATCGTGCCGGTGTATTACGTGGCCAAAGCGTTGCAGAGCACGATGGCCCACTCGATCGTCGCGCAGGGGGGCGAGTATTTCGCGTTCCTGCTCGTGGGCATGATCGCGTTCTCCTTCATCATGACGGCGGTGAATTCCGTTCCCGGCGTCGTGTCGACCGGAATCGCGAGCGGCACGCTCGAGGCGTTGCTGAGCACGCGAGCGTCGCTGCCGGCGTTGGTGTCGGGCCTCATCGGGTACGGATTCGTCTGGACGGCGGTGCGCGCGCTCGTGATGTTGGGCGCGGGGCTGGTGCTGGGCGTGCACCTGGTGTGGAGCGCGTGGTTCTCCTCGCTCGTGATCCTGGCGCTCATCGTGCTCGCCTACCTTCCCGTTGGGCTTTTCGCCGCGGCGCTGCAGCTGGCGTTTCGCACCGCCGGCCCGCTCGCGTCGGGGGTGCTCATCGCATCCAGCTTGTTAGGCGGCGTATACTATCCGACCCAGGTGATGCCGTCGTGGATTCCGCGCCTGTCCGACGCGGTGCCGCTCACGTATGGCCTGCGCGCGCTGCGGCAAACGCTGTTGGACGGCGTGCCGTTCCGCGATGTGCTGCCCGATGTCGCGACGCTGGTCGGGTTCGTGCTGCTGCTCACGGCGCTGAGTCTGTTCGCGCTCTCCGAGGCGCTGCACTATGCGCGCCGCAGCGGGACGTTGGCGCAGTACTAACGTGACCGACATGCCCTTCGCCATGCTTTCTCCCGAGGCGCGATTGCTGCTGTTGAGCGCCGGCGGCGCGGAGAACGACGCGCAGGTCCGGGCGCTGCTGGCGGGCCCGCTGGACTGGGAGACGCTGGGCGCGCTCGCGGCGCGCGAGCGCGCGGAGCCCGTGTTGTGGGAACGGTTGTGCGCCGCGTCGGGCGGCCCGCTGCCACCGGAGGCACTGCCGCTCGAGCGATTGGCGCGGGTGTCGGAGTTCCGCATGCTGCACCTGGAGCAGCGGTTGCGCGAATCGCTGGAGGCGCTGGGCCGCGAGCGGTTGGAGGTCCTGTTGCTGAAGGGAGCGGCGCTGGCACTCACCGTGTATGGATCGTTTGTGCGGCGTCCCATGTCCGATCTGGATCTCCTGTTGCGTTCGGGTGGTGGGGGCGGGGGGGCGGGTGGTGACGCATCTCGTGCGCGCGCCGTGCTGCTGGACGCCGGGTGGTCGACCACGGAGCTCGAAGCGCGGCAGGAATTCTTCGAAGGACATCAGCACCTGCCCGCACTCGAGGATTCGCGGGGCACCGGCGTGCGCATCGAGCTGCACACGGCGCTCTTTTTCGAGGGGCACCCGTTCCGCCTGTCTCCCGCCGACATGTGGTCGCGGGCATCGCCGATCATCGCGTTCGGGCGACGGGCGTACGTGCCGTCGGTGCACGACCAGCTGCTGCATCTCTGCCTCCATTTTGCCTGGTCGCACATGATGGCGACCGGCGCGTGGCGCACGTTCCGGGACATGCAGATGCTGATGGGTACCGGTCGGGTGTCGTGGGACGAGTTCGTGGCGCTGGCGCGCACGAGCCGCGGCGCCAGCTGTTGCTACTGGACGTTCCGCCTGGCCCGCACGCTGTCGGGCGTGCCGGTGCCTAACGAGGTGATGGCCGCGCTGCGTCCGCCGCTCCCCGCGTTTGCCCTCGAGCGGTTGGAGCGCCATTTCGCCGCGAACCTGTTGCCCACCGAATCGGTGTGTCCGTCGGTGGCGATGGCCTACACGATGTGGCAGGCCGGCGTCCGTCCGCGGTGGAGCGGCCACGGCCGCGTCCGTCCCTGGGACCGCACGGACGATCTGCTGTTCGACGAGCGGGCTCGCATGTCGGGCGCCCGCCGCCTGATGTCGCACGTGCGAAACGCGAGCGGATGGGCGCGGTACGCAAAGGCGGTGCTGAAAGGCTAGGGGAGCGCGTGCCTGCGGCGCGCGCTCCCCTGCCCGGGCCTGCCTAACGCCGTCGAGCCTACGGGGTGGTGCCCTGCACGGACCCGTCCGGGTTGAGGAATTGCAGGTCGCCGAGGTTCAGCTCGCGCACTCCCGCCTCGATCTTCGCGCGGTCGCCGACCACGACCCAGACCTCGTGATTCGGTTTCACGAATTCCGACGCCACCTTCGCGACCTCCGCGGGCGTGAGCGCCCTGATCCGCGACGCGTACGTCTGGTAATAGTCCTCCGGCAGCCCAAACGTCGCGATTTCCTGGAGCGCGGCCGATACCGCGTTCCCGGTCTCCCACCGGCCCGCCAGCGTCAGCGTCTGGCGATCCTTCGCCCCCTGCAGCTCGTCGGCCGTGAGCGGGCGATCGGTCGTCACGTCGTGCATCTCCTTCACCAACTCGGCGAGCGATTCCTTCGTCTTGTCCGTCTGCACGGGGGCGTAGATGACCCAGGGGCGCTGGCCGCGCGCGTCCATGGCGAAACTGAACACGCCGTAGGACCAGTGTGTGTCCTCGCGCAGATTCATGTTGATGCGCGAGCTGAACGAACCGCCGAACGCGTCGTTGAATGTCTGGAATGCGATCTAGTCGCTGTTGGCCTTGGGCGCGACCAACGAGCCCGCGAAGATGAGTGACTGCTCGGCGCCGGGTCGGTCGAGGATGAACACTTCGGTCTTCGGTGGTCCGGCGACCGTCGCGATGTTCACGGCGGGAATGTCGCCAGGCTTCCACTCATGGAACGCGTGCTCGAGGAGCGGGGTCAGCTCCGGCAGCGTGATGTCGCCCACGACGACGAGAGTCGCGTGATTGGGTTTGAACCACGTGCGGGCGAATTGGGTGAGATCGTCGCGCGTCATTGCGCGCACCGATGCCTCGGTGCCGCTCCCCGTGAGCGGTTGCGCGTACGCGTGCCCCTGACCGTAGAGTAAGGCGGGGAAGACACGCAGTGCGAGCCCGGTGGGCGAGACCTTTTCCTGCTGAATGAGCGCGAGGGTGTTCTGTTTCAGGCGCGCGAGGTCGGTGGCCGGGAACGACGGGTGGAGAATCACGTCGGAATACAGATCGAGCGCGGGGGTGAGCTTATCCGTGAGCACCGAGAGTGAGACCGTGGCCACGTCGAGGTCGGAGCCCGCGTTCAGATCGGCGCCGAGCGATGCCAGGGCGTCTCCGATCTGGAGCGCGGAACGTGTGGTTGTGCCCTCGTCGAGCATCTTCATGGTCATGGAGGAGATGCCCGGAGCGCTCGCTTTGTCGGCGGCGAAACCAGCATCGAGCACGAGCGACAGGCGCACGAGGGGAATCGCTGTGCGCCGGGCGAGCACCACCTTGAGGCCGTTCGACAGCGTGGCACGCTGCACCGGCGGCAGAGGAGCCTCGGGCGGCGTTCCGACCGCGGGCATCGTTTTCCGATCGGCTCCGTTAGGCGCGGTGGTGTACGTGGGGAACGGGTGCACCTCGAGCACGTACACGCCGTCACTCAGCCACCGCCTGGCCGCGGCGCGAATGTCGGCCGCCGTGGCGCGTTGGATGCGCTCCAGTTGGACCTTGTATGCGTCCGGGTTGCCGAGGAACACCTGGCCGCGCGCCAGGATGTCCGACGTGCCGCCAAAACCGCCCACGCGTTCCATCCCGCGGACGAAGTCGGCACGGGACTGTGTCTTCACGCGCTCCAATTCTGCGGCCGTTGGGCCGGTGGCGATGAACGCCGCCACCTCCTCGTCGAGCGCCTTTTCTACGGCGCGCAGGTCCCCTTTCGGTTGGGCGGTGGCACTGAGCACGAAGTGGCCGGCGATCTCACGCGCGTCCATGAAACCGAATTCGCTCGTCGCGATGCGGTCCCGGTAGACTAACCGCTTGTACAGGCGGGACGATTTGCCGCCCGCGAGAATGTCCGATGCCAGGTCGAGATACGTCGCATCCGCCGAGCCGTACTGCGGAACGTTCCACACCTTGTACAGACGGGCCTGTGGCACGCGGTCCTGCATGATCTGGCGGTGCTCGCCGGTCATCTTCGCGATCCACGTGCCCTGCTTGGTGATCGGCGGCCCCGACGGAATATCGCCGAAGTATTTCTCTACCTTCTGGCGCGCGACATCGGGCGTGATGTCGCCGGCGATCGAGAGTGTGACGTTGCTTGGCCCGTAATACGCGGCAAACCACTCCTTCACGTCGGCCAGCGAGGCCGCGTTCAGATCGGCCATCGACCCGATCACATCGTGGGAGTACGGATGTCCCGCGGGATAGGTATTCTCGGCGATCGTGATGAACGCTTTGCCGTAGGGCTGGTTCTCGCCCTGTCGCTTTTCGTTCTGCACCACGCCGCGCTGCAGGTCGAGTCGTTGCTGGTCGATGGCGCCCACCAAATGCCCCATGCGATCCGACTCCAGCCAGAGCGCGCGATCGAGCGCCGAATCCGGAACGGTCTCGAAGTAGTTGGTGCGATCCTCGGACGTGGTGCCATTCAGATCGGTGGCGCCGAGCGCTTCCGCGGCCGGGATGTAGCGGTCGTTGTGATTCTCGCTCCCCGCGAACATCAGATGCTCGAACAGATGGGCGAATCCGGTCTTTCCCTCGGATTCGTTCTTCGAGCCGACATGGTACCAGAAATTGATGGCCACGATGGGCGCTTTGTGATCCTCGTGCACGAGCACCGTTAGGCCGTTGCCCAGGGTGAACGCGGTATACGGGATGCTGGGAAGCGCGAGTGGCGAGGGCCTGGAGGCCGGCGTTGGGGACGGCACGGTCGTTGGGGTCTGCCCAGCCATCGCGCTCGTGCCGGCGAGGAGGAGAAGAGTGGCGACAGCGGCCGTACGAGACAGGGGCATGGGAACAACCTCGGGACTGGAGGAGAAACCGGAAGTAGCAACCCGCGGACAGCGGCCGAGCTATTCTCAACCAGCGATCATGGTCGCGCCAAGCAGAGTTTTCAAGAGCGCGCCGATTTGTGCGGCAGCGGTTGGGGGGGGGGGTGTCGATTTTGGCGCCGTTCGTTCGATACATTGGGGTGGGAGGAGGCTCGCCGGTGAGGCCCCCCCCCCGGGACACTCGGACAGGAGCGACCGATGAGCGGCGTACGGATCTTGGTTGGGACACGCAAGGGAGCGTTCGTGCTAACGTCGGATGGGAAGCGCGACCGCTGGGACGTTAGCAGCCCCCATTTTGCGGGCTGGGAGATGTATCACCTCAAGGGATCGCCAGTTGACCAGAACAGGCTGTACGCGTCGCAGTCCAACGGATGGTTCGGCCAGCTGATCCAGCGTTCCGACGACGGTGGAAAGTCGTGGAAGGCGGTGGGCAACAAGTTTGTCTACGACGGTGTTCCGGGAACCCATCAGTGGTACGACGGCACGCCGCACCCGTGGGAGTTCAAGCGAGTGTGGCACCTCGAGCCGTCGCTCACCGATCCGGACACCGTCTACGCTGGAGTGGAAGACGCCGCCCTGTTTCGCTCGACCGACGCTGGGGAAACCTGGCAGGAGCTGTCCGGGCTGCGCGGGCATGGGTCGGGGCCGAGATGGCAGCCGGGCGCCGGTGGAATGTGCCTTCACACGATCGTGCTCGACCCGAGCGATCCTGCCCGAATTTTCGTGGCCATTTCCGCCGCGGGCGCATTCCGGAGCGACGACGCCGGTAAGACGTGGCGGGCGATCAATCGCGGCCTTCGCTCGCAAGGGATTCCCGATCCGAACGCCGAGGTCGGCCACTGCGTCCACCGCATCGCGATGCACCCGTCGCGTCCCAACGTGCTGTACATGCAGAAACACTGGGACGTGATGCGCAGCGACGACGCGGGCGACTCGTGGCAGGAGGTGAGCGGGAACCTGCCCACCGACTTCGGATTCGCCATCGATGTGCACGCGCACGAGCCGGACACCGTATACGTGGTGCCGATCAAGAGCGACTCGGAGCACTTCCCACTGGATGGAAAGCTTCGCGTGTACCGCAGCCGCACCGGTGGGAACGAGTGGGAAGCGCTCACGGCTGGGTTGCCGCAGAGTAACTGTTATGTGAACGTGCTGCGCGATGCGATGGCGGTCGACACACTCGATCCGTGCGGGGTGTACTTCGGCACGACCGGGGGGCAGGTCTACGCATCGTCGAACGCGGGCAGCTCGTGGGCGGCCGTGGTTCGCGACCTTCCGTCCGTACTTTCCGTCGAAGTGCAGACGCTGCAATGATCCGGGTCGTGCTACCGCAGCATCTGCGGACGCTGGCGCAGGTAGGTGGAGAGGTGGAGCTGCAACTCCACGGCGCCGCGACGCAGCGTCTGGTGCTCGACGCGCTCGAGGCGAGGTATCCGATGCTGCGCGGCACGATCCGTGACCACGGTACCCACCGGCGCCGAGACTTTGTGAGATTCTTCGCTTGCGAGCAGGATCTGTCCCACGAGTCGCCGGACGCATCGTTGCCCGAAGCGGTTGTGGCCGGCATCGAGCCGCTGCTGATCGTGGGGGCGATGGCCGGTGGGTAGTACCGCCTAACGTCAGGCGCGTGGGCCCGAGGGTCGTGTGTGCCGGGTGCTACGGCAACAGCCGGAATGCGCTGGCGTGGCGGGGGCGGACGAGGGAGAAGTGACGGCGGTCGGTGGTGAGCACGCCGAGGATCTCGAGCCGCTCGGCGGCGGCAACGACACACGCGTCGACGAGGCCTAACGGAGTGTCGGCGTAGATCGACATGAGGTCCGCCGCGCGCTCCACATCTTCGACCAGCAGCGGCTCGAGCGTGAACTCTGCCGTTCCGACGGCACGCGCGAACGCGGTTTCCGCCATGCTGCCGATCCGCTGCCCAAGCAGATGCGCGACCTCCGGGAGGACGACGGCCGGGACGAGGACATCCTCCCTGGAGTGTTGCCACCAGGATCGAACGCGTAGGTGCCAGCCGTCATCGCGGTCGATGAGCGCATACAGGGCGCCGGTGTCCGCGAGGACGGTCAGCGGTGGGGCTCCGTCCAGAGCAGCTCATCCACGCGCTCGGATGTGTCCGCGTGCCCGCTGGCAAAGCTGCCCGCGATGCTGGGAAGCCGCGACGGCGGGCGGTCGGTGGACGTCACGTACACGGCGAGCGCCTCGCGCACCACCGCCGCGAAGCTCTTGCCTTCGCGCCGCGCGAGTTCACGGGCCCGTCGGAGCAGCAACTTGTCGAGAAAGACCGTCGTGCGTTCCATGGAATATATATTACGATGACTGTATGTCACTGGCAAGGGGGGGCGTGTCGTGCGGGAGTTGGCCGCCGCGCATTCGCTCGAGCGCCTGCGTGACACCGGGCGGCACGAACATGTCGTCGGAAATTGCCGCGATCTCTTCGGCCTCTCGCCACGCGCGTTCGAGGTCGCCGAGTTCGCCCTGGATTGCGCGGCGCTCCGACTCTTCGTGGAGCGCCATCTCGAGTGCGAGGCGGTACTCGCCGGGAAGTCCGAAGAGGCCGTGCTTGTTGAGGCCGTTCGATCCGAACGCGCGGCCCCGCCAGCGCCTGCCCGGGCGCTGTCGCGGCTGGGTGTACACGTGCGACGAGCGCGTGAGCTGGTCGAGGAAGCCCTCGGCGCCGCCGGTTTGCTCGATTTCCGTTACAGCTCTGGCAATCGTTTCCTTGCTGCCGCCAAACCTGTTCACTTTGGGGATGACGATGGCCGCGATGCGCTCCGCTTCGCGTCCTTCGAATCGCGCTTGGCCGTTCTTGAATCTGAGATTGATTGCCAGAGCACCATCGGTGCTGCGGCCGAGCGACGTCTCGGCGAGGTGGCGACGACGGACGTGGACGACGCCGATCTGTTCCGTCTTGATCCTCGCCACCACGGTTTCGGGATTGCCGTTGATGATCGTGCTGCCGGCTCGTGCGCCCAGCCACCAGAATCCGCCGACCACTCCGGCCCACGCGCCAACCGCGAATACGCCGCCAACGGCGACCACTCCGCCGCCCACGAGCAGCATCTGGCGTCGTCGTCTCCGTCCGAACTGGTCACCATAGCGCCACGCGGCGAACTCCGGGCGCATTGGGGTGCCGATTCTGATCAGCGTGGTGCCGTCGGGGACTTTGGCGAGGCCGATGTTGTCGGTGGCCACGCGGCGGCGTGAGTCGCGGTACAAGTGTTCGGCTTGTTCGATCGCTTCCCAGCGTTCGTCGAGCGGCGAGAGGTTCCAGCGCTCGCAGTGCGGGCACACTACCCAGAGGCGTCCCTTGGCGGCGTCGAAGGCCAGGCGCTTGCCAACGGGAAACGTCTCGAGCGCCTCGTTGGCGCCGAGCGGGCGGTTGCAGAACAGGCAGGTGGAGTACATGTGGCGAGCGACCTCTGAAGAGGCATACGCCGTGGCTTGTCAAGAAGTGTCAGGCGGCGGGGGAGGCGCGCCTTCGGTGCGCGCTTCCCTATGCAGTCCATTGACTTCACCTTTACCTCGGATACATTTCCGTGGCTACAATCAAACCGCCGAGCGGCTGCAGAGGCGACTCGGCGCGCCCTTGGGTCCCCACCCGCGCATCAGTGGCGAGTGCACCCGGCGGCAGCGGATGGATACCGGCTCCTGTATGGAGCGTCCGGTCCACCCGTTTTTTTGCTGGATTTCATCGGACCCGAGCCGGGCAGCGATAGCAGAATATTATGGGACGCGTCACACCGCTCAATCATTACCGGAACATCGGCATCATGGCGCACATCGATGCCGGGAAGACGACTACGACCGA
>JANWIF010000153.1 GCA_025450035.1 Gemmatimonadaceae bacterium
AACAACATCGATCCCTCCTCCTGCTTTCCTCTTCGCCGGCCCTTCACGCCATCACATCCCGTACCCTCGACATCGTCAACGGTGCCTGTGATTCGCCGCGGCAGGCGTAGAAGCATGCGTTGCAGGCGATAGGGTGGTAAGTCCGGAACGCCTTCCAATGGAAATCGTTCGGGAAATCCGGGCAGCGGCGCACGTAGCCCATGGGGTCGATGTGGATCGTGCGCATCCCCGACAGGCAAGGCTCGTGGAGCTCGCCCCGCGCGTACCGGGGAATCTGCCGTAGATAGTGGTCGGAGTTGACGATCAGACCTCGACGGCGACGTTTAATGGACAGAAGCTCGTCGATCACGGCGTCGAGCTCGTCGAGCTGGTCGCCGGCAATGCGATGCTCCGGATTGCCGTTCTTGAGGTCCGTGTACGTGCTGAATGACACACCGACGCCGAGCTCGCGCGCCCGGTGTACGATAGCCACGACACCGGACAGGTTCTCGCGCTTGATCACCGTGTTGAAGCGGATGCTGTCGATCCCGACGCGCTGAAGCTGCGGCACCAAGTCCAGAATTTTGCTCGCGAGCCCGGGAATGCCGCGCGCCACATCGTGACGCTCATCCAGGAAATCGAGCGAGATGTTGAACTGGTTGAGACCCGCGTCCCAGAGCGACCGCGCGCGCTCAGGAGTGAGCATGCCGCCGTGCGTGATGACGGTGATGTAGCGCAACCGGGTCGCGCGAGCCACGCCGGCAACAAGATCTTCGAGATCGCGCCGCAGCAGCGGCTCGCCGCCGGTGAAGGTGATCATGATCGGCGAGAAAAAGCGCGCCGCGTCGGCGAAGCTGCGCAACTCGTGCTCCCGCGCCGAGGCGTCCGTCTTCCAGTAGTCGCAGAAGTCGCAGTGTGCGTTGCAGCGCATCGTCACCTCGAAGTGCACGAGGATGGGGCGATGGCGGAGGGTAAGCCACGCGTACTTGGCCGCGAACAGCGGCACGTGCCAGGGCGCGAACCGGGACGACAGCATTACGCGACCCGCCCGCCTGTCTGCGCCTAACTGGGCGACGGGGTGGGCGCCGTGCTCGGCGCGACGATCGCATCGAACGCGCCGCCCGCGATGTCGTCGGCAACCAGGCGCATGTCACCGCTCAACGGGCGGTCGCGTTCCAGCGGTGGCACATGGCGACGGATCACCGCGATCGCCTCCGCGACCCGCCGCGCGGGACGAAGCGGGGTCCGCAGTTCTACGCCCTGCGCCGCGCACAGCAGCTCGATAGCCACCACGTAGCGCACGTTCTGCACTACGCGACGCAACTTCCACGCGGCGCCCATCGCCATCGGCACCACATCTTCCTTCCCGCCGCCGGTAGGAATCGTATCCACGCTCGCCGGATGCGAGAGCACCTTGCATTCACTGGCCAGCGCCGCCGCGCTCACCTGCGCCATCATGAAGCCACTATTCACGCCGGCGTCGCGCGCCAGAAACGGCGGCAAGCCGAAGTTCAGGTCGGGGTGCAGCAACCGGTCAATGCGCCGCTCGGAAATTGTCGCCAGATTCGTGAGCGCGATGGCCATCACATCGAGCGCCATCGCGACTGCTTGGCCGTGAAAGTTGCCGCCGCTCAATAACTCGGCGCCATCCACAACCAGAGGGTTGTCGGTTGCCGCGTTCAACTCACGCGCGATGACCGACTCGGCGAACCGCAACGCATCGCGCACGGGTCCGTGCACTTGCGGCATACAGCGCAGCGCGTACGCATCCTGCACGCGGGGATCACCGCGCCGGTGCGACTCACGAATCTCGCTGTCGGCAAGGAGGGCACGGAGCACCGCCGCAGATTCCGTCTTCCCAACCTGGCCGCGCGCCGCGTGAATGCGCTCGTCGAACGCCACCGGCGTTCCCATCAGCGCTTCCAGGGACATCGCGCCGGCCACGTGCGCGGCGCGCCACAATCGCATCGCATCGACGAGCGCCAACGCCGCGACGGCCGTGTGCGCCTGCGTCCCGTTGATAAGGGTGATCCCTTCCTTGGGCTCGAGCACGACGGGACGCAGCCCGGCGCTCCGCAACACGTCGGCCGCCGGTGCGCACGCCCCGTCGCGGCACAGGATGCCCTCGCCAATCAGGGTCAGCGCAAGGTGCGCGAGCGGGGCGAGGTCACCGCTCGCCCCAACGCTTCCCTGCTCCGGGATTTCCGGCGCCAACCCGGCGTTCAGCATCCCCACGAGCAGCTCCACCAGGTCGGGCCGCGCACCAGAATAGCCTTTGGCGATCACGTTCGCGCGCAACAGCATCATCGCCCGCACTTCGCGATCGGGCAACGACGCGCCCACCCCGGCGGCATGGCTCCTAACCAGATTTACCTGCAGCTCGCGGAGTCGATCACTTGGGATGGCCACGTCGGACAACTTCCCGAATCCGGTCGTCACGCCATACACCGGCTCGCCTCGGCCCAGCACCTCGACCACCACCGCTCGCGCGCGCGCAATGCGGTCGCGCCCGCGCGAGGACAACCCTACCGGCACCCGTTCGACAGCCACGCGATACACATCCTCGACGGTGAGCGAATCGCCGTCGAGAAGCAAAGCTTGGGGAGACGACATGGTGGAGAATGTATGCGTGGCGGTTGGGAGTTGGTAGTTGGTAATTGCCAGTTGGTGGTCGGTTGCACTGTCGACTCCGTAGGTGAGTCTCGCCGGTTACCAACCACCAATTACCAACCACCAACCACCAATTACCGCTGTCGCGCCACGTCCAGCATCGGATTCCCGTGATCCGATTGATACGACCAGTCGAAGATCACGTAGTTCGGTCCCACAGCCGTGATGCGCAGGCCGGCAAAGTGCAGGCCGTCCGGCAACGTGGTCTCGAACACGTACCCGAAGCTGACCTGTGCCTGGATGGCGCTGGTCGAGTAGCCGCTCTCGGGTGCGAGGTCGATCGAGGTCAGATCGGAGATTGCCTGCGTACTGAACAGCGCGACGCTCGTTCCGGTGCGTACTGGTACCATCCAGAGCGTGCCATCACCGTGCCGGTCCAAGCGGAAATCGATATCCGTGCGATTTCCGGCGAGTACTTGACCGAGCGCGCCCGTGGAGGGCAGGTCAAAACTGAATCCACTCTTGTTCACCGAATCCTGCGACGCGAAGAGCAGCACGTTGCGCGCATCGACCCGCGGTGTGGACGCTACGGGCGTGGGCCAGGTGCTCTCGTGGCCATCGGCGCTGATCGCGCTCACGTCGAAGCACCGCGGCTGCCCGTTAGGCAAGCCGCTGGCGATAAAGTCCTCCGACACCGTGGTCCCCTCGAGCACCCACGTCGTGTCGCACAGGTTGTTGTCCAGATCGTACGCGGTGGAGTAAAGCCGATAGTAGCTGAACGCGGACGGGTTCGCGGTCCGCGCGTTGCTCGACCACGACAGCTGGACGGCCTGGTTCAGCGCGATCGCGAACAGTCCAGCGGGCGACGGCAGCAGTTCCGTGTTGTCCACGGTGATGGTGTTGGACGCGGCGCTCTGTGATCCGTCGGAGGCCATCGACGTCACGTAGTACTGCGCGTCCGGCGTGCCCAGGTCCGAGAACGACGGCGACGTGGTTTGTGCGCGGAGGTTGAACGTGCCGCCGAGTGTGGGGCTCGAATACACCGCATAGTTGGTGACATTCGGGTCGGTGACCGGTGCCCAACTGAGGTCGATCCCTACCGGGGCATCGGGCGTGCCGCTGGGAATCAGCTGATAGCTGAGGTTGGTCGGTGCCGTGAGCGGGGAGGTCCCCGTGATGTTGGCATTGCTCGATGAACAAGCAGCGAGCGCCACGACGGCACCGGCGACCACGAGCGTGCGTCGCATGTCAGTCTCCATTGGAGTTCGAGTTCGTACGCGTTCTGTTGCACGCCGCGGGCCGCCCGGCGGGCGCCGGGAAACGTCGACATCGCAACGCGTTAGTCTTCTGCATGTCGGCGCGCCGTCCACGCCAGTGGACAACTCTCGCGCCACCGCGATGACACCCCCTGGCTACTGCGTGCCGGTCACAGGCCGGTACGTGCTGCGATTGTAGTCGAACTTGAGATCGGGCTCGGCCTTCAGCGCGATAAAGAAGCTGAACGCAAAATTTCCGTTGGGCGCGCGAGAAAAATGAAAAATGGCGCGCCAGTCGTGCATGTCCCGCTGGAGGCCGACGTCCTGGTCCGAGAACTGGTGCAGTCGGAAGTCATATCCCGTCGACCACTGCAGTGCCCACTTGGGCGTCAGGCTGAACGACGTGTTGGCCCGCAGTGTGGTGAGCGCCGGCGTCACGAATGGCGCTCCGCCGGCGATGGTCTGCTGTAACGTGTCCGCCGGCTGCGGCGTATTGAGACACCTGTTGTAGTTCACCGGATCGTTGATGAGCACCTGACAGGCGATGCGCGGATCGTACACGCGCGCACCCGGAATCGGCCGGCTTTGCGACGATGAGAACTGAAAGGACGCGGTCCACCCGGCACCCGTTGGAATCCCCATGCCGTAACGAGATCCCGACGGCCCGGCGATGTTCGGCTGCTGGTTCAGCGCCTGCGTCGACGCATTGTTCGCGGAATTCGTGGTGTCGGCACTCTTGGCGCCGAAGATCTTGGCGATCGCGGTGAGCGGGTTGTTGTTCTTCCCGATCGAGAACGACGCGGTGATACCTGTACGGAACGGTTTGAACCGGGCCGTGTCGCTCTGCAGATCGCCTTGAAAGAGCGAGTACTGGACGGCGAGATCGAACCCGGGCAGGAGGTCGGAGCTCACACGGTAGCCGAAGGTAGGCGAGTTGAAGCCGCTGAGGCCCTGCCGCGCGCGCACGAAATTGTAGCTCAGCGGATCGAAGCTCACCGCCAGCAGCTTGATCTTCTGACCGGCGTCGGGGTTGGTGTCGTTCCGGCTCTTGAGCTTGGCCTCGATCACCTGATCGACCTGGAGCGACACGTTTTCCTGCGCGATGCCGCCGAGATACGTGCCGCGCGTCTTGTTCAGGGCGCGCAGGAACTCATCGCTCACCGTCGAGGCCGGGGCGTAGGTGAACGTGATGCGCGGCGAGATGGAGTGCCGTATGCGCGCGAATGGCCCGAACCCGGGAAAGAATCCGAACAGCGTGGGCGATGCTGCGAGTCCGTATTGCAGCGTCTTCGACTGCGTCACCAGCTGGCCGCCGCTCAGTTGGCTTCTCACCCAGAATCCATCGGATGGATCCGCGTTCACGATGCTGATGAACGGCGAAAGCTTCAGGGTGCTCTGCATCATGGTCGGGAGACTGATGCCGGTCTGCCAATCGATCGATGTCAGATAGCTCGACGCGTACATGCGCCGCGTGATGAGCGCGCCGGTGTTGAAGTCGCGCACGTCGAACGCCTGTGGGAAATTGTTCTCCTTGTCAGAGTACGTGAAACTGTTTTGCCAGGTGAAGCCGAAAATTCGCACAGGCGTCTGGAACGACGCCGTCGTGTTGCGCTGGCTGGCCTTCACCTGCACGCTGTCGAACGCGGCGCCGTTGGTGCCGGGCGTATACACGAAGGGAGCCGCGTCCATGTTCAGGTTCTCGCTGTTGTTCACCGAGAGCTGAGGTGACCAGAGCAGCCACGAGCCCGCACTGACGGGTTTGGTGGTGACGCTCAGGTTGGGGAAGTTCTGATCGATTTCCGTGCGGCCCGTGTACTGGGTGCGCGTTCCGCCGATGCTGATGTTGGCCGGCCCCAACCCTTGTTGAAAGTTGAGCGAGGACGCGATGGCGGCCAGGGCCTGCGCCACCGTGAAGGCTTGCTGGCGGATGGCCGTGGTGTTGCTCGAGTAGTTGATGCTCGCGTTCAGGCTGCTGGTCTGCGAGAACTGCTGCTGGTGGTTCCACGCGAGGTTGAGGCTCTTCTGTCCGTCGCTGTACGTCGAGTACGACACGCCCACGCGTCCCGAGAGAAACCGGTCGAGCCATCGGTACTCCCACTCGCCATTCCAGCGCGTCCAACCCACGTCGCCTAACTGCGTGACGTTGCCGCTGCGCCAATCGAGCGACGCCGTGGCATCCATGTAATTGTTGATCGCGAAGTAGTAGCCCAGGTTGTCCACTTCCCGGTGGTAGTTGGCCGATGTGCGGACGATGTCGGAGAGCCCGAACCGCGGCGGGATGATGCCGCTGCGCCGGCCGCTGCGCATGTCCTGGAAGATGAACGGCAGCCACAACACCGGAATGTCCTCGATGTACAGCACCGCCGGGCGCGCGACGAGGATGTGGCGCGACACGATCTTGATCTCCTTCGACTGGAAGTGATAGTGCGGGTCGGGGAGATCACAGCTCGTCACCGACCCGTCGAGCGCGTACGACGTGTTGTGGCCGTGTCCCGTGGTGTCTCCTTTCACCGCGCCGCGGTTGCTGGCCACGAACCACGTCTGGCCGGCCTGTGCCGATGACGTGCTGAGCCGCTCGGCGATGCCCTTGTGGCGCGTGATGTCATACTCCAGCCCGCCTAACGCAACGAGATCCGACGCGCCCTGCGCGGGGTCGCGCAGGATGATGGTGTCGTTGGGCGCCGCGCGGGCGCGGACGATGCGTGCCGAGTCGTTGTAGAAGATCGTGTCCGACACCAGTACCGTCTGCTCGCGCTGCACCGCCGATTTTCCGGACAGATCGAGCGCATGCCTCGGCGCGTCGAACACCGCCGTGTTTCCCTGATACCGGGTCACCGTATAGCCCGGGCGATTCATGAGCGCGTTCATCACCGAGTCAGGCTCGTTCCACTGCACCAGGTCCCGTTTGACGCGCGAGGTGTCGCCGTGCGTGGTGTCTCCTGGCGCGCGCACCGTCGGCCGGCCTTGCCCGGTGTCGAGAGCCACGGGCGGCCGCGCGACCGGAGCGGTCGGGATTCCTTGCGCCACTGCGGCGCCCGGAAGCACCAGCACCGCGGCGGCGAGGCCGCGCCAGATCACGCCGTGGCCTCGCGCCGTCCCGCGCCCTCGGCCTCCGCCGCCTCGGCCGCTTCGCGCCGCGCCTGACTACGCTGCCGGCGCCGGTAGACCCCGTAGGTCAGGAGAACGCTTACTTCATAGAGGAAATACAGCGGCACCGCCATCGCGATCGTTGTCCACACCAGATCGCCCGGCGTGAGAAACGCACCGATGATGACGCACACCACCAGCGCGTGACGGCGGTACTTGTTCAGAAATTGCGGCGTGACGATCCCGAGCGCGGCGAGCGCCAGGATCACGATCGGCAACTCGAAGCAGAGGCCGAACGCGAGCGCCATGCTCGTGGCAAACCCGAAGTATTCGGTGGCCGTGATCATGGGCTCCAGCGCCTGGGTCTGAAAGCTCATGAGCCATTCTACCGCCAGCGGCAGCACGACGAAGAACGCCAACGCAACACCGGACAGAAACAGAAACGTGGCGAACAAAAACAGAGGGATCACGACCTTCTTCTCGTGCCGGTATAGTGCTGGCGAGACGAAGGCCCAGAGTTGATAGATGATGAACGGCAGGGCGAGCACGACGCCGAGCACCATCGACGCGTTGAGCACGATCGAGAATGGGTCGCCGGGGTGCGTGTAGACGAGCTTCCGGCCATGCAGGTACGGCGCGATCGGGCCCTCGAGCAGCCCGATCACGTCGATCTTCATCAGCAGGACGAACGCCAGCCCGACTCCAACGATGAGCGCGGCCAGCGACCAGATGATCCGCCACCGCAGTTCCTCGAGGTGATCGAGGAAGGGCATCTCTCCGCTGTTCTGCCGCGCCATGCGTGACTCCCTGACTCCGCGCGTCTCGCGCTCACTTCATGTCGCGCAGATGATCGCGCGCCAACGCGGCCTCGTCGGATCGCGGGTACGCGGTGATGAGATCGTTCAGCGCCGCGCGCGCACCAGTCAGATTCCCTTGCTGCTCCATGTACAACGCACGCTTGTAGAGCGCGGTCGGCGCATGGGGCGACTTGGGGAATCGCTGCAGCACCACAGCGTATGCGCTGTCGGCCGCCGGCGCATTTCCCTCGGCGCGATACGCCTCGCCGAGATAGAATTGGGCCTCCGGCGCGATGTCGGCCGTTGGATACTGCTGCAGCAGCGTCTGCAATCCGATGCGCGCCGCGCTTGGACTCCCGCGCTGCAGCTGCTCCATCGAAAGCTGATAGAGTTGGTTAGGCCCGGGAACGTTGGACGGTGCCGGAGTCGCGCCTGGCGCTCCCGCCCCGGTCGGCGCTTTCACCGCCGCACCACTTGTCGTTGGCGACGCGGGCTGCGCTTGGCCGCTGCTCTCCTGCTGATTGCGAGCTTCGAGCGATGCGCGCAGGTCCTGCAGGCGATTCTGGCTCTGCCCGGTGAGCTGCTGCACCTGAATGAGCTGCTGCCCGAGGTCGTACAGGTCGCCGCGCACGTCGCCCTGCATCTTGATCATGCGGGTGCTCATGATGCCAAGCGAGTCGCGCACCAATCCGAGCGACGCGATTACCTGCGTGAGCTGCGCCGCGCGCGCCACGTCCGAGCGGGACTGCGCTTGTTGCAGCGTTTCCACCTGCGACTGCAGCAGCTTGACGTCATTGCTGGTGGCGAAGCACGCCCCGGTCGCCACGAGCGCGACCGGAGCGAGACGCCGAAATACGGTCCTCATGGGGCTCCCTTGATCATGTCGGCGCCGGCCGTGATCTCGAATTCATCACGCCGGTTCTGCGACCACGATGC
Organism: Gemmatimonadaceae bacterium; assembly: GCA_025450035.1. Classification (GTDB taxonomy): domain Bacteria; phylum Gemmatimonadota; class Gemmatimonadetes; order Gemmatimonadales; family Gemmatimonadaceae; genus JADGGM01. Next base: position 8,666 of record JANWIF010000153.1, read on the forward strand.
TTCATCGTGACCCGTCGCCACCGGACGCTCCTCACCGTAACTGATGATGTCGGCGCGATCGCCGCTGATCCCATGATCCGTGAGATAGCGCTTGGCGGACGCGGCGCGGCGCTGGCCGAGAGCGAGGTTGTACTCGTCCGAACCGCGCTCGTCGGTGTTGCCGGCAATGCGAATCTTCACGTCGGCGCTTGCGTTGAGAATCCCGATTTTCGCATCGAGCGCGGCTTTGGCGTCATCCTTGAGCACGTCGCTGTCGAAGTCGAAGTAGATCACCTGCGTAAGCGCCTTTGTGGCGGCGTCGCGCGCCGCGCTCATCTTCGCCGCATCGGCCTGGGCGCGAGCGATCGAATCGCGGCGCGCGGCGTCGGCGCGGGCGATCGAATCGCGACGTGCCTGCTCCGCATTGATGCTGTCCTGGTTAGGACCTTGCTGCGGTGCAGGCGCTTCCGTGGGAGGCTGCTTTTTTGAGCAGGCAGCGGCTGCCGCAACAGCTAACAATACGAATGGAACGAGGCGGGTCTTACCAGTCATGACATCCCCCAGTGATGTGTGGTCCTCTGCAGCGAGGAAAAAAAGAGCACGGTCTACGGCGTGTGGCCGGCGTAGTGCGACCACGCGGCCAATCGGGCGCCCGGGTCATGCGTCAACTGTCGGGTACGCCCGGACTCGGAATCCAGAATGAAAAGCTGCTTCACTCCCGTCCGACTCGATGTGAACACCAGATGTCGCCCATCTGGCGCCCAAGAGGGATCTTCGTTGATCCCTTCACTCGTGAGTTGCTTCACGGTCTGGTCGCGCAAGGTGATGGTCATGATCTGAAACCGCCCATCGAGCTGCGACTGAAACGCGATAAGACGACCATCGGGTGACCAGTCAGGATTACTCCGATAGTTCTGGTCGCCAAAGTTGAACGGCGTCAACAGGGCGACGTTCGAGCCATCGGCATCCGCGGTGTACACCTCCGGATGGCCCGCTCGCCCCGACGTGAACGCCAGGCGCGCACCATCGGGGCTGAATGTTGGCGACACGTTGTCTGTCCCCCGCCCCACCGTCACGCGGCGCGCGTCCCCGGTACCGGACGCGCTCACTATGTAGAGATCGGTTCCGTTCTCCACGCCGTGCGCGTAGCAGATCCACTGACCATCCGGCGAGAACGCCGGAGTGATGTTCAACCCGCCCGGCGTGGATGTCACGGTGCGATCACGGCCGCTCGTCAAATCGCGAATCACGATGTTCCAGCCACTCTTCACCAATTCGCTGTACGCGATGGTGTGTCCATCAGGCGACCACGCTGGCGCTACCACGGTGCCCGGCTCGCTCGCGGAATGAACGTTGTACCCGTCGGCGTCTATAACGTACACTCGGGTGCCCCGAACGTACAGGATGCGTGTGGCCGCGATGCCGCGCACACCGGTGATCCACCGTTCGACCTCATCGGCCATCGAGTGCACATCCATGCGCCAATCTTCGGTGCCCGGTACACCCGGGATGGGTACGTCCCGCGCTGCCGCTGCCTTCTTGGCGGCGACGTCGTACACAACGACGTGCGCTGTGGCCCCGTTGAGCGACACCTGCACGATGGCCGCTGCGCCCAACGCTTTCCAGATTTTGTAGTCGACAGTATTGCTAGCGGCCTGTTGCGCTGCGGTCTGATTGACTGCATCGCCGCTTATCACCTGGATCCGGTCGCCGTAGTCGAAGTCGCGCTGCAGTATTGCTTGCAACGAGTCCCCCGCCCCGCC
>JANWIF010000154.1 GCA_025450035.1 Gemmatimonadaceae bacterium
AGGTGGAAGTCGAGAAGGCGCCGAAGCTCGCGCCGGCGTGCCAGACAGCGGTCGCGGAAGGGCAGGTGGTGCACGTCTTTACCGACCGCGCGCTCGAGGCGCGCAAGGGCGTGCTCGAGTTTCTGCTGCTCAACCATCCGCTCGACTGTCCGATCTGCGACAAGTCGGGCGAGTGCGAACTGCAGGATTACACCTATCGCGAAGGCGCCGCCGCGGGTCGGTCGCTGGATCCCAAGCGATTCAATCCGGCCGAGGATTTTGGCGGCGACGTGCTGTACGTGACCAACCGCTGCATCCTGTGCACGCGGTGCGTGCGCTTCATGGACGAGGTGGCGCAGGATACGGTGCTCAACGTGAGCGAGCGCGGCGATCGCGCGGTGATCGGTAAGGCCGAGGACAAGGGGCTCACGCATCCGTGGGCCGCGAATGTCATCGACCTGTGTCCGGTCGGGGCGCTCCTATCCAAGGATTTTCTGAATAAGGCACGGGCGTGGGAATTGGATCGCACCGCTTCCATCTGCCCCAACTGCACGCAGGGTTGCAACACGATTCTCGAGACGCGCGACAACGTGGTGGTGCGCATGCGGCCGCGCACGAACGAGGACGTGAATCACTACTATCTCTGCGATCACGGGCGGCTGGACTACCGCTGGATGAACCGCACCGACCGGATCGAGGCGCCGCTCGTTAGGCGGGGGGGGGGGGATCGCCGGGCCGCGGCGGGATGGGACGAGGCCCTGCGTGCCGCGGCCCTCCACCTCAACGGCCGGCGGGCGTTCGTGCTCGCGAGTCCGATGTTGTCCAACGAGTCGCTCTGGACGTTGTCGCGGCTGTTCGAGCGCAGTGGCGGCGCGGGCGCGTTCCGTGTGGAGCGCGGCCCCGAGGCGCCGCTGCCGGGCGTTCCGGACCTCGCTTTGCGCGCCGAGCGCGCGGCCAACGTGCGGGCGGCGGAGCTGTTCGGCTTCACCAAGAGCGACACGCCGTTGGACGGGCTGGGCGCCGGCGATGTGCTGGTGATCGCCGACCATGACATCACGCCGGCCGACGCGGCTGCCGTGGCGCGCGCGCACGCGGTGATCGTCATCGGCACCGTCATGCCCGACGTCTCGGCCAACGTGATCGTGGCGCTCCCGTCCACGAACGTGGCGGAAGAGGAGGGCACGTTCACCAATCTGCGCGGCCGCGTGCAGCAAGACCGGCAGGCCAGGCAGGGACCGGGTATGGCGCACCCGGTGTGGTGGTCGGTGGGAGACGTGCTGGTGTTCCTGGGCGAGCGCGCGGGGTACACGGTGTCCAGCGAGGCGTTCGCCGCACTCGCCGCGGCGCGGCCCGAATTTGCCGGCTTGAGCTATGAAACGCTCGGCGCCAGGGGACAGCTCCTCGTCACCGGCGCCCAACCGGCGGAGACGGCGCGATGACCCTCGACGCCGCGCTGCTGCTGCTGCAGCACGCGTACGACCCGCAGGAGCCGGTGCACGGCGCGCCCTGGCTGTGGTTCACGATCATCAAGATTCTGGTCGTGTTCACCGTACTCATGGTGACCATCGCCTACCTCACGCTCGCCGAGCGAAAGATCTCAGCATGGATTCAGGATCGCCACGGGCCTAACCGGGTTGGGCCCTGGGGCCTGTTCCAGCCGCTGGCCGACGGGCTCAAGAACATCATGAAGGAGGAGACGTACCCGGATGCCGCCTACGGGCCGATGTTTATCCTGGCGCCGGTGCTGTCGTTCATTCCCGCCCTGATCACGTTCGCGGTGATTCCGTTCGCCGCGCCGCTGCCGACGCGGTGGGGCCTGGTCGACATGTCGATCGCGGATTTGCCGATCGGATTTCTGTACATTCTGGCCATCGCGTCGTTGGGCGTATACGGCATCGTGATCGCAGGATGGAGCTCGAACAACAAGTACGCGCTGCTCGGCGGCCTGCGATCGAGCGCGCAGATGATCAGCTACGAAGTGTCGATGGGCATTGCCGTGGTGTCGGTGCTGCTGTTGAGTGGGAACGTCTCGCTGAGCGCGATCGTGCGCCAGCAGGTGCTGAGCGGATGGAACGCGTTTCCGCTGCTCATCGGCTTCTTCCTGTTTCTCGTCGCCGCGTTCGCCGAAACGAACCGCCTTCCGTTCGATCTTCCCGAGGCGGAATCGGAACTTATCGCCGGCTACCACACCGAGTACAGCTCGATGAAGTTCTCGATGTTCTTCATCTCCGAGTACTCGAACATGGTGACCGCCAGCGCGCTCCTGTCCACGCTGTTTTTCGGCGGTTGGGCCGTGCCGTTCTGGACCACGGCCAATACGGCACCGTGGGCCGGATGGAAGACGTTGGTCACGCTCGTGTTCTTTGCCCTGAAAACGAGCTTCTTCCTGTTCCTCTACATGTGGATCCGGTGGACGCTGCCGCGCTTCCGGTACGACCAGTTGATGAGCGTGGGATGGAAGGTGATGCTTCCGCTCGGGCTGGGGTATCTCGTGGTGATGGCGGCCGCCGTGTTGAGCCTGGATGCGGCGGGGATATCACCGGTGGCGCGTTGGGCGGGCGTGGTCCCCATCTACTGGGCCATCCTGGGCGCGCTGAACATCGTGCTTGCCGTGCTCGTGTTCTTCATTCTCGATCGGGGCCGGATCGTGAGTCCTGCGTATGGTCGATTGGACGCCGATGAGATCGCGCGGCTCCAGGCCATGTCCGAGCGCCCCATAACGCCTGCCCAGGGAGATTGAGCAATGTCGATTCAGGTAAAAGTGCTCGAGCGCCCCATGCAGCAGACCAGCTACGTCCGCGCGATGCTCAAGGGCATGGCCATCACCTTCAAGCATCTGGCCAATCCGCACAAGGTGACGTGGCAGTATCCGGAACAGAAGTGGGATCTTTCGCCGCGGTGGCGCGGCACCCACCGCATGCTTACGGACGAGAATGGGAAGGCCAAGTGCGTCGCGTGCGGGCTCTGTCCGCAGATCTGCCCCGCCAACTGCATCAAGCTCGTACCGGGCGAGGATGAGGAAGGGAATCGATACCCGCTCATCTATGAGATCGACGAATTCCGATGCATCTTCTGTGGCTACTGCCAGGAAGTGTGTCCAGAAGAGGCCATTCACGTAGGGCGGCACTACGAGAACTCAGAGTACAGTCGCGCCGGGTTCGTGTACGACCTCGAGCGGCTCACCTCGCAAACGCATCCGGTGTGCGAGATGTGGGACCCCGCCGACCCCAGGGGCGAGTGATGCAATACGGGTTTCTCTACCAGTTCTTCTTCTATCTGTTCGGCGTGATTGGCGTCGCATCGGCGATCACGTTCGTCACGCGCAAGAACCCCGTAGCCGCGGCGTTGTGGTTGGTCAACACGATGTTCTGCCTGGCCGCGCTCTACATCATGATGGACGCGCAGTTCGTCGGCGCCGTGCAGGTGCTGGTGTACGCCGGCGCGATCATGGTGGTGTTTCTGTTCGTCGTCATGCTGTTGAACCTTGGACAGCCGTCAGCGGCGGCGGACATCAAGGGTACGGGGGCGCGGATCGCCGCCGGCGTGGCGGGACTCGTGCTGGTGGCGGAGCTGCTCGTGCTGGCGCGGCAGAAGCTTCCGCCGCTGCTACCCGACCTGCCGCGCGGCACGAACATCACCGTGCCCATCACCGAGCCCTTGTTCCGACAGTACCTGCTACCGTTCGAGCTCACGAGTATTCTGTTGCTCGTCGCCATCGTCGGTGCCGTTGTTCTCGCCAAGCGTCGAGGCTGAAATGGTTCCAGAAGCTCTGTTCTTCTCGGCGCTGTTGTTCGTCATCGGCGTCGTCGGCGTCCTCACGCGACGGAACGCGATCATCATTTTCATGTGCGTGGAGCTCATGCTCAACGCCGTGAATCTGTCTTTCATCGCGCTGAGCCGGCTGTACGGCGCGTCGGGGCAGGTGTTCGTGATCTTCGTCATGGCCGTGGCTGCCGCCGAATCGGCCGTTGGGCTGGCCATCATCATCGCGATCTTCCGCCACCACGAGACAGTGGACCTCAAGAACATCAATCTCCTGAAAGGCTGATGCTCCAGGCACCCCCCCCTCTGGCCGTGCCCGGTGGTGCGCATCCGCTCACCGGATCGGTGGCCGAACTGGTGTGGCTGCTCCCCGTGCTCCCGCTGATCGGATTCGTGATCAACGGGCTCATCTCGCTTTTCACATCGTATCATCCGGGGCCAGCCGATCCGTCCGCTCCGCACGATCACGACGCGCCCCCCTCCCCCCCCGGGCACGGCGCCTCCGCATCGCACGCCGCGCACGGACACGACGACCACCAGCCGCGTCGCTCCGCGTGGCACGTGGTGGTCAGCATCGTGGGTCCGCTGGTACTCCTCCTCGCCTTTGCGTTGGGCGTGGCGATTTTCGTCGCGATCCCGGCGCACATGCAGTCGCCGTTCATCCGGACGTACTTCGCGTGGATGCCGGTCGGCACGGACTTGCCGCTGCATTGGGCGTTCCAGGTGGATCAGCTTTCGGTGATGATGGTGTTGTTCGTCACCGGCGTGAGCGCGCTCATTCACCTGTACAGCGTGGGGTACATGCGCGACGATCCGGGGTACGCGCGGTACTTCGCGTTCCTGAATCTGTTCGTCGCGTTCATGCTCGTGCTGGTGCTCGGCGCGAACTTTCCGGTGATGTTCGTGGGGTGGGAAGGGGTCGGGTTGGTATCGTACCTGCTCATCGGTTTCTGGTTCAACGACAAGGCCAATTCGGACGCCGGCAAGAAAGCGTTCATCGTCAACCGCATCGGCGACTTCGGGTTCCTGATCGCGATGTTCATGATCTGGGCCAATCTCGGGACACTCGACTTCACCAGCGTCGCGGCAGGTGCCGCTTCGCTTCCGGTGGGCGGCGTGCTGCTCACGACGATCTGTCTGTTCCTGCTGCTGGGCTGCACTGGAAAGAGCGCGCAGATCCCGCTCTACGTGTGGTTGCCCGACGCGATGGCGGGCCCGACGCCGGTGTCGGCCTTGATCCACGCCGCGACCATGGTGACCGCCGGCGTGTATCTGGTGGCCCGGACTTCCTTTCTGTTCTCGTTGGCGCCGCTCGCGTGCCTAACGGTGGCCGTGGTTGGGGCGGTGACGGCGTTTTTCGCGGCGACCATCGGGCTGGCGCAGTGGGACATCAAGAAAGTCCTCGCGTACTCCACCGTCTCGCAGATCGGGTACATGTTCATCGGCGTGGGCGTAGGCGCGTACGTGGCCGGCCTGTTTCACGTGCTGACCCACTCGTTCTTCAAGGCCTTGCTCTTCCTTGGCTCGGGTTCGGTGATCTTCGCCATGCACGCGGCGTATCACCACACACACAACGAGGATGACGCACAGGACATGCGCAACATGGGCGGGCTGCGCAGGTACTTGCCGGTGACGTTCACGATGATGTGGATCGCGACGCTGGCCATCATGGGCATTCCGATCTTCGCCGGATTCTTCTCCAAGGATGAAATCCTGGGCGCCGTGATCGCGCGGGCCGGCGACAGCACGATGGCCGATGCGCACTGGCTGGGGATTCCGGGCAGCGTGATTCTCTACGCGGTGTACGTGCTCGCACTCGCCGGCGCGTTCCTCACGGCGGTGTACATGACCCGCCTCATGCTCTACACGTTCCACGGGCCTAACCGGACCGGCGAGCGCGAGCGCGAACATCTGCGCGAGGCCCCGCTCATGATGACCGGCCCGGTGGTGGTGCTCGGCCTCCTGAGTGTGTTGGGCGGCGTGATCAATCTGCCGGCGTTCCTGCGCCTGCCCGCCGGGTGGACGGGCGGCCTGGACCGCTGGCTGGATCCGGTGGTCGGGCAGGCCGCGCTTCGCCTCACGCACGGTGTGGCCGCCGAGACGCCGCACGAGTTGGCTCTCGTCGGCCTCGCGGTCCTCGTGGCCGTGGCGGGTATCGCGACCGCCGTGGTGCGCCTCAAGCCCGCAGCGCTGGTACCCAAGCGCCAATCGGCGCCCGCCGAGGGCGTCGAACGCGTGCTCGAGCACAAATACTACGTGGACGAATTCTATGACCGCACGGTCGTGACGCCGGTCGTGGACGTGTCGCGCAATGTCCTCTGGAAATGGATCGACGCGGGACTCATTGATGGCTTCTTCGTGAATGGCAGTGCGTGGTTCTTGCGCGGGCTGGCCGGCATCGGTTCGTGGCTGCAATCCGGCCAGGTCAGCGCGTACGCCTGGGCGATCGTCTTCGGGCTGCTCGCGGTGTTGGGCGCCTTCACTCTCCGCTGAGCCATGCGCGATTTCCTGCTCTCGATCCATTACGCAGCCTGGGTGCTGCCCGCCTTACTTGGCATCCCGCTCGTCGGCACGCTGGTGCTGTTGCTGCAGTCCTCGGTCTCCAACGATGACGGCTCCCTGACCGGCGCGCCCTCCGCACGGTGGATCGCGCTGATCACGTTCCTCATCGAATTCGTGGTGTCGTTGGGCCTCTGGTGGGCGTTCGACCCCGGCACCGCCGCCTGGCAGATGCGCGTCACCCACTGGTGGATTCCTGCCTGGGGCGCACAGTTCGACGTCGGCATCGACGGCATCTCGCTGTTCATGGTGCTGCTCACCACGTTTCTGATGCCGCTGTCGGTGCTCGGCGGTTGGACGAGCGTGCGTGAGAAGGTGCGCAGCTACTACGCGCTCCTGCTCGTGCTCACCACCGGCATGCTCGGCGTGTTCCTCGCTCTCGACCTGCTGTTCTTCTACGTGATGTGGGAGATCATGCTCATCCCGATGTACTTCATCATCGGGATCTGGGGCGGGGAACGGCGCATCTACGCGAGCCTCAAGTTCTTCATCTACACGTTCCTCGGTTCGCTCCTGATGCTGGTGGCGATCATCTACCTGTGGCTGCACTCGGTGGACACCGCCACCCTGCAGAACTCGTTCAGCTACGACGTCATCATGCAGCACGCGGTGTACGGATCGCATGCCGCGTTCTGGCTGTTCGGCGCGTTCGCCCTCGCCTTCGCGGTGAAGGTGCCGATGTTCCCGTTCCACACCTGGCTGCCCGACGCGCACGTGGAGGCCCCGACCGCGGGCTCCGTCGTGCTTGC
>JANWIF010000155.1 GCA_025450035.1 Gemmatimonadaceae bacterium
CCCCCCCCCCCCCCCCCCCCCCCCCCCCCCCCCCCCCCCCCGGGACCCGGGCAACCCTTTTCGCAGGTGGGATGGCCATGACAGCATCGCCGGGCGTGAGGTTGCTGGCGCTGTGGCAGCGACTGAGCGGGAAGCCGGGGGGCAAATGGGTGTTTGGCAACATCGTGGGCGGGATGGTGCCGTACACGGGGACCATTCGACCGTACGTGGAGGAGTTGCGACCGGGCTATGCGCGTGTGTCGATGCGTGACCGGCGGGCGGTGCGCAATCATCTGCGATCGGTGCACGCGGTGGCGCTGCTTAATCTGGCCGAGGTGACGAGCGGCCTGGCTATGATCGTAGGGTTGCCTAACGGGGTGCGGGGGATCGTTACGGGGCTCTCGATCGAGTACTTCAAGAAAGCTCGTGGCACGTTGGTGGCCGAGTCCGCGTGTCCACTGGAGGCAGGGTTCGAGGAGCGGGAGCACCGCATCGACACGGTAATCCGCGACGGCGCCGGCGACGTCGTGGCGCGCGCGACCGCGCGATGGCTGATTGGCCCCGTGGCGCCGCGTGGCGCGGTCGCTCGTCCGGCGCCGGAGGGCGGGCCAGCACCCATGCCCGGCGAACGGGCCGCGGCGCGCCGGTGATGGCGTGGCTCCGTTAGGCACCCACTTCACGGCACAGGTCGGCATCGACGTGCCGATCATTGGCGGGGCCATGTATCCGTGCAGCAATCCGGAGCTGGTGGCCGCGGTATCGGATGCCGGCGGCATCGGGATCGTCCAGCCGATTTCGCTCACCTATGTGCACGGGCACGAGTTCCGCGAGGGCCTGCGCTATATCCGGCAGCTGACGCGCCGGCCGATCGGGATGAACGCGCTCATCGAGCAGTCGTCGCGCATCTACAAGGAGCGGATGATGCGATGGGTGGATATCGCGCTCGAGGAAGGCGTGCGATTCTTCGTGACGTCACTTGGCAATCCTTCGTGGGTCGTGGAGCGCGCGGCGTCGGTGGGCGGCATCGTGTACCACGACGTGACCGAACTCAAGTGGGCGCGCAAGGGACTCGACGGCGGCGTGCACGGGCTGATTGCCGTGAATAATCGGGCCGGTGGGCACGCGGGGCCGTTGAGCGCGGAGGCCCTGCTCGACGAGCTGGGCGGGTTAGGCGTGCCGCTGATCTGTGCCGGCGGCATTGGCGACGCGGGCGATTTTCTGCGCGCGATGGCGTTAGGCTATGCCGGCGTGCAGATGGGGACGCGCTTCATTGCCACGCCCGAGTGCCGAGCGGCGGCGGCGTACAAGCAGGCGATCCTGCGGGCGGAGGAGCGCGACATCGTACTGACGGAACGCATCACGGGCGTGCCGGTGGCGGTGATCCGGACGCCGTTCATCGTTCGCATCGGGACGAAGGCGGGACCGTTGGCGCGGCGGCTGCTGCGCGGGCGTCGCACCAAGCATTGGATGCGCATGTACTATGCGGTGCGTTCGCTCCGCGACCTCAAGCGGTCTTCGTTGGACGAATCGCGAGACGACTACTGGCAAGCCGGGAAGAGCGTGGCGGGGATTACATCGATCGAGCCGGCGGGGGACATCGTCCGTCGCTTCGCGGACGCTTGGCGCGCGGTGGCGGCCTAACGGCGTCCAAGCGGTCGCGGTGCGGCGGCGGTGGGCACGCTCGCGGCGTCGTGCACCCTGCGGCGGGCCTCCATGGCGAGCGCAACGGCGGCTTCGGCCGACGCGGCCACGGCGCCGAGATGCCCCATCTTGCGTCCCGGGCGCGGCGACTTGCCGTAGAGGTGCAGGCGGACGCCGGGCAGGGCGAGCGCGGCGTCCCAGTGGGGCGGCGTGCCGTCGTGCCAGAGGTCGCCAAACAGGTTGGCGATCGCCGCGGGGCGTACGACGTCGGGCGCGCCAAGCGGCAGGTCGCACACGGCGCGCACCGCCTGCTCGAACTGGCTGGTGAGCACGGTGAGCTCGGTATGGTGGAAGCTGTTGTGCGGACGTGGCGCCAACTCGTTCACGGTGATGGTGCCGTCGCCTAACACAAAGATCTCCGTCACGAGCAGGCCCACGACATCGAGGGCATCGGCGATGCCCACGGCTACGGTGGTGGCGCGGTGGGCGAGGTCGCGGCTCACCGGCGCAGGAATCACCGACCAATCGAGGACGCCGTGCTCGTGGTGGTTCCACGCCGGCGCGTACACCGTGGACTGGCCGCCCGGACGGCGCGCGACGAGCACGGAGATCTCCCGCTCCAGCGGGAGGGCGCGCTCGAGGACACACGGGCGTTCGCCTAACGAGCGCCAGGCGTAGTGGGCGTCGTGGGGACGCGACACGCGCGTCTGGCCACGCCCGTCGTAGCCGCCGGTACACGACTTGAGGAATGCGTCGGGGCCGGCGTCGCGCGCGGCCGCCGCGAGCTCCTCGTGCGTGCGCACGGTCCAGTAGGGGCCGACGGGGAAGCCGTGGGCGACCAGCCAATCCTTCTGACGCGCGCGGTCCTGGACCACGTGGAGCACGTGCGCGCCGGGACGCACGGGCGCGTGGAGCGCGGCCTGGTCGAGCGCCGGGATGGCGATCTTCTCGATCTCCACGGTCACGACATCGCAGGCGCGCGCGAGCTCGGCGGCGGCATGCGCATCGTCGAACGGCGCCGCGATCACGCGGTCGGAGACGGCGCTGGCGGCGCAGTGGGGATCGGGATCGAGCACAATGACGTGATACCCGAGCGTGCGCGCGGCGAGCGCGATCATACGGCCTAACTGACCGCCACCGAGGATGCCGATGGTGGACCCGGGAAGGATGACGGTCACCGCGGCCGCTCCTGCGTTCGCACTTCCCGGGTGCGTGCTTCGCGCCAGGCACGGAGCCGCTCGCGAACCTCGGGGTGGGCGAGCGATACGATCGATGCGGCGAGCAGGGCCGCATTGGCCGCGCCCGGTTTGCCGATAGCGAGCGTGCCCACGGGCACGCCCTTGGGCATCTGCACGATAGAGAGCAAGGCGTCGATTCCCTGCAGTGCGGTCGCGGGAACGGGGACACCCAGCACGGGGACCAACGTGTGGGCGGATACCATGCCCGGCAGGTGCGCCGCGCCGCCCGCGCCGGCGATGATCACGAGGAGCCCGCGCGACTCGGCGGTCTTGGCGTACTCCGCCATCCAGTCGGGGGTGCGGTGCGCGGAGACGATGCGCACTTCGTGGGGCACGCCGAGCTCGGTGAGGAGCTCGATGGCCGGCGAAAGGTGCTCGAGATCGCTCTTGCTTCCCATGATGACGCCGACCCACGGCGTCGGAGCGGCGGGGCTGGCGCGGGGCTTCGTTGGCATCAGGCGCGTGTCCTCAGGTTGTGTCGGTCGGTGGCGCAAACTACTCGGGTGGCCGCTGGCCGCTCGCTGCGCGCGGTCAATGACGCACCGGTAAAAAGGACTGTAAACATATTTTCGGCGACATTCGGCGTCGAGTCACGACGGCGATACACGCGAGAAACGCGGACGCGTTCTGGTTCGTCACCCGAGTGCAGCACCCAGGTGCGGTGCAGTACGGCATGATCTCGCGGGACTGTTCCGCGGCGACAAGGGCAAACCCGGTGAAAGCCGGCGACGCAAAGTCACGAGGCTACCGCGCACAGTGCGCCATGCCGGTCGGGCCGCCGACCCACTCCCAACAGGAGTCGTCGACATGCACGTTCCTCGCACCCTCCGCACGGTGTCGGTCGCCGTGCTCTCGCTGCTCAGTGCCGCGTGCATGGGCAGCATCTTTCCTACCGAGATTCCTCCCACACCGGGAGCGACGCACGCCAATCGGGTCATGCCGACTGACGCGCCGTCGATCGGATCGGCGTCGACCACTCCGGCGGGCCACACGGTACCGGGGAGCCGGGTCGCGCGCTGACCACGTCCGCCTCCCACCACAGCGCGCCGCCTACATCCGGACGCGCGGGACGTGATGACAAAGGCCGCCCGACGAGGACGGCCTTTGTCGTTCATGGTGCGGCAACGGGATACAACGCCAGCGGTATAGGAACTCCCGAGGAGGGATTTGAACCCCCGACCCGCCGGTTAACAGCCGGCTGCTCTACCCCTGAGCTACTCGGGATCATTGGTTGACGCGTGACTGTGCACCAGCCATAAAATTTCGCGCGCCGGAAGGTTGCTGTCAACGGCGGCGAGGGAATAGTCACGCTGTGGCATGGTGCACGAGCGATTGACTGCCAAGCGGAGCGGGGTCGCGGTTGCCGGTGGGGGGGGGGAGCACGGTGCGAAGCCAGCGCCCGGTATGCGAGGCGTCGATGGCGGCCACGGCTTCCGGCGGTCCCATGGCCACGACGCGCCCACCCCGATCACCGGCTTCAGGCCCCAGGTCGATCACCCAGTCGGCGAGCTTGATGACATCGAGGTGGTGTTCGATGACGACGAGAGTGTGGCCGTGATCGACGAGACGGTCGATGACGCGCTGTAACTTGCGAATGTCTTCCAGGTGGAGACCGGTGGTGGGCTCGTCCATGATGTACAGCTTGCGTCCCGCAGTCTTGCCAGCATTTGCCAATTCACGCGCGATTTTGATGCGTTGGGCTTCGCCGCCGGACAGGGTTGGCGCGGGCTGCCCAAGCCGGAGGTAGCCGAGCCCGACTTGCTGCAGCTGCCAGAGTGCTTGCCCGAGTTTTTCCTCGCGTGGGAAGAAACGGATGGCCTCATCGACGGTGAGCTCGAGCACGTCGTGAATGTTCTTGCCGTTCACGCGGACCTCGAGCACTTCGGGCTTGAATCGGCGGCCGCCGCAGTCGTCGCAGGGCACGAACACATCCGCCAGGAAGACCATCTCGATCTGCATCTGGCCGGCGCCCTCGCACGTCTCGCAGCGCCCGCCTTTGACGTTGAAGCTGAACGTGCCAGGTGTGTACCGTCGTTTGCGCGACAGTGGCTGATCCGCGAAAATCCGCCTGATCTCGTCGAATGCTTTGACGTAGGTGACGGGGTTGGAGCGCGGGCTCTTGCCGATCGGCGTCTGGTCCACGAGCACGACATCGGTGAGCGACTCCCATCCGGTGAGGGACTCGATTTCGCCGGCACGCTCGCCGAGGTGGCGCTTTGCGCTATCGGCGCCATGGAGGCGCGTTTCGAGCGCGCGGTACAGCACATCGTGCACAAGCGTGCTCTTGCCGCTCCCGGAGACGCCGGTGACGACGGTAAGGGCGCCGAGTGGGATGCGGACGTCCACTCCGCGCAAGTTGTGTTCGCGTGCGCCTGAGACGGAGAGCCATCGCGGGCCTAACGAACGGCGCTGCTCGGGAACCGGGATGGTGCGAGCGCCGGTGAGGTAGCCGCCAGTGAGCGGGCTGGCGGCAGCCTGCGACACGGGGCCGGCGAACACGACCTGTCCGCCGCGCTCGCCGCTTCCGGGCCCGAGTTCCACCATGTAGTCGGCGGCGCGGATGGCCTCGAGGTCGTGTTCGACGACCAGCACGGTGTTGCCGTTGTCGCGCAACCGGGCGAGCAGCGCGAGCAGGCGGCCGACGTCGCGCGGGTGCAGGCCAATGGACGGCTCGTCGAGCACGTAGAGTGCATCGACAAGGCGGGAGCCAAGGGAGTTGGCGAGGGCGATGCGTTGGGCTTCGCCGCCGGAGAGCGTGCGCGCGGCGCGGTCGAGGGAGAGGTAGCCGAGTCCGACATCCACGAGGAACCGTGCGCGCGAGCGGGCTTCATCGAGGATGTGGTCGGCCACCTGGCGCTCGAAGTCGGTGAGCGTGACCTCGTCGAGCCAGGCGAGGAGCTCATCGACGGGGAGCGCGGTCACTTGCGAGATGGTGCGGCCGGCGATGTGGACGTTGAGCGCTTCGGGCTGCAGCTTCGCACCGTGACAGCTCGGGCACTCGCGGGCGGTCTGATACTGCCGCAAGAAAACGCGGATGTACTGCTTGTATCGTTTCTCCTCGAGATCGCGGAGAAACGGGAAAATTCCTTTGTACCCGCGCTCGCGTGCTTGGAGGAGCAGCCGGCGCTGCTCAGCGGGGAGCGTGGACCACGGCGCGGCGACATTGATATCGTGGCGTTTGGCGAACTCGGTGAGGGCGCGGCGGCGTCCGTCGTAGCGCGGTTTGGTCCACGGGTCGATGGCGCCATCGCGGAGCGAGCGCTCGGGGTCGGGGACGATGAGATTCTCGTCGTACTCGAGGGTCGCGCCGAAGCCGTTGCAGGTCGGACACGCGCCCCGGGGGTTGTTGAACGAGAAGAGCTGCGGCGTGGGCGCTGGGGCGCGGGCGCCGTCGTAGGGACACTCGACGCGCGCGGTGAACTTGAGGGACGAGGGACTAAGGGCGAGCATGTCGTGAGGCGAATCTGTTTCGTTAGGCGAAAGCAACACATAGCAATCGCCATCCCCTTCGGCGAATGCCGTGCCGACGGCGTCGGTGGTGCGACGTTGGGCGGACGGCCCGACGACGAGGCGGTCGACGATGACGAGTAGCTCACGGGCGCCGGCGAGATTGGCGCAATCCTGGGTGAGCTCGTCGAGGTGGATCGGACGGCCGTCGGCGACGACGCGCACAAAGCCCTGCTCGCGGAGGCCGGCGACGAGCATGTCGTGCGTTACGTGCTCGCTCACCACGAGTGGGAAGGCGATCGAGAAGCGCGTTCCTTCCGGTAGGGCGAGCACAGTGTCGGTGACGGATTCGACGGTGGACGGGCGAATCTCGCGGCCGCACGTAGGGCAATAGGTTCTGCCAATGCGCGCCCACAACAGGCGGAGATAGTCGTAGATCTCGGTCGCGGTGCCGACCGTCGAGCGTGAGGACTTGGTCGGATTCTTCTGTTCGATGGCGACTGCTGGAGAGAGGCCGTCGATGGAGTCGACGTTAGGCTTCTCCATGCGCTCGAGAAACTGGCGCGCGTAAGCGGAGAGGGACTCCACGTAGCGACGCTGGCCCTCGGCGTAAATGGTGTCGAAGGCGAGCGAGGACTTGCCCGAGCCGGAGGGTCCGGTGATCACGGTAATCGCGCGGCGAGGGATCTGGAGATCGAATCCCTTGAGGTTGTGTTGCCGGGCGCCGCGGACGGTGATCGACGGGGGCATTCCTAATCGGGAAGGAGAAAGAGGGACGAGAGAAGAAGGACTGGGGACGTGGGACTCGGGCCTAAGGGACGAGTTGGCATCAGAGCGTCGGCTAACGTCGAGAGAAGGGTGAAAGTCGGGAGCGCCTTGCCTCTCACGGGGCGTGTTTCAGTGCCGTGCGGTACACGGAGAGGAGGACAGCGGAGCTGACAAGGGACAGGATGATGCTCCACAGCGAGGGGACGGCGAAGCCTTGATGGGCGAGGACGTTGCCGATCCATCCACCGACGAGCGCGCCGACGATGCCGACGATGATCGCGGCAAGTGCGCCGCCGGGATCGTCACCGGGAACGATGGAACGGGCGACAACGCCGGCAATGGCGCCGAGCACCAGCCAGATGATGACGGCCACGTGACCTCCGAGCAGATATTACGCGTCCAATCATTTGGCCGCGCGGTTGCGAAGGAATGCAACGACCCGCTGCTGTAATGTACCAAATACAGCGGCTTGCTTGCGTAGCGAGCCCGGAATAGTTTCGAGTTGCCGAGCCACGCACTCCTTGCGTGCACACCTCTTCCAGCCGCTCGGCGTCAGGTTCCCGCCCTACCCGTCCGCGTTTCAGCGATCCGCATGGCTTACGTTCAAGTTGGTGGCCGTCAATACCCGCTCACGCTTGGGGAGAATGGTGTCGGGTCGTCTGCAACAGCCAGCGTGCCACTCGGCGCGGCTGGCGCTGCAGCCTCGGTGGCGGTGATCAGGGTGGAGGTAAATGGCGAAGTAGTGATTCAACGCGTAGTGGAAGGCGCGGTAAGGGTGAACGGCGTGCAGTTGGGGCCGGAGCCAACCCCACTTATCCACGGGGACAAGATCGAAATCGGGGCTGACGAGTTGTATTTTGGCGACGATCGGAAGGGTGGAAACACTCAATTTGTAGCTGCCGTACGGAGGCCGGACTCTGCCCCACCGGTTGCACCACTGGGGGCACGTGCAGCTGTGGCTGGTACGGGGGGGGGGGGCTACACAGTCACGGATACCCGCACAAACGGACTGTTGGTGAACGGGGTGCCGGTGACATCATCGATTGGGCTGGTGCGAGGCGACGTGATCACGCTTGGCGCTGAGGACTTCCGATTTTACGCGGACGGGACGGCGCCGGTACGACCGGTGCTGGC
>JANWIF010000156.1 GCA_025450035.1 Gemmatimonadaceae bacterium
CCAACCACCAACCACCAACATCCAACCACCCCCCCCCTTACCCCTCCTCGTCATCCGGGTCCAGCGCTCCCACCCGGGGATCCGGCTTCACGCTGAACGACTGCGTGTAGCTCCTGCCATTCACGGTCAACTTGGCGGTGAACGTGCCGACGAGCGCCGTGCGACGACGGCCGAACCCTCCTGGCGCCCGACCGGGCGGCACATCCTTGATTGGTACCCACACCACGCGATGCATGCCCGCGCCGGCCGCGAACGACTCCGGCTCGGGACGCCACAACGCCGTGGTGTTGGGGATTCGTCCCGCCCGGCCCCGTCCATTTCCGGACGCGGCGGGCGGGGCACTGGTGAACGTGTGCACCACCGCCCCGGTCGCGTCGAGTATCTCGAGCGTCACGGGAGCGCTCGAGGCGGTGCGGAGATAATAGTCGATCGCCGCGCCGTTAGGCGCATTCTCCGCCTGCGGCTCGTCCTTCTGCACCGGCGTGCCCACATCGCCGCCGCCGGCCCAGAAGATCGCGTCGGCCGGTTTGAACAGCACCGCGTCACTGGCAAGCAGCTTGACATCGGCCTGGCGCAGCACGCCGATGCCATCGATCACCCAGAAGCCGCGACCGTGGGTGGCCACGATCACGTCATTTTCGTAGACCTCGAAGTCGCGCACGGACGTGACCGGCAGATTGAGCTGCAGCGGATGCCAGTTGTCTCCGTCGTCAAACGAGATGTACGCGCCGCGTTCGGTGCCGGCGAAGAGCAGTCCCTGACGCTTGGGGTCTTCCTTCACCGTGTGCACGTACCCGCCCGGCGGTAGTCCGTTGCTGATGCGCTGCCAACTCTTGCCCAAGTCGCGGGTGCGGTAGATGTACGGTTCGAAGTCCTCCAACTGATGGCGATCGACGCTGGCGTACGCCGTGCTGAAGTCGAAGTGCGACGCGTCGATCATGGTCACGCGGCTCCATGCGGTGATGTCTGATGGCGTCACGTTCTGCCACTGTTTGCCGTTGTTCATGGTGAGTTGGATGGCGCCATCGTCCGTGCCAATCCACACCATGGGCACGAGGAGCGGCGACGGCGCAATCGTATAGATCACGCCCCGTTGGGCGTTCGTTCCGGTATCGTCCGCCGCGGCGGCGTCGAGCAGCGGCGGCACGCCGGGAGCTGGTCGGGTGAGATCGGGACTCACCTGCATCCACGTTTGTGCGCAATCGACGGACTTGAACAGGAACTGATTTCCGTAGTACAACGCGCGCGGGTCGGCTCGTGAAAGCACGAGCGGCTGCGTCCAGTCGGCGCGCGGCTTGTCCGGCGGCGCGACGGTGGGCGCCGTGGTACCAGGCACGGGAACATTGAGCGCGAGGTCATATCGCGCGCCCGTGCCGCCGAATACGATGCCGGGATGCAACGGGTCGCCAGCAGTGAATCCGCTCTCACCGCCGGCCCCAATTGGCTCCCAGTCACGCATGGAGATCTCGGCAAACTTTCCACGAGAGCGCACCGCGACGGCGCCGCTGTCCTGCTGCGCGCCCGTCACCCAGTACGGAAATCGATAGTCGACCGACACGTGATAGATCTGCGCGGTGGCTTGGTTCAACCACGAGCTCCACGTCACCCGTTTCGGATCGGGCTCCTTTGCGTTGCGCGTGACGATGGTGCCCTGATCGCTGGCCACAATCATGGTGTTCGGGTCATCGGGCGACACCCACGGTTGGTGGTAATCGTCGCCACCCGGCGAGCCGCGGAGCGGGACCCACGAGTGGCCACCGTCCATGGACCGCGACACCGACACGTTCGAGACGTACACGATGTCCGCATTCGTCGGATCGACGGTGACGTGCTCGAAGTACCACCCGCGTCCCCAGAGCGCAGAATCGGATGACAGCCGCGTCCAACTTTCCCCGCCGTTGTCCGAGCGAAAAAAGCCGCCTTGTCCCGCGATGCCTTCGCCGAACTGACGCCCGGCGGCGGCGGCGGCTGACGTGTCGACCGCCACCGATGGATCCTGCAGCAAGTCATCGATGACCGCGTACACGCGAGTGGGATGCGTTGGGCAAACGGCGATTCCGCTCTTGCCCATGCCGTGCGGCGGCAACCCGTTGGCGAGCTGCTTCCACGTCGTGCCGCCGTCGGTCGACTTGTACAGACCGCCGCCGGGACCGTTGGTGGGTGCGTACACGAACCACGGTGGGCGGCGTGTGTTCCACAAGCCGGCGTAGATCACCTGGGGGTTCGTGGGATCGATCACCACTTCCACGGCGCCGACGTTCTCGTTCTTGAACAGCACCTTCTGCCACCTGCGCCCGCCATCCGTCGAGCGGAACACGCCGCGCTCTGCGTTAGGCCCGTAGAAATGGCCGATCGCGGCCACGAACACGATGTTCGGATCGTGCGGGTGGACGGCGATCTTGCCAATGTGCTGCGTGTCGTCGAGCCCCATGTGCGACCACGTCATGCCGGCATCGGTCGACTTGTACACGCCGTTGCCGTAGCCCGTGGAGTCCCGCAGCGTGCACTCGCCACTTCCGACGTAGACCACATCAGGAGCGGATGGCGCGACCGCGATGGCGCCGATCGAGGCTACGGGCTGCGCGTCGAATACCGGATCCCATACGCGCCCGGCGTCGACGCTCTTCCACACCCCACCGTTCACCGAGCCGGAATAGAACTCGTTGGGCCGTCCTGGCACGCCGCTCACCGCATCCGTGCGCCCTCCGCGAAACGGTCCGAGCAGGCGCCAGCGGAGGCCGGAGAAGAGCGAAGCGATTTCCGGATCCGATGCGCTAGGGAGGAGGCTCTCGCCAAACTCGCGAGCGCTTGGCGGCATGTGCACCGGCTGCGCTTGCAATGCGTGTCGCGCGCCGGGACCCAGCACCGTCAACGCACAACCGATTTGTCCGGCACGGAAAAGGAAGTTGCGCCTGGAAAGAGCGAGCTCTTCCGCTGTTTCTTCGCGCGTGCTCTGGTGATCATCGGATTTCCCAGTAGCGAGGGGGCGTTCTGTCGCCACGTCACAACTCCTGGTGGGTGGAAGGATGGAGCGTCCGCTTCTGTAACGCGGTGGAGCCGCTCAGCGCTGCATTCGACGCTCGGCGTGTCAAATAGAACAGGGCCCACCACCTGTCAAGCGACGTCCCCAACGCCGAGGGTGACGATGACCGAATGCGCGGCGCCATCGTCGGAGAGCAGGATCCATTTGTCATCACGCAGGGCGCCATCCACTTCAACCGAGCGGACGCCGCGGCAGACCCCATCCGGATTCCGGATCACGATCATGTACTGCGTACTGCCATACCGGTACTGCACCGTCGCCTCGGGCCAAGCGCTCGGCACGCACGGATCGAACGTCAGACGCTGGCCACGCTTCTCGAATCCAATGACGCCCTCGAGCGCCACGCGATAGCTCCAGCTCGCGGAGCCGGTGTACCACGTCCAACCACCTTGTCCAACGTGGCTCGGCGCGGCGTAGACATCGGCGCACACGACGTACGGTTCAACCTTGTACGTCTCGACTTGCTCCGGCGTCCGAGCGTGGGTGAACGGGTTGAGCATGCGCATGAGCGCGCCGGCCCGGTCTCCGTCGCCGAGTTTGACCATGGCCAACGCTGTCCAGAGCGCCGCATGGGTGTACTGCGCGCCGTTCTCGCGAACACCGGGGACATACCCTTTGATGTATCCCGGATCGTGCGACGAATGGTCGAACGGCGGCGTGAGCAGCAGCACGAGGCGCGCATCGTCGCGCACCAGTCGCTCATTGACGGCGCGCATCGCGGTGCGCGCGCGTTCGGGGTCGCCGGCGCCGCAGAGCACGGCCCAACTCTGCGCGATGGCATCGATCTGACATTCCTCGTTCGGCGCGGCGCCGAGTGGGGACCCATCATCGAAGTAGGCGCGACGGTACCAGGCGCCGTCCCATCCATCGCGCTCGATGGCGGCGACGTAGCCTTCGGCGCTCGCCACGAAACGCTCGGCCGCGGTGGTGTCGCCGCGCGCGTGGGCGTGGACGGCGAAGCGCCGCAGCGTCGTGGCGAGGAACCAGGCCACCCACACGCTTTCACCGATGCCGTGCACGCCCACGCGATTCATGCCGTCGTTCCAGTCACCCGATCCCATGAGGGGAAGGCCGTGCGGGCCTAACGTGCAGGCGCGATCGAGCGCGCGGACACAATGGTCGTACAGTGAACCGGTCTCACCAGTCGCCGCGGGCAGCTCGTAGGCTTCCTGTTCGCCGGGCGCGAGGACGCGCATGGTGAGATACGGCGCGGGCGCATCCAGCACACCCGTGTCGCCGGTCGCCGTGATGTATCGGTCGGCCACGAACGGCAGCCACACAAGATCATCGGACGACCGCGTGCGTACGCCGCGGCCACCGGGCTCGTGCCACCAGTGTTGGACGTCGCCTTCCACGAATTGCCGGCCGGCGCAGCGCAGCAGGTGCGCGCGTGCCACCGCGGGGGCGGCGTACACGAACGCCATGGAGTCCTGCAGCTGATCGCGAAACCCGTACGCGCCGCTCGATTGATACAGCGCGGAGCGCGCCCACATGCGGCAGGAGAGCGCTTGGTACAACGACCAGCGGTTGAGCAGCGCGTCGAATTCAGAATCCGGGGTGTGCGCGGAGATGACCGAGAGCCGATCGTCCCAGGCGCTCGCCGCGTCGGCGATCGCGCGTGACGCCGAGGCCACTGTTCCGTGACGCGCGATGAGTGCGCGCGCGTCCTCTTCGCTCGAGGCGGCGCCAAGCAGCACGATCACATCCCGCCTCTCGCCTGGCGCCAGCGCGATCGTACAGCGCAGCGCCGCGCAGGGGTCGTACCCGGCGCCCGATTCGCCGGATAGCTGCTCGTCTTTGAGCGCTGCCGGCACGGTGAGGTCGCCATTGCGCCCAATGAAGTGATCGCGCCGTGACGTGTGACTGCTGACCTGCTCGCTGATCCACGAGAACGCCACCCGCGTGGTGAAGTCGGGGGCAAAGAAGTTCTGCGCGAACAACGCGCCCGACGCGCGATCGTATTTCGTATGCACCTGATGACGCGTATGCTCCCGTTGCGCGCCTAACGCCCACTCCACATAACTGGTAAGGACCACGCGCCGCGATACGGAGCTGCGGTTGGCGATCCGCAACCGTTGAATGCGTACTGGATCGGCGGGCGGCATGCCGACGATGAGTTCCGTAGCGAGGCCATCGCGCTCGTGGCTGAATGTCGTCGTACCCGGCGCGTGCCGCACCTCGTACTCGGGCGCATCACGCGAGTCGCCCAGCGCGGGGAACGGTCCCGGCGTGGGTGTCCATGTGCGGCCACTCTGCGCATCGCGCAAGTAGAGCACGTCGCCGCACGGGTCGCTCACCGGATCGTTGAACCACGGCGTGAGCCGGAAGAAGTAGCTGTTCTCGACCCACGTGAACCCGCCGCCGCGCTCCGTGATACAGCATCCCGCCGCCGGGTTGGCAATCACATTGGCCCACGGTGCAGGCGGCACGCGAGTCCCCGAGACCGTGATGGCATAGTCTCCGCGCGCTGTGAGCGCGCCATGGCCGTTCTCATAGCTCGGCGCCTGGCGCGCCGCGCGGTTAGGCACAGGGGCATCGTCGGCCGCGTGTGGCGACTCGGCGCTGCTCGCGGCGGGGTGCAATCGCAAGGCATGCTGCGTGAGGTGTGCGGCGATGATTTCACCGAGCCCGACGCCGTCGCACACCACGTTGATCCTGGCCGTCGCGACCAGGAGGCCCGCATCATCGGCGGACAGTTGCTCGGAGCGGCGCATGAACACGCCCCCGGGGCGATCCAGCAGGCCGCCTTCGCCGGACGACATCACCATCGCCATGAGTTGGTCGTGCAGCTCCTGCGCATACGAGTGGCGCTGGGCGTTGAGAATGACGAGGTCCGATCGCACCCCGCGCATCCGCCAGTACGCGTGCGCGGCGAGCAACTGGCGCACGGTGGACAAACCCACGTCGGCGTGAATCGTCGCGAGCACGATCGGCCAATCGCCGGAGATCCCCTGCGCCCACAGCGCCGACTGGCCGAGTCGATTGGCCGCGCGCACCTCGTCCGGCGCGCGGAGGGCATCGTGCGGATAGATGAGCGCGCCGGCCAGTTCCTGGTACAACGCCACGTCCGCCGCATCGACCCGCAGGTCGCGCATCTCCACGTGCGCCTCGATGCCGGCGAGCGTGAGTGCGCGCTCCGCCGCGCCGAGATCGCGATACCGGTCGGCGAGCTGAATCGCCGCTTCGCGTGCCGCCGCAACCGCTGTCGTGAATGCGACCCTGGTGGAGCGGCCGGCCTCGAGGTGGACGCGGACGCGTAGGGCGACGATCGGGTCGAGCACGGCGCCGACAGTGCCAGACAGCACGGCGCCGGGGTCGAGCGCGCGCGGCGTGTGCACGGTCCGCCCGCGTCCGA
The DNA here is from genome assembly GCA_025450035.1 of Gemmatimonadaceae bacterium. Taxonomy (GTDB): domain Bacteria; phylum Gemmatimonadota; class Gemmatimonadetes; order Gemmatimonadales; family Gemmatimonadaceae; genus JADGGM01. Next base: position 6,399 of record JANWIF010000156.1, read on the forward strand.
GGAATCGCGCGCGATCCGTCTCGTACGTCACCGTGCCCACGCGCTCCTCGCCCGTGGCCACGACGTGCATGCACCAGGGGCGCGGCTCATCCGCGGCGCGCGGCCGCCGACTGGCGAGCAGCGCGTCGCACGCTGCCACGCACTCTGTTTCGACGAACAGTTTCTGAAATGCTTGATGCGCACGGTCCGCATCCGCGTCGCACAGCACCACCTCGCCGTAGCTCGTGAGCTCGACGTCGCGCGCGGTGCGCGACCGGTTGATGAGCGTGACGCGCCGCACTTCGGCCTGCTCGCTTGGGATGACGACCATCTCCGTGCGCGTCTCGATGGCCCCATCGCGGCGGGTGAACACCACGCGATCGGTGGCGAAGGCCACTCGATACACGGAGGCCGAGACGCGCGTCGGTTGGTACGTGGCGGACCACGTGGCCCCGGTCGAGAGATCCTTCACGTAGATCCACTGGCCCGTGTCGTCCTCGGTCGCGTCGGCGCGCCAGCGGAGCACATCCATCCCGTTGGCGCGACTGTAGCCGCTTCCCGCGTTCGTGATCAGCACGCTATAACCCAGGCCGCCCAATAGTGCGACGTGCGGCTCGGTTGTGTTAGGCGTGTCCACCTCGTGCACGAGCGAATGGCCCCACGCCGGGCGCGACACGAACGACTCAGGGGCATCCGTTTGCGGAGGCTGGGCGACATAGCGGCGCGGCACGCGCTCGTCGAGCAGCAGCGCCGCGGCGCGCACGGCGGCGTCGGCCATGAACCGCCGCTGCCACACTCCCTCGCGCACACCAGGCGTGACGCTGATCGCGTTGTCCAACGCGACGAGGCTCATTCCAATGTGGTGCGCCATGTACGTGCGGACTACCGCCGCCGTTTCGCCGGGTGCGACGCGCGTAAAATCGACCGCATCGTAGAATCCGTATTCGCCGAACGTTCCCAGTCGTTCCAGCTCCGCAAGATTGAGCAATGCGTCATGGGGCTCCACGCCGGCGGCGAGAGCTGTGGCATACGGTGCGACGACGAGCTCTCCCGCCAACCCGCGTTTGAGCGCCAGATCGGGGACGCCGAATCCGCGATACTGATACGTGCCGTGACGATCGCGCAGGTTGTAGGCGCACTCCGAGAAGCCCCACGGCACATGCCGCGCGCGTCCGTAGGCGATCTGCCGCCTAACGGCAGCCTGGCAGGTCTGATCGAGCAGGGAAAACGGCCGCGATGGCATCACCAGCAGCGGCATCAGGTACTCGAACATGCTGCCGCTCCACGACACGAGCGCCGTCGCGCCATCGGCGGTGGTGAGCGAGCGACCCAAGCGAAACCAGTGCTCCGCGCGCACATCGCCCTTGGCCACTGCCATGTAGCTCCCGAGGCGGGATTCGGACGCGAGCAGATCGTACGATCCGTCGTCCAAGCGACCCGTACGGGCGTCGTAGCCGATGGCGAACAGGCGCCGTTGCGGTTCGTACAGCAGCTGGAAGTCCATTTCCATCGCCATCTCGCGGGCGCGACGCGCGATCACGTCGAGTCGCGTCACGAGCGCCGTGTTGGTGTTCGACGCGTCGGGCACGGCCAGCGCGCGACACGCTTCGGCCAGTGCCACGAGATGGCCGGCGAGGTTTCCCGAATCCACCGTCGACACGTACGGCGGGTCGAGGACGCGCAGGTCGGCGATGTCGTACCAGTTGAGAAAGTGTCCGCGCACCCGCGTCATCGTGTCCAGCGTATCGAAGATGCGTTCCAGCCGGTCGACCATGGCGCAGGTCGTCAGAAAGCCCAGATGACATGCGGACACCGTAGCGAGGAGCTGCAGGCCGATGTTGGTGGGCGATGTGCGCGACGCGACGATCGGCTCCGGCGTCTCCTGGAAGTTGTCGGGCACCAGCCAGTGTGTGTCGGCCGTCACGAACCGATCGAAGTAGCGCCAATGGCGCTCCGCATACCGCAGTGCGATCGCGCGCTCCTCGGGGTCGAGCGCAAGATCCGCGTGGATGAGCGGCGAACTCAACGCCAGCGCCACCTCGGGCGCGCCCACCCAACACGCCGCCAGTACGGTTAGCGCCGTCGCGATCACCCATTCGGGCATCGGGTGCGAGACGTGTCTCGGCGCGGACCACGCGACCGCGATCACGATGCAGAGGGCGAGCGCCACCGAGGGCCACATGCGCCTCCAGATCGATCGACGGCCTTGGCCGGTCGCGCGCTCCACCTGTCGCGCGGTTTGCCACTCGAGCATGTTCCGGCGCGTGCCTAACACCCGGACCAGGCTGCGCCCGATCGCATCGGCCGCCACGATCACCTGATCGGGGAGCAGGACCACGGCCAGCGCCAACTGGATCACCGCGTCCCAGGCGTCGTGCCCGAGCGCCGCGTAATAGGGTCGCCACGACTGTTCGCGCGGCGGGCGCACGGCCGCGACCGACACCGCCGCGAGGTACGGTATGCCTAACGCGAGAGACGCCGCGACAGTCCATGCGATACCCGGTCCCGGAAGGATCGTCCATCCCGCCACCAGCCACGCGAGCAGCAGGATCGGGGTGGCACTGCGCCGCATGTTGTCGAGCATTTTCCATCGCGACAGCGCGGTGAGCGGATTGGGCGTGGCGCCCTGCGGGCCGGGCACGCGCCGGCGCAGCCACGGGAGCAGCTGCCAGTCCCCGCGGATCCAGCGGTGCAGCCGCCGCGTATGCGTGAGATAGCGCGCCGGGTAGTCATCGAACACCTCGATGTCGGTGACCAGGCCGGCGCGCGCAAACGTTCCCTCGATGAGATCGTGGCTGAGCAGCGCATTGTCCGGGAAACGGCCAGCCGTCGCGCGACGGAAGATGTCCAGATCGTAGATCCCCTTCCCCGTAAAGGTTCCTTCGCCGAACAGATCCTGATAGACATCCGACACCGCGGTGGTGTACGGGTCGACACCCGGATGACCAGCGTAGATGGATGCGAAACGCGACGAGTTGGCGCTGGAGAGTGACACGCTCACGCGCGGCTGCAAGATGCCGTAGCCGCGCACCACACGTGCCCGCGACGCGTCGTACACCGCGCGGTTGAGCGGATGCGCGATGGTGCCGATGAGTGCGGCGGCCGCGCCGCGCGGCAGCACGGTATCGGCGTCCAGCGTGATGACATATCGCACGCCGAGGAGCCAGCCTAACTCTCCCTCGAACACCGAGAAGGGGTGCTCGTCCACTCCGCTGGCGAGCGCGTTGAAATCCACGAGCTTGCCGCGTTTGCGCTCCCACCCCATCCATACCGAGTCCGCGGCGTTCCATTGGCGCCGGCGGTGGAGCAGATAGAACGGCATCGTCGGCGGGTCCGCGTCAGCATCGCCGTCCTCAAGAGCGCGGGCAGCGCCGCCGCCGTGTTCATGGTTGAGCGCGCGAATCCCGTCCACCGCGGCCGTCACGATCGCGTCGTCGTCGGGCGTGGTTTCTTGATCGGCGTCCATGAAGTCGCCGAGCATGGCGAAGCGGATCTGGGGGTCGCGATTGGCCAGATATTGCGCTTCGAGGTGGTCGAGCGCCTCGTGCACCGCGGCGGCGCTGCCGAGCAGCAGCGGGACGACGACCACCGTTCGCGCGCGTTCGGGCACGGCGCGTTGGAAATCCAGACAGCCGAGGCGGCTGGGTGGCACGACGAGCATCACGAGCTGGTTCACGATCGCGACTGCGGCATCGGCCGCCGGCAGCAGCGCCAGGCACAAGGCGGCCAGCGCCCACGGCCAGCCGGCCCTGCCTAACGGAGACACGAACACCGCGACGAGCGCGGCCGTCGTGATGGCGAGCGCGCCGAAGAATACCGGCCCGGGATGCACCAGCGTCCAATCGGTGAGCCAGTCGCTCAGCGGTGCACGATACCCGAGGGAGCGAGCGAACGCGCGGCGCCCGTCGCCCACCAGGTAGTAGCCCACGTGCGCGTGGGGAGCGTCGAGTCCCGATGCCATTGCCCCCGCGGCGGCTGCGCCCACCGCGGCCGATGCAACCGCCAGCTCACCATGCACCGTGCGCTTACCGAGATTCTCGACGACGTGACGATAGCGATCGCGCGTGGCTCGCGTCATCGTGACGTACACACCCGGAGGGTCGCCGCGCAGCACCGCCTCCGTGGCGCTCGCGTCCTCGACGAACGCCTGCCAGTCGATGCTTCCCACCGTGCGCAGACTGGTGATACTGTTCGCCATCACGAGCTGGGTCAGCGCGAGCTCCTGCGTGGTGCGCTGCGCCGCCTCTTCGATGGTCATCGCGTCTTCAGCGACCCACTGCTCCAACCACAGGAGCGGCGTGAAGTCCGAGCCGCGGCTGCGGATCTGTTGGACGAACCGCGTGAGAAATGCCGGCGTGAGCTCCGGTGGGCGTCGCACGAACTCCCGGAGGGCCATGCGCAGCGCGGCAGCAGAGGGCGCGTCCAGCAGTCGCGCGACCCATCCGTCGGCCGCCTCGCGATCCGCTACGTCACGCGAGGCACGCAGAGCCATGCGGCGAATGTTCTCGAGAAAACCCATCCGCAGCATGGCGGGGATGGCCCACAACTCGCCCAGCGTGAGCGGCGCCACCGTTTGATATTCGCGAATCATCAGCTCGACGCCCGGCGCGTCTAACCGGCCGTCGGTGTGCGCGATGAGCTCGATGAGGATAGCATAGATGCGCGGGTAGCCGGCGAGACGGCCAGCGGCGAGCTTGGGAAGCTCGTGGTAGTATCCACGCGGCATGGCTGCGTGAATCTCGCGCACCTGCTCGAGCACGACGAAGAAGTTGTCGAGCAGCCAGTCGCCGGCGGGGCTCACATCCAAACCGGCGGCGGCGGCGCGCGAGAGCGTGCCGTGCACATCCGACAGCAGCTGCTCGGTCCGATCGAGTCGCGACAACAGCGGGCCGCGTCCTCGCTCCTCGAGCCAGCGCCGGCGTCGCCCGGAGGCAACCTGATGCCCGTGCGCGAGCTGGCGCGCGTGCGCCGACAGACGGTCGGCGCCGAACAATTCTCCCCGAATCAATGTCGGTTCAACAACCATGACTGCCTAACGCAACGGCGGGCCCCGCCGGGCGGGCGCCACGAGGCTGAAGGACGGTGGCCACGGCGCCACGCGCGAGCTACTGCAACGTACACCTCAATGCAGTAGCCCGTGCGATGGGCGATCACTACGGCTTCTGCACCGGTGCCTTTCGCTTCTGCACGGGATGTGCCGCCGGCGTTGTCGCTTTCGGCGGTGTCGCTTTGCTGGTCGTGACGCGCGCGGGCGCCTTGGGCGGCGGCGGCAGCGTGCTCTTTCCCGCTGCTGCGGCCTGCTGGTAGCGGGCCTGCAGGTCACGATGATCCGCATCCTGCTGCTCGGCGAGCGCCTGTTGTGACTCGCCCGACGGCGGTTTCGCGAATTCCTGCGCGTGACGCGTCTCCATCTGTGTGCTTTGCTTCACGTACGCATCATCGAGCTTTGCGCGCGTGGCCTTGGCCGCGGGCGCGGCCGCCGTGATGGGCGGCGCGCCGGGTGGCAGGCGCTGGACACGCGATGCCGGTTGGGCAACGGGCGCGGGGGCACGCGTCGGCGTGGCCGGTAGTGGCGCGGGCTCCCGCTTCACGGCGGTCGGGGGTTGGCGAGGCGGTACTGGCTCGCTCATCGTCGTGGGCGGACGCAGCGCCTGCGCGCTGATGGCCGGACGAGCGGCGGGGATACCAGCGCGCGCGGGGCGTAGGGGAGCGCCGCCGGGCATCAGGACGGTGGCCGGACGCACGCGCACAGCCGCTGTGGTCGCGGCCGGAAGCGCGCGGCGCAATTGGACAACCTGCGCATGGGTGAGCGGCTCGCCGCCGGTGGTCGCGAGTGCGCGCTGCTGCACCGAGAACGGCACCGGCGCCGGCGGCGGCGCGTGCACCGCCACCACTTGGCGACGTTGCAATGCCACCGGTGGGAGTGCGGCGCGACGACCGTTGGCTGCTTCGCCGACCAGACTCATACGCGTGGGCACGACCGGCGACCGGCGCAGGAGCGGAGCGCGGGTAATCTCGTCCGGCGGCACGCGCACGATCCCGCGCGACACCGGCGACCCGTTCACGAACGTGCCCTGGGACACCGTCGTCACTGCGTTAGCCACAGACCGGTTGCGGTACGTCACGTTGGTCACGTTCGTCACGTTCGTCACGTTCGTCACGTTCGTGATGTTCGTGACGTTGGTGACATTGGTGATGTTCACGCGGCGCAAGTACCCGGTGCTCGTGGCGTACGGTGGACGATACACTTCCCGCGGCGCGAGCGGGAACCAGCCCACCCCGCCACCGCCGCCGAACAGCGACACATTCCATCCATTGCCGCCCACGAATACGACCAGCGCCGGCGCGTAGACCGGTGGCGCGATCACGCGTCCCGGACACCAGCCCCACCGTCCCCGCACGTTCGCCCAACGACCATAGTGGACCGGCGCCCACCCCCAGGGTGCGTCATCGACCCACGTCCAACCCCAACGTCCCACCCATACCCAATGCCCGTCGCGATACGGAGCCCAGCCCGCGACCACGGTGTGCGGATACCAGATCGGTCCCTCGGTGGGATCCTGTGACCATTGGCCGTTCGCCGCCAGGTCCGTGGTGCCCGGCATGTACGGCGACACGTAGTTCGCCGAGCTGACATCGGCGGCGGTCTCCTGGGCATCGCGCGACTGCGACCATTGGTCGAGGTCGTCCGGCGCGCCGATGTTGGACAGGTTGTACGTCGCGGCGCTGTCGCCCTGGACGGTGGCCACCTGATTGGCGTCGACGGTGAATGAGGCGCCAGCCGCGGTCACCTCCGCCGCGCCGGAGAACACCGTGATCGTCGTGGTCGCGCCATCGGGTGTGACATCCACACGGTACTCGCCTTCTGTGCCAAACCCAACGGCCGCGTTGGGCGCGTCGATCTCGTCGGTCTCTCCGGTTGCGAGCGCGCGTAAATGGACGATCGCGGATCCCTGGGGGAGGCTGGCCTGAATCGACTGATCATCCAACCGCTCCACATCGAGCTCGGTCTGCGCGCCAATGCGCAGATCGGCCGAGCAGATCTCCACCTCCGCGCGCGACCCGTTGTCGGACCACAGGGCATCGCCCGTGGTGACCGGGCGATTCGGGATGGCCACGGCCCACGCCGTGTCGCCAGACGCGCGGAACGACACCGTGCCCGTGAGCAGTGAGAGGCGTCCCACGCGGCCCGGCGGATCGCCGCCGGGTGCCGCGGCCACCGTGCGAACGGGAGGTTGGGCCACCTGGGCCATCGACGAACAGCCCGTGGCAAGAAAGAGCCCGCCAACGAGCGCGATGAAGAGCGAGCGCGACGCGGGAACGGTGACAGTGAGCATGTTTGGGATCCCGAAACGGGAAGGACGCGGACGAGTGACGTGGGACGAGTGAAGACGCGCCAGAACGGTCAATCGGAACGCGCGCGTCGCGTACGCGCGATGTGTGTCGAGCTCAGCCACTATGCGATACCGATGAGCTTGTGCGTTTGAAGACTCAGGCGCCACAGCGGATGTGTAAGACAGTACCGGAGCGCGAGACGCGTGTTCTCGTCGCGGCGCGCACCGTCCATGGGCTGCAGAAAGAAATGCTCGAACGCGAGCGCCTCGAAACACTCCGGTTGCGCACCGGCTTCCGGTTGCGGGAACACGAGCTTGAGCTCGTTCCCGCTCACGAGACGCAGCGACGCATTGGCTTTGGGGCTGACGCATACCCAATCGATACCCCGTGGCGCATCTTGCGTGCCGTTGGTCTCGATCGCTACCTGGAACTCGCGTTCGTGGAACGCGTCGACCAAGGCGGTGTCCAACTGTAATAGCGGCTCACCACCGGTGCACACCACCATCGGCCGGCCGAGCGCCACGGCGCCGGCCCCGGCGCTCCAGGTGCGCGCTACCGCATCGGCCACATCGAGCGGGCCGGCGAACCGTCCTCCTCCCGGGCCGTCAGTGCCCACGAAGTCCGTGTCGCAGAACGTACAGACCGCGTGCTCGCGATCGCGCTCGCGCCCCGACCACAGGTTGCAGCCCGCGAAGCGACAGAACACCGCTGCGCGTCCCGTCTGGGCGCCCTCGCCCTGGAGCGTGTAGTAGATCTCCTTGACCGTGTACATGTCGTTAGGCGCGTGCAGAAGACAGCGACGGCACTGCGGCATAGCGAATGGGATCGCGCAGGCCGTTGGCGGCGAATCCGCGCAGGCGGAGCCGGCACGCATCGCAGCGGCCGCATGCCTCGCCATCGGCGCCGGGATCGTAGCAACTCACGGTCGCCGAATAGTCGACGCCTAACGAAACACCGAGCGCGATGATCTCCGCTTTGGTAAGCCGCATCAAGGGCGCGTGCACGCGAAAGGCTCGCCCGCCCTCCACGCCGGCCTTGGTGGCGAGGATCGCCAATCGTTCGAACGCGTCGATGAATTCCGGCCGGCAGTCGGGGTAGCCGGAGTAGTCGAGCGCGTTCACCCCGATGAAGATGTCCCGCGCGCCTAACGCTTCGGCGAAGGCAAGGGCCAGCGACAGGAAGATCGTGTTGCGCGCCGGCACGTAGGTGACCGGAATCCCGGCCCGCATCTGGCGGTCGTCCCGGTCCTTGGGAACCGCGATGTCCGCCGTGAGCGCCGAGCCGCCGAACGCGCGCAAGTCGATGGCGATGATCTCGTGTCGGCGGATTCCCGCCTGGCGCGCCACGCGTTCCGCCGCGGCAAGCTCGACCGCGTGACGCTGCCCGTAGTCAAGCGAGAGCGCCGAGATGTCGTAGCCATCGCGGCGCGCGACGGCGAGGACCGTCGTCGAGTCCAGTCCCCCGCTCAACAGAACGACCGCCGGCGGGCCTGAGCTCATGGTGACTCCTGATGGATCGGGTCGAGTCATGTGGTCGTCACGCGAGGTGACACGTCAGGCAGGCTTCG
>JANWIF010000157.1 GCA_025450035.1 Gemmatimonadaceae bacterium
GCGGCGCAGAGCGAGGCCGCCTATCTGCGGGGGCAGGATTTCGAGACGCGCGATCAGTACGACTCGGCCGCCGCGGCCTACCGGCTTGCCCTCACGCAATCACCCGCTTCGCTCCCCGCGATGCTCGGATTGGAGCGCGCGTACGCCCAGTTAGGCAGATCCGATTCGCTGCTGCCCATCCTGGACTCGGCCATCGCGCGACAGCCCCGCGTGGGCGCGTTGCGCGCCGCGCAGCTGCGCACGCTGCGGGCGCTCGGCAATCGCCCCGCGATGCGTGACGCGTTCGATCGGTGGCGTCACGATGTGCCGCACGATCCGGCGCCGTATCAGGCGTACGCGCGGACGCTCATCGAGGATGGGTTCACCGCGCAGGCCGATACCGTGCTGCAGCAAGCCCAGGCCGATGTGGGCGCTACGCGGGGCTTCGCGTACGAAGTGGCGCAGCTCAATGCGGCGATGGGCAAATGGGAAGCGTCGGCGCGCGCGTGGCGGCAGGCGGTGTCCGACAATCCGTATCTCGCCGACGCCGCGATTTATGCGCTGCTGCCCACGACGGTCACCGCGCACGATGCCGTGCGACGCGCGCTCGCGGTGCCGCCGCTGACGGTGCCGCCGGTCAAGGTGCTGGCCGCACTGGAGCTCGCGTGGGGAGCGCCGCGCGACGGGTGGACCGCGTTGCACGTGCTGCGACCCGACAGCGCCGCTGTAGCGGCGTGGTTGGACTTCGCGCATCGCGCGGAACAGAGCCAGGCATGGCTCGTGGCCCGCGACGCACTCCTCGCCGCGGATCAGGCGCAGCCCACACCGGCGTTCCTGGTGCGCGCCGCCTCCGACGCCATCGATGGCGGCGACGCGACGGGCGCGGCCGCCCTCGCCGCGCACGCCGCGCAGAATCTCGACTCGACCGCGGCGGCGACGACCGCGCTGCCGGTGCAGCTGCGCGCGCTCGCCGCGTTAGGCAAGCCCGCCGACGGCGCGCGCGCGCTCGCCGCCTACGCGAGCTATCTCTCGCCCGACCAGCATGCGCAGTACGCGCGGCTGCTGGCGTGGGGTTGGGTGCGCGTGGGCAATCTCGACGAGGCGCGCAAGGCGCTGGCCGAGAGCGGCGGGGGCGACAACGCCGCGGGCGGCTGGATCGCGCTGTATGAAGGGGATCTGGATGCCGCGCGGCGCCAGTTGCACGCCGGCTCCGACGTGTCCACCGACGCCTTGGCCGCACTCGCGCTGCTCGACCGGACACGCGCCACACACTCGGTGCCGCTGGGTGAGGCGTACCTCGCGCTCGCGCGCGGCGACTCGCTGCAGGCTGCCGATGCGTTCACCGCCGTTGCACCATCGCTGCCCGAGGCCGGCTCGTTGCTCATTGCCACGTCGGCCCGCTTGTACGCCGGCCACGGCGATGGGCCGCGCGCCATTGCCGCGTGGAAGACGATCGTCGATTCGCTCCCACAGAGCCCCGAAGCGCCCGAAGCCGATCTCGAGTGGGCGCGAACGCTGCGACGCGCGGGAGACGCCAAGACCGCCATCGCGCGGCTCGAACACTTGATCCTCACGTATCCGCAAAGCGCGCTCGTGCCGCAAGCCAGGCGCGAGCTGGAGCTGGCGCGGAACACGGTGCCGTCTACTTCGTGAGCTGGTATTTCCAATGAGACTCATCACGTACCTCGCCGCCGCCGCGCTGGCCCTCGCGCCCGCCGCGGCGAGGGCGCAGCATCTCCTGGTGCCGATGGACGACGATCAGACCAACCACCTCAAGGCGTACGGCCTCACGTACAACGCGCTCAAGGATGGCGCGCGCGGCGAGTGGCTGCTGAACTATCGCGGCGGATCATTCCTCCTTCCCGACACGCCGGAGCTGCGCCGCCGCGCCGCGCTGGACGGCATCACGGCGCAGCCGGTGGACGACGCGGCGCTGGCCGACATCCGGACGCAGATGTCCGGCGCGAACATGGAGTCCATTCCTCTGGAAAAGGCGCCGCGCATTGCGGTGTACACCGCGCCGTATTCGCCGCCGTGGGATGATGCCGTGATCCTCGCGCTCCGCTACGCCGGCATCCCCTATACGCCCATCTGGGACGAAGAGATCGAGCACGGCGATCTGGCGAAGTACGACTGGGTCCATCTGTTCCACGAGGACTTCACCGGCCAGTTAGGCAAATTCTACATCAACTACAGTGGCGCGCCCTGGTTCGTGGACATGCAGCGCACCAACCTGGCCACGGCCAGGAAGCTGGGCTTCGCGAACATTCCCGCGCTGAAGAAGGATGTGGCAGAGAAGGTCCGCGAGTACGTGTCTAACGGGGGATTTCTGTTCGCCATGTGCGGCGCCACCGAAACGCTCGAGCTGGCGATCGCCGCGCAACACGTGGACATCGCCTCCGTCTTCGCCGACGGGACCCCCATGGATCCCGACGCCGACGCGAAACTGGATTGGTCGCACACGCTTGCGTTTCGCGATGCGCGCCTGGAGATGTCGCCGTACGTCAACGCGATGAGCGACATCGATGGACACCAGGCCAACGTGCCCGGCCGCCGCCAACCGTTAGGCACGTTCACGTTGTTCGCGTTCAGCGCCAAGTTCGACCCCGTGCCGTCGATGCTCGTGCAGGACCACCGGAGCGTGATCCCCGATTTCTACGGCGTCACCACGAGCTTCATGCGCAACCGCCTCAAGCCCGGCGTCACCGTGCTGGCCGACGAGCCGGGCGCGCCCTGGGTGAAATACATCCACGGCGACTACGGCAAAGGCAGCTGGACCTTCCTCGGCGGCCACGACCCCGAAGACCCGCAGCACGCGATAGGGAATCCCCCCACCGATCTTTCGCTGCACCCGAATTCCCCGGGCTACCGCCTGATCCTGAACAACGTGTTGTTCCCCGCGGCGAAGAAGAAGCCGCTGAAAACGTGACACGGGGATATCCGGATTCGGGAATCGGCGCTCGGGGCTCGGCGCGTGCGGCGGCGGATGCCGAGTCCCCGGTGCCGCATCTCGAGGCCCGATGCTCACCTTCCCGCCTCACCTCGCGCGCCGCGGCCGCCATTCGCGCCGCCATCGCGCTGGCGGGCGGACGCGAGGTGTGCTTCGTGGCGACGCTGGATGAAGGCGGCGTCGTGCAGCGGGTGCGCGTGGTGGCGCGGGGCGACGTGGGGAGCGTGCTCGCCCTGCCCGGATTCGCCGAGCGCGGCGAGATGCTGCTGCACAACCATCCGTCGGGCCGGCTCGATCCGTCCGACGCCGATCTCGACGTCGCGGCGCGGGTGCACGACGGCGGCATCGGGTTCGGGATCGTCGACAACGCGGCGGGCGAGTTGTACGTGGTGGTGGAGGTGCCCCGCGACCGGCCGCCGGTGCGCCTCGATCTCGATGCGATGCGCGCCGAGCTCGGGCCCGATGGTCCGGTTGCCGCGCACCTCGTGCGCTACGAGGATCGGGCGAGCCAGCGCGAGATGGCGGCGTCGATCGCGCGATTGTACAACGGCGGCGGCATCGGGTTGTTCGAGGCGGGCACGGGGGTCGGGAAGTCGCTCGGGTACCTCATTCCCGCGCTTCGTTGGGCGGCGGCGAATGGCGAGCGCACGATCGTCTCCACCAACACCATCAATCTGCAGGAGCAGTTGGTGGGGAAGGATCTCCCGCTGCTGGCTGGAGCGCTCTCGGATCAGAAGGTGCGCTTCGCGCTGCTCAAGGGCTGGCGCAACTACGTATGTCTGCAGCGACTGGAGCAGGCGGGCGCGCAGGGCGGGGGAGGGGGGGTAGGCCCGTCGCTGTTCGAGCGCGGCGTGGCGGCCGAGATCGATATGCTGCGCGATTGGGCGGCGGGTACGGCCGATGGCTCGCTGGCCGATCTCCCCACGCCGCCCAGTCCCGAGGCGTGGGACGAGGTTGCGGCCGAGGCCGATCTGTGCGGGCGCCTCACGTGTCCGCATTTCGATCGCTGTTTCGTGTTCGCGGCGCGGCGCCGCGCCGCGGAGGCCGACGTGATCGTGGTGAATCACCATCTGCTACTTGCGGATCTTTCCGTTAGGCGTGCGCAGCAGAACTGGGGCGACGCCGCGGTGCTGCCGGCGTACCGCCGGCTGGTGATCGATGAAGGGCATCACCTCGAGGACGCCGCCGCCGCGCACCTGGGTACCACGGTCACTCGGCGCGCGCTGGAGCGGCTGTTGTCGCGTCTCGAGCGGCGCGGCGGGCGCGGCCTGCTGGCCTCGCTCGCCGCGAAGCTCAGCGCGCGCGAGGACCTGTACAGCGTGGCCAGCCTCGACCTGGTCACGGCGCGCCTCGTGCCGTCCGTGCGCGCGGCGCGGGAGAAGGGCGGCGTGGTGTTTGCGCTGCTCGACGTCGTGCTGGCCGAGAGCGGCGAGCACGTCATGCGCCTAACGGACGGATTCGCCGATCACCCGGTGTGGCGGGGCGGATTGGACGCCGCGCTCACCGACCTGCTGCGCGAAATCGCGTTGCTGCGCGCCGGACTCCAGATGGTCCGCGAGCGGCTGGAGATCGATGCCGGGGCGATGGACGTCACCACGGGGCTGGTGCGCGAAATCCGCGGCGTCGTGCGCCGCCTCGAATCGTTAGGCGACGGCCTCGCGCGCGCGCTGCGGCCGCCGCCCGACAGCGGGCGGTTGGTACGCTGGCTCGAGGTCCGCGGGCGCGAGCGGCACATCGCGGCGGCGGCCGTGCCGCTCGACATCGCGCCCATTCTGCGCGAGGACCTGTTCGCGCGCGTGGAGACGGCCATCGTCACCAGCGCGACGCTCGCCGAGAACGAGTGCTTCACGTTCCTCGTCGAACGGCTGGGCCTCACCGAACCGGAAGTCGAGCCCGAGACCGCGGTGTTCCCGTCGCCGTTCGACTTCGCGGAACAAGCGCTGTTCGTCGTCCCCACCGACGTGCCCCCGCCTAACGTGGACGCGGCCGCGCACCTGCGCGCGACCGTGGATGTGCTGCGCGACCTGGCCGCGGCGGCAGACGGCGGCCTGTTCGCGCTGTTCACCAGCCACCGCGACCTCCGTGCGGCCGCGGCCGCGCTGCGCGCGTGCCCTCCCCCCCCTCCCGACGCCGCGCGCTGGCCGCTGCTGGTGCACGGCGAGGATGGACGCGATGCGCTGTTGCGCCGGTTCCGCGAATCCGGGCGCGCGCTGCTGCTCGGCACGTCATCGTTCTGGGAAGGCGTGGATGTGCCGGGCGACGCGCTGCGCGGACTCCTGATCGCCAAACTGCCGTTCCGCGTTCCCACGGAACCGCTCACCGCGGCGCACGCGGAAGCGATCGCCGAGCGCGGCGGTGACCCGTTCCGCGAATTCATGCTGCCCCACGCGGCACTGCGACTCAAGCAAGGCTTCGGTCGACTCATTCGTTCCGGCACCGATCGCGGCGTCGTGGTGCTATGTGATCCGCGAGTGGTCACCAAGTCGTACGGGGAATCGCTGCTCGCAACGCTTCCCCCGGCGCGGCGCGTAATCGACACGTGGGAGCGCGCCCGTTTGGAGGTAACCCGTTTCTATGGGAGGCATCGGTGAGCAGTCTGCAACGCCCGGGCAAGATCGTGTGCGTGGGCCGGAACTATCGCGCGCACGCGCAGGAACTCGGCAACGATGTGCCGACCGAGCCGTTGCTCTTTCTCAAACCGCCGTCGAGCATCATCGCGTCCGACGACGCCATTATCCTCCCAACGATGTCGCGCCAGGTCGAGTATGAAGGAGAGATCGGCGTGGTGATCGGCACCCACCTCACGCGCGCAAGCGAGTCGGCGGCCCAGGTTGGCATTCGCGGGATCGTGGCCCTGAATGACGTAACCGCCCGCGATCTGCAGCGCTCGGATGGACAGTGGACGCGGGCCAAGGGATTCGACACGTTTTGTCCCATCGGCACGGAGGTTCGGCCGCCCGCGGACCTGGGTACAATCGAGGTAACGACCCGCGTCAACGGCTCCGTTCGCCAGCACGCGACGGCGCGCGACATGGTGTTTGCGATCCCCACGCTGTTGGCCTACATCTCGCGAATCATGACGCTCGAGCCCGGCGATGTCGTGGCCACGGGAACGCCGGCCGGTGTGGGCCGATTGCAAGGTGGCGATGTGGTGGAAGTGGAGGTCGACCGAAGCATCGTACGGAACTCTGTGATCGCCGCGGGGTGAGCGTACAGGTGGGTCGTTGTACCCGGTGTGCGCCGCAACCTCTGTCACGATACCTGTGTAGATTAAGGCTCATGCCGCCGCTGTCTTCGCGCTTCGCGCGCTTGCCGGAATACCTGCTCGCCTCGATCCCGCAAAAGAAGCGGGAGCTGCGGGCGCGTGGAGTCGACGTCATCGATCTTGGCGCGGGCGACGCGGATCTGGCGCCCCCAACGGAAGCGGTTCATGCGCTGGAGCGCGCAGTCCGCGATCCCGCGATGAGCCGCTACGGATTCGGCACCGGTCTCCCCGCGTTTCGGGAGGCGGTGTCGCGCTGGATGCACCGACGGTTTGCACTCTCCTTCGACCCGATGCGCGAGATCGTTCCGCTCATTGGCTCCAAGGAAGGCATCGCCCACCTCGCGCTCGCCTACCTCAATGCGGGCGACGTGGCGATCATCCCGGAGCCCGGCTACCTTGCGTACCTGGGCGGCAGCTTGCTCGCCGATGGCGTGCCGCACGTGTACGCGCTGCAGTCGCGCAACGATTTCTTGCTCGAGCTCGACGACGTGCCGTCCAATGTGCTCGCGCGCACGAAGCTGGTCTATCTCAACTACCCGAACAATCCCACGGCCGCGATCGCGCCGCGCGACTATCTCGAACGCACCGTCGCGCAGTGCCGTGCGCGCGACATCCTGTTGGTGTACGACAACGCATACTCGGAGCTCGCGTACGATGGCTATCGCCCGCCCAGCATCTTCGAGATTCCCGGCGCGCGGGATGTGGCCATCGAGTTTCATTCACTGTCCAAGACGTACAACATGACGGGCTGGCGCTGCGGTTGGGCGGTGGCGCGTCCAGAGACCGCGGCGGTGCTGGCCAAGGTGAAATCGTTCGTCGACACGGGCGCGTTCATGGCGGTGCAGGCCGCGGGTGCGGCGGCGCTGGACGCATGGGAGCGGTTCCTGCCGGGAAACCTGCGCACGTTCCTCGAGCGTCGCGATGCGGCGGTCGCGGCATTCCGCGCCGCCGGATTCACCTGTGAGCCGCCGCGCGCGACCATGTATCTCTGGATTCCACTCCCCGCCGGCGTTCCCAGCGCCGCATTTGCCGAGCGGCTGCTCAACGAGGAAGGCGTGGTTGTGCTGCCCGGTTCATCGTTTGGCGCGGGCGGCGAAGGATTTTTTCGAATCTCGTTCATCACGTCCCCCGAACGTATCGCCGATGCGGCGACGCGCGCCGGCCGCGTGCTGGATCGCTTCGAGGCGGCGGTCGTATGACGCGGCGGCCGAGCGGTGCGTTTGTTCTGTCGGTTGCGCTGCACATCGTGTTGGGGGCGGCACTGGTGTGGCTGCTCGCCATGCCGCTCCCGTTCCATCAATGGTTCGTGCGGCAGCCCGAGCAGCCCGTCGAGCACCTGAGCTTTATCCAAGTGCCTAACCGCGGACCGTCCACGCCCGGTCGGAGTGGGGGCGACAACACGCCGGAGACGCCCAAGCGGCGCCCGCGGCCGATCGTCGCCCCAACCACCACGCCGACCTCGATTCCAACGCTGCCGGCCAAACCGGCACCGCGCACGCCGGAAGGCGGCGCCGGTCCCGTGGTGGGCGCGGGCGGCGTCGAGGTTGGCATCATGCCCTCGTTTTCCGATCCGCGGCTCTGGCTGCCGCCAGGCCCGGCGATGGGCGCGCCGAGATCGCAGAGTCAGCGTCTCGATTCGGTCATCGTCGCGCGGCTCCAGCCGTACCTCGACTCGATGCAGGCGATTGCCGCGACGCAGGGCAAGGCGCCGGGCGATTGGACGTTCGGGAAAGGCAGCGGCAAATGGGGGATGGACCCGAAGAACATCTACATCGGCGGCCACGCTATCCCCACGGCGATTCTTGCCTTGCTCCCGCTCAACAAGGGTGCCAATCCGATCACGTCTAACGAGAACAAAACACTGGCCTTCGAGCGCGTGGAGATTCTCGAGAATGCGCAGCGCGCAATGAACGAAGATGAATTCCGCGAAGCCGTGAAACGCATCCGCGAGCGGAAACAGCGCGAGCACGACGCCGACCTGAAGGACCGTCAGCAGAAGAAGCAGCAATCGGACAGCGCGGTCGTGCACCCGTAGGGTCGCGGCCCCTCCCCCTCACACCTCCGCCGCGGACGCGTCCTCGCGCTCGCAGAACGGACGGAACACCCCGCACACCGTTCCCAGCATCACCAGCTCGACGCTCGCGTGGGCTGTCGCGCCGGGGAAGTCCGCCCGCCGCACCGACACCTGCGCGCCGTCGTGCGCGATCACCAGATCGCCCGGCGACGCGTTGGCCCCGGGGTCCACCAGTACGTAGTCGCCGTCGAGAATGCCGAGGGCGGTGTCGCCGCACCCTCCCGGCGAGAGCTTCACGTAGAATACGCGTTCGTTGGGAATGAAGCGCCGGTCGAGTGTGAGGTACGCCCCGCCGCCGTCGTTAGGCGACGCCGAGTCGGGGGGCGCGTTGGGCAACGGAACGTAGGGCGGCACCGGGATCGTGCGCCCCGCCGCCTGGAAGCCGAGCAGCCGCACGCCGCGCGACCGCGAGGGGTCGCGTTGTATGTAGCCCTTCCGGGCCAGCGCTTGCAGAATCTCCGACACCGTCTTGGTCGACTTGATCTGGAACGTCCGCCCGATTTCGCGCACGCTGGGCTGATACGTGTTCGTCGTTAGGAAATCGAGCAGGTAGTGATACACCTTGCGCTCGACCGGCGTCAGCGACTCGGGCATGGGATCCGCTCCCGCAGATGCGAAACCGGGAATTCAATGATTCCTGAATTCCCGGTGAGTCTCCTCTGTCCCTACAATAGCGAGGCCCCATGAGCTCGGTCAACTGCCCGTGCCCGCACGAAGATAATCGAGGGCCTCGTCGATACGCCGCAATGCAAGATCTCGCCCCATTGTCAAAAGCACGTCAAATATTCCCGGGCTCACCGTCATTCCCGTGAGCGCGAGGCGGAGCGGCTGAAACACCTTCCCGGCCGCCACACCGCGCTCCTCCGCAAGGCTGCGCAATGCATGTTCCATGGCGGGCGCATCCCAGCTGGGAAGCTCGGCTAACCGTGCGCGAACGGTGCTCAATGTCTCGGACGAGCCGTGGCGATCCTTCCACTGTTTGACCACAGCCTCCTCGTCGTACGCGATAGGACCGGAAAAGTAGGGGATTGCCTGACGCACAATGTCATGCACCGTACGTGCCCGCACCTTGAGCAGCTCGAGGAGCGACAGATACCAGTCGCGTCGCGCGGCCAAGGTCTCGGTGGACCCGAGCCCCGCCGCGATGATGTCGGGCGTAACGCGCGGCTCGAGCTCCGCAGCGGGCGTGAGGCTCAGATGCTGGCCGTTCATCCACTCGAGCTTCTTGGTGTCGAACACCGCGGCCTTTTTCTGCAGCCCATCCACCGAGAACAGCGAGATCATCTCGTCGAGCGCCATCACTTCACGATCGCCGCCGGGCGACCAGCCCATGAGCGCCAGAAAATTCACCATTGCGCTGGGCAATATTCCTTCGGTCCGGTAGTCGGCGACGGCCGTCGCGCCGTGGCGCTTGCTCAGCTTCTTGCCGTCCAGACCATGAATCATCGGCACGTGCGCAAACTTTGGCAGCGTGTGGCCGAGTGCCTGGTAGATCATGATCTGTTTAGGCGTGTTCGAGATGTGATCGTCGCCGCGCATCACGAGCGTGATGCGCATCTCGATGTCGTCAGACACCACCGCCAAGTTGTAGATCGGCGTTCCGTCGGAGCGCAGGATGACGAAGTCTTCGATGTCCGTATTGGGAAACGCGATAGGTCCGTGCACCACGTCGTCCCAGGCGGTGATGCCATCGGGCACGCGAAAGCGGACGACGAATGAATCGCCGGCGCCGGCGCGCCGCTGCACATCGGCGGGCGAGAGGCGATCGCACCGCCGGTCGTAGCGGAAACTCTCCTTGCGTGAGGTCGCGCCGGCGCGTTGCGCATCCAACTCGGCCTGCGTGCAGAAGCAGCGGTAGGCGAGGCCCCGATCCAGGAGCAGTCGCGCATCGCGCTGATGTCGGGCGAGTCCCTGGGCCTGATAGACCACCTCGTTGTCCCAGTCGAGACCCAACCAGGTGAGACCCTCGAAGATGGCGCGCGTACTCTCGTCCGTGCTGCGGGCTTTGTCGGTATCCTCGATGCGCAGCAGGAATTGTCCGCCGTACTTTCGCGCGTACAGCCAGTTGAACAACGCCGTGCGCGCGCC
>JANWIF010000158.1 GCA_025450035.1 Gemmatimonadaceae bacterium
CCGCGCCGCCCCCCACCCGGTCCACCCGCTCCCGGGCCAAGGAGGCGTCGGCTTCCTAACGGCTTGCCCCCCACCCAGTGTGCAATTCTTCCCGGTGAAAGTGTGCAATCCTATTCCGGTGTTGACACTGCCCTTGAGCGGGGTCTGTTGCGTATGCTTGATCGCGGATTCGACGCTCCCCTTGCGATTGGGGTCGCCGATGCGACAGGGATCGGCCACGACGCCATAGTGAGCGAGCATCGCCGCGTACACGGGATTCAGCCCCGGCTCGTACAAGTCAGGCCGTAGCACGCCCTGGCGGAGATTGTCCAGCACCACGTATGCGGTACAGCCGCCTAACGCATGAAACGCGTCCTCGTGTAAGCGCACCCACGTCTGCTGATCGACCTTCCAGACGACTTTGCGGAACGCTTTCCCGGAGAACGGAAGCGTGAGGACGAACAATGCAGGCCGTCGGTACTGGCCCGGCCTCACCAGCGTGAGCGCCCCGGTCCCCCAATCGACTTGGGCCTCTTCGCCCGGGAGAAACTCCAACACGTCGAAACGCTCGGGTTCCCGCGCACGCAGCTTGGCCACGAAGCGCTTGACGGAATTGTAGGCGGCCCCGAAGCCGTGCTCGCCCACGAGGTCCTGATAGATCGCCACCGCGTTGCGGCCGAGCGCGAGCTGCTGCTCGATCCATGTGCGATGCGGCTCGCAGGCGGAGAGCCCCACGCCAGCCGCGCCCGGGAGGACGCAAGACGGCGCCGGCTCGGCGGCCTCGAGGCCCGGTGGCCGGGGTGGGGGAATTTCCTCCGCGAGGGGGCAGGAGCCGGTGGCCACCCCGGAGGAATTTGACAGGGCCGCGGCATACACCCGGATCGTCTTGCGGTCGACGCCGGTCTGACGCGCAATCTGCCGATGCGGGACGCCGCGTTGGAGCAGCGTGCGCAGGGTCGTGCGCAGGTGCGGTTTCAAGACGTTCACTCCTTCTCCTGTCCGATCGAAGTCCGAGAGGAGTGTACGTCCCGCCGCGCAGCGCCTACGCTAAGGCGCTGCTAAGCTGCCAAGGGGGTGGGGGAATTTGGGGTGGCCACGAGTGGGGGAGTTTGGGTGGCCGCCAGGGATAAATCTGCCCGTCGCATCGGGGCGTTGGGCCAGGGGCGCGCCCATCCATGCGCTGGGAAGGGTGAGGCTTTGCGCGATATCAGAAGAAGATCCCGTAGAACAATATCAGCCACTGGACCACCACCACGCGGGTGGTATCCGCGCCCGGGCTATAGTCATGCAGCGCGATGCCATTATCCGTCAACCGGGCGGGATCGAGGGACGGACCGGCGCAAACGGAGCCCGTACGCCTGCGTGTGCTTTGTAGAAGTCACGGGCGCCCACGCTCCGGAGGTAGGGCATGACCATGATCGGGTCCTGGCGGGCGATCCACGCCATGACGCCGTGGACCACGACCAGGTAGAACGTCGCCAGGAGAAGCGTCGCTGCGCGGCGGGATGAGCGCCGCGGTGGGTTAGCGAGCGCTTCGAGGCGGTCGCCGTGTGCGAGCCCGGCGCTGGTCAACTCACCGATCGACTCGTTCGTCGCCGTCACCATGCGCAAGTCCGCTGCGCCCGATCCTCGCAGGCTCCGACCGGCCCGAAACACGCCTCGTCCTGTGCGCTCCGCTATGAACCCCGCGGTCGCGAACGTCGAAGCTACACACGCGAGTGGCCCCGCTTCGGGAAGAGACGCCCACTGGGCTGGCGCAAGTCCTCGGGCTTCCAAGCCAACAAATTACCGCGTCGTTGCACCTGACATCGGGTGCTCGACAACCGTTACCCGAGAAGGCGTTACCCGAGAAGGCGAGGACCGCCCTTGGCGATGAATTCGAACCAGTCGGCAAGTCGATCTCCGTCCTGTACGAGCTTGATGGCGCGAATCAACGGGTATTCCACATCGCCGTCCGGCAGACGAAGCGCGGGCATCCTCGGTTCTTTGGGATCAAGCTCCCAGGCGCCGCTGAGCGTTTGGCGAAGTACTTCACCATAGTATGCAGCCACCTCGAGAACGAGCGCGTGCGGGACATCGACGGTTTCCTCGGATGCGATGGCCGAGAGGTGGTTGTCGACCACCCCCAAGCTGCGCGCGGATAGATCAAGCGTTCCGGTGTGCACTCGCAAGCGAAGCCGTTCACACCACAAGCCTCTTTCCTCAATGAAGCCACGGGCGGCAGCTATCGTTGGGAAGAACTCCTCCGCGACCGATGGTTGGTCCACAACGGCCGGTCGCTCGCCAATGCGAACCTGACTGAAATCGTAGAGCGGCGCGGTCGTTGCTCGATTGGGTTCGCTAATGTCAAAGAAGTGTCGGACACCCAGGTGCTCTCGCACACGAGACTTGAGTTCCATCGCGCTCGCATCGGCCCAGTCGAGCGGAGATTTGGCCGTCGTGATGAGCCATCCGCCATCCGACAGCGACGTGTTAATGACCGCCGGGCACGCGACCAACCTATCGACGCCGAGAAACTGCACGAGTTCTCGACCGAAAAGATTGGCGTAGTACACTCCAGGTATGTGCTCGTCGAGAGCAATACCATGTACGTTGACGCCCGTTTCCTCCAGCCGATGTTGCGAGCCGAACTCGCCATCCACGGCGATCGTGCCGTACGCGCCGGACACAGTCGCAAACAGATCCTGCGCGAGATGTAGCAGGTTCTCAATGCCGAGCACCGGCAACTTGCGCACCGGAAGGTCAAGCCACACGTGATTGAAAGCCTGATACCAAGCACGTCGCCAATAGACCCATCCCCTACCACCAATGCGCGGCGACATCTTGAAAAACACATCGCCGCCTGGGATACGTTCACTGGGATCCACCAGCCAGCATTTCTCAAAACCAGGTGCGCCTTCATTTGCGTATGCGTGTTTCAGGGGCTCGTAGGAACCGAACCGAGTTGGCATCCAGTCCGCTCCGTGACGCTCAAGCAAGGCCAAAAACGCACGCGCATGGCGAGCATGACCTATGTCCAGTGTTGTCTGAACCTTGATGTCTAATTCTTCTGAGGTCGTCACTTTCCCTGGGCTAGTGCGGGCGTGTTTCGCTTAGAACTGGATTTGACGTATACTAATATCGCCAGCTCTGATGGCCTTCAGAAGCTCGCCTGAAAGGCTGTTTTCTGTTCCTGGGCGAATGAATAGCTCGAATTTCTGCTTAAGGTCTTTCGCCCCTTGTACCATCTCGCGCAGTTGACGTGTATAGGACAGCCTTGCGGTATTCTTCACCTCGACGATTGTGTTGCGTGCCTTATCCCAGAAGTCCGGAATCCTTCCGTTGACCTTCTCCGTATTCTTCGACAGATCGCCCAACTGACGGCTCACAGCATTCTCACCCGCTTTCCCCAAGTCCCTCACTTCCTGCATGGCGGCCTTAGCGGATTCTTTGTCCGCCACTAAGGATTCCTGAACCGACGCGCCAGCCTCCTGGACGGAAGCCTCAATCTCCGGGCCGTCGTCTTGAAACATCTCCTCCAACCCTTCGCACCACGGGCACAGTCCAAACGGATCGGAATACGTGATCGGATCTCCATTCGCAAATCCATAGGAATTGAGCCCGCCCGCGAGGCCAATGGGGTCTTCCTGCGTGAACCGCCCCGACGCTGGGTCATAATACCGATTGCGCAGATATATCTGCCCTTCCGGATCCCGGCGATCGCCGAGCAGCGACCCCGTCCACGCCACGGGCAAATTCTGGTTGCGGAGGGGGTAGTCGAAAAACACCGCGTCGTGAGGCGCCGGCCAGTCCACCTGCACGCAGGTGGTATCGACCGCGTAGTTGGTGCACCGCTTCTCCCGGCCATCGTCGAACGTCCCGACATCATAGGATCCGTTCCACCCGGCATGCGGCACGATCGCGACCGGCGCGGGCCACTGCGCGTCGTAACCGATGCGAATAACATCCAGCGGCCGGTCGATGGCGCTCCCCTGCGTGTAGACCACTCGGCCGAAGAGCCGGTGCAGCGTCAAGATTGGGGTGGTGTCGCGCTCCAACTGCGCTGCCGTGACACTGTCGGCGCCCGGCATCTGGATCTCATAGAGCACCTGGTTTCCATCGTACACGGTCCGCTGAATCGAGGACACACACTCATTGCTGGCGGCGGGACACGTCGAATCGCTGCGCGACCGCACCAGGATCCGACGGCCTAACGCATCATACCGATACTCCTCGAAGTACCCGAGGTCCGGCGCGGCCGGCGGATCGCTGAACTGGCACACCGTCCTCGAACCGGAGGCTTGGCCGTTGCACGTCCGCTTGTCGAGCACCCGTAGGCGGTTGAGTGCGTCGTAGAGGAGGACATCCACCTCGTGGAGAAATGTCGAACTCCCCGAGACCTCAGACGCTGCGAATTTATTGCCCGCCGCATCGTAGTAGGACTGCATTCCATAGAATGGCGTGCCGGGCGGACCGGTTTCGACGTGCTGGATCGCCTCGAGGCGGCCGGTACCCGCCGCGAAGAGGCTCGCCCGATCGGTCGTTGCGCTATCGGACCCGGTCACGGTGTGCAGTCCGGCGCTCCAGCTCCACATCCGATTGCCCAGTGCGTCGTTGACGAAGGCCTCCTCATTCCCGCCGAGCACCACGGGGTGGCCCACCGTATCGCCCGCGATGGTCGCGGCATCGACCAGGCTGCCGATGGCGGAGTAGCCGTTACGCACCGTGTCGCCTTCGGTCCGCGCTTCGATCACTTTGCCGCGGCCATCGTAGATCACGGTGTCGCGGTGGATGTACGCCTGTGCCGCCCCTCCCGGCTGCCCCACGAAGGCGGTCGCCGAGTCCACACGAAAGACCAGGTCATCATCGGCGTCGTAGCGGCGGTACTCGAGGCTGCCGCCCGGCGCACCGAGCGTGTCCAACCGCCCCTTGAGATCATACGTGTACCGGAACACGTTGCCTAACACATCGGTGACGCTGGCGAGTTGTGCCGTGATCGGGTCGTAGGTGTAGGTCTGGAGGTCCTTCACGGTCCCGCTGACGATGGGCGCCAGGTTGTGCGGGTGCCGCAGCGCCGTGCGCCGGCCATCGAGATCGTACGAGTATTGGAGACCATACCCGTGCTGCGAGGAGTCCCCCAATGCATAGTTGCGGATCCGTAGCGTATCCGTGGCCAGCGTGCCGTCATTGTTGTACGTGCGGCTCACCAACGCGCTTCCATTGACCGCGCTCACCACGTTGCCTGCCACGTCATAGGAGAATGTTTCGACGTCGCTTGGGATCAGGTATCCATTGGTATAGCGCGGGAGGGTCCAGATCGGATCGACGACGCTGTCGGTGAACGCGCCGTACCGCACGGCGGAAATCTGGCGTTGCACTAGGCGATTGACGGCGTCGTACTGCGAAACGACGACCCCCACACTGTCCGGCTTGGTACTGGTGATGCCACCCAACCGGCGCGGTGTGAGGACGAGCGCGTTTCCACTCGCATCATACGTGGTGCTGTCCACCTTGCCGTCCGGCGCAATCACTTTGACGGCGCGATTGGCGCGGTCGTACACCCACTGCGACAGCACCGATCCGATGCCCCCCGGATCGGGGCTCGACGAACGGCTAACACTCAAGGCATTGCCTTCACGGTCGTAGTGGGTTCGCACGACTTGCTCCTCCGCGGGGGCGGTCACGCCGTTGAGGAATCCGTTGGCCCACGGAAAGTGATAGTGCAACTGCGGCCCATACGTGTCCGTCAGCGTGTCGCGGTCGAGGAGGTCATACGCCAGATCACTCTCCACGAAGTGGGTCGGACTCGTGCCCGAGTCGATCGGCGACTTCGTGTGCGTGATGCGGCCGACCAGGTCCCGCGTGGTGATCGAGCGCATGCCGCGCGGCGTGACCTCCATACTGTCGTTGCCGAGCGCGTGGTCGTAGTAGAGGGAGTCCGGTTTGGTCGTCATCGGGGCATGGATAGCCCGCAGCAACCCCGTGGTCGCGTCGTATGCGAACGTCACCGCGCGAGACATGTCGCCCGCCGGCGCCTGTGACAGGCGATTGCCGGTCGACGCATCGTACGTGAGTACGACGCTGTCGTTCATCGGATGCACGATCCGCGTCACGTAGTCCCACTTCGGGTCGAACAGATAGCGGGTCGTGGCCGGCGAGCCGCCCTTGACCGGCACCGAATCGGTGGACGTCGAGTCGTTGCCGCGGCTGCTGTAGGTCGCCAGCATGACATTGCCGTTAGGCATCTGTTCGCGCGTCGCAAGGCCGGGCCATCGCGCATCGCCTCGTGTAATGCGCGTCGTGTCGCCCACGGCGTCGACGATGCTCGTGGGCGCTCCATACGCATCACGCCAGAACGAGGTATAATCCCGCACGTCCGTCCGCGGGCCGTCCACGCGCACGTACAGCGATTCGGGCGGCGGCGGCAGGTGGGCCGCGAGTTGCACCGTGTCGGCGTCGAGAAAGCGCTGCACGATGAAGGGCACGCCGCTGCCCATATCGAGGCTGTCCTTGGCCAATCGATGCAACGCATCGTAGGCGAAGGTCGTGGCATGCCCCAGTTTGTTGGTCCGACTGGACGCCCGATTCGAGTCGCTGGCCGTCGTGAGATACCCGAAGCTCACCGAGCTCGTGTCGGGATCCGTAATCGAGGTGACGTGATGGCCGGTCATCGCCACCGTGGTGGTCCGCCAGCCAGCGGTGGGGCTCGGCGAGAGCACCGTGTGCAACAAGCTGCTGCTGTAGGTCAGCGAG
The DNA here is from genome assembly GCA_025450035.1 of Gemmatimonadaceae bacterium. Classification (GTDB taxonomy): domain Bacteria; phylum Gemmatimonadota; class Gemmatimonadetes; order Gemmatimonadales; family Gemmatimonadaceae; genus JADGGM01. The sequence continues at coordinate 6,712 of JANWIF010000158.1, forward strand.
TCCTTGACCACCGACCCGCCAGCAGGTGTTGGGAGGGTAATCTTGGTGAGCAGCGCCCCCGAATAGGAGAATGCTGTGGTGTGTTGCAACCGGTTGATTGTCGAGACATGCTGCCCAGCGGTGTTGAACACCACCTGCGTACCGTGTTGGGCGTAGCGCACCCAGGTCGATCCGACCCGCGCCAGGGTGTCCGGCCGATTGATGGCCGGCGCGGCCCACTTGCCGTTGGTGGTCTTGGCCCAGAGCCGTGTGCTGCCGTCCCCGCCTACCCACATGATTTTCGAGGCGCTGCTGGACGTGTCACCGGTCACGAACACCAGCTGCTCCACCCCGGCTACCCACCAGCCGGCCCCAAATGGGCTTGGCGCGCGATTCACGAGGAGCAGGGTGTCGGTGGCCGAGCTGGTGTACTGGCTGTGCGTCGCGTTGTAGATGCTGCTCACGCTGAACGTGTACGGGTACATGCCGCTCGGGAGGCCGACCGCGTCGAAGGCGACGGCGAAGTGACGTGACGTGCCGGGGGGAAATCCCGCGACCGGCCAGCGCCGCGGGTAGGCGATTCCATTGATCGTAAGCGTCGCGGCAATGGTATCCGGCCACATCGTGCTGCTGCCTAACGTGACGTTCGCCTCGACCACCGGATAGGGATGGGCGACCTGACTGTCGTAGATCAAGACCGGGGCGCGATCCTTGTCCAGCGTGCGCACACTGGGGAGGGCGTGCACCAGGCGGAGATCGCCGCACTCGCGCGCCGCGCCTTCACCGGCTGCAAGTGACAGACAGAGATTCCGATCCGACGCCGTGCGCGCGTTCACGCTCTTGACATCGACACTCAGCGCTCCGGCCGTCAGCGTACTCGGCGAAATGGTCATCCAGCCGCTGTCACTCACCGCCGGCGGCCCGCTCTGGGTAGCCAGCACGCGGATGCGACCGGACGTGCCGCTCGCCCCCGCGACAAAGAAGACCAGTGCCGTGGCGCCGCTGTCGGCTGGCAACGACGTCGAGCTCGGCGCAACGCTGCAGCCACTCGGGAACGCGGTTCCGGTGCAGCTGGCACTCAGGGCAAATGACACCACCTGTGTGCCGATATTGGTGCTCGTATTGCGGATTGAAAATGGGACCGCGATGGCGCCGCCCCCTGGTACTACGCTGGTCCCTCCGTTAGGCGTCACCGCGACAGCGTATGCCGCCGTGGGACTCGGAGGCGCATACGTGTAGCTGTAGATGGCCGTATCGGTGCCGATATTCAGCGCCTGGTCCAACATGACAGCGACGAGCGTGTCTTTCTGTTGCCCCTCGCGCAGTGTGATGGTGCCGGTTGATGTCGCTCCGGCGGAACAGTTGGGTACACCGCCGCTCGTGTAGGTGAGCGTAGCCGAGATGTCGATCTTGTTCAGGGAGATGAATGGCTTGCCGTTCCACAGGCTCTTATTGTCGCAGTACGTAATCGTGAGAGCGACCGATTGCCCGCCCACAGCACCCGTCGTCGGAGAGAAATAGATCGCGGGTGGCGTGGAGTCGCCGCCGCCGATATTCGGAATGACGTCAGGGCTGGTGGCCGGAATCTGCGTGAACGCGGTGGCGGGCGCGCCCGCAAGCACGCACACGAGCAGGCAGGACCACGCAGCAAATACGGTAGACGGGAAACGGGCACACATGGGAGGCTCCGGGCCGTGGGGAGGATGCTGCCCTCCCCTAGCATACGGGATGCCGGCGCATCGCCCGCGCGAAGTCGTTATGCGTTAGGCACTTGCAGTCTTCGCGATGGCGCAATGCTGCACGTTGCAGCGCTTCACGACTCCCGCGGTGCGCTACACCGTGCATCACGGCCGTCGCTGATTGACCGTGGATGGCTCTCCTCCGCGTGGAGCTTCACCACACCAGGCCCGGATATCCCGAGGCGCTTGATCCATCGCGACAGAGTCACGCGGTGAACGCCAAGATCAGCCGCGACAACCGCCTTCTTCCACCCGTGGTGGTCGAGCACCGCGATCAGTTGCATCCGCTCAACTGCATTTGGCCCTGCCGGCGTCTCGCCTCCGTCGAGCGCTTCCATGACGGAAGCCAGATCGTCCCGGCTCAAGATCGGATGGTCGGTAAGTATCACCGCGCACGCTATCACATGTTGTAGCTGTCGTACATTGCCCGGCCACTGTTGCTCCTTCAGGTAGCGCAGCGCGGCGTCGCTGATCTCCAATGGCGCTGCGTCTGCTGGAGTCGCTTGCGCAGCGAAATGCCGCGCGAGCAGTGGAATGTCGCTGACCCGCCCATCCAGTCCAGGCACATGCAGGGGCACAGCCGCGATCCGTTGAAGCAAGTCGAGCCGAAACCGGCCGGCGGCAACGCCTTCTCGCAAGTTCTCATGGGTCGCGGCGACCACGCGAAAATCACTCCAACGCTCGGTCGGCCCACCGATAGGGCGAAACTGCTTGAGCTCGATGGCTCGCAGGAGCTTCGCTTGCATGGCGATCGACAGGCCGCCGATTTCATCCAGAAACAGCGTCCCTCCATCCGCCTCGAGCATCAAGCCTGCACTTTGATCGGTCGCGCCACTGAACGCGCCACGCACGTGACCAAAGAGTGCATCTTCGAATAGGGCGTCCGGCAGCGCGCAGATATTGCACGCAACGAGTACGCCTCGTCGCCCACTGAGTTCGTGCAAGGCGTGGGCGACGAGTTCCTTGCCCGCGCCGGTGGGGCCTTGAATCAGCACGGGCAGGTTTGTCGGCGCAACCTTCCGAATCATGGCGCGCAATCGCTGCATGGCGTCCGATTCGCCAAGCAGTCCGGCCCAGTAACCACGCTCTGTCATGGCTTCATACCTTTGGCTCGCTGAAGAATCGGCTGCGTCAGGCTATCCGCCTCTTGGTCGGTGCGGATCACGTGAGGAGTGAGGAACAAGTAAAGCTCTGTACCCGTGGTCTGCCGGCTCACGTGTCCAAAGAGTCCGCCTAACAGCGGAATCCTTGACAGGAGCGGGATGCCGCCCTGCGCCACATCGCGCTCGGAATCAGTGAACCCGCCGAGCGCAACGGTCTGCCCGTCTTTGATCAAGAGCTGGGTCTGAATCGATCGCGTCGAGATCACCGGCGCATCGAAGGCGACTTCAGTCGTGGCGTTGTCGATCTCTTGTGTCACGTCGAGGCCCACGTAGCCATCGGGGCTGATAGTCGGCAACACGGTGAGCTTCGTGCCTACGTCTTTGTATTGCACCACCTGATCGCGCGCCGTGTTGTCGGTCGCGAGCGTGCGCGCAACCTGCACGAACGGTCGCTGGCTGCCCACGTTAATGGTTGCAGCCTGATTGTTCGCGGCAATGAGAATCGGATGACTGAGGATCCGCACGTCGCCCCGCTCTTCGGCCGCTGTCAAGGTGGCATCGAGATTCAGTCCTGAGAAGTTCAGAGCGTGCAAGACGATGTCGGTCAATCCGGCGCCGGTTTGCGATCCGTTGACGACGGTCTTGCCATCGTTGACGCGCGTTGGTGGTAGCGTGGCATCGAGGCCGAATCCAAAACTTCTATTGCGTTGGACCTCGGCGATGATGACTTCGATCAGGACCTGCAGGGGCCGTGTGTCAAGCTCCCATACGGCAGCAGTAATGAGATCAAAATCGCTCTGGCTGGCGCGAATGAGCAGGCTATTGCTGCGCGGGTCAGGGACGATCGTCACATCCCCGCTGAATGAGGCGTTGCGGCCGGCAACGCTTGCAACGGCGCTCAGTTGGGCTGGCGGGGGCGTGGCGGCTAACGGCGCGATCTGTGCGCTCTGCAACTGCTGGTCGAGGGTCGCCGGCCGCGCGGCACCGATCTCACCTAGCGAACTCGCATGCCCAAACAGAGCGTTCACAGTCGCGGCAACGTCGGCCGCCCGGGCATGTCGCAAGTGGATGACGTAGAGCTGTACGGCGCCAGCAGGTTTGGCGCCCGCTGCTCCAGCGAGGCTAGCACCAACAGGCGCCGCAGAGGCCTTGGCCTGGACTCTATACATCGCCGAGTCTTGCACGAGTTCGAGGTTCTGCCCGGCCAGCAGTCCCTCGAGCAGATCGCGCACCGCGCGCCGCGGAACTGGCCGCGGCGTTTCGAGCGTGACGTGAACGCCCGGCACCGTGCTGCCGAATGCGACGGGCCTGTCGAGATACGGCGCCAGCACCTGCACCACCGCGCGGAGATCTGCGTCCACCAGGTGCACCGTCACGCTGTCGTTCCGCACGGCAACCGCACTGTCACCCTGCTGTGCGCGGACTCCGCGCGCACTGCCAGCGGCGAAGGTGAGGCCGCAGATGATGCGCAACACCCTGGCGGTCATTGCCACACGCGCTTGACAACCAGACGCCAGGTCGTGTCCAGACCGGTTATGACCACCGCGTTAGGCGCGATGCGGCGAATGTGGAAGCCGGCTATGCTATCGCCCTGGTGAACCACCACGCTGGCGTCGTGGCCCGGCACGCCATCCAGGAGCGCCGCCCATGGTGGTCCGCCTACCACGCCGGCCAGCGCCAGCGCGGGTTTCGGCGGCGCCGACGCCGCGGCCCGCGCCGGTTGCGTATCTGCTCGCTGCCTGTACGCTACGAGCGCTGGTTTCCGCTCCAAGCGAAAGGCGTCGCCGCTCACTGTTCGCTCCGCCAGTACTCCAAGTGAGTCGCTGGTCGCGAGACTACGGAGTGGCTGGACGGGCCAGATCGTGGGCGAAGGCACGAAGCGTCGATGCAAAGCCCCGTACCAAATGCTGCCCGCTTCGGCCAGCGCCGCGGCAGTGAACGTCCACAACGCAATCTCCAGAAGACGGGCCTTCACTGAGGCATCCACGCAGGTCGTTTCCACGCGCCCTCCACGATCAGGTCAGCCTGCAGTACTTCCGCCCGATCTCCCGGCGCCGCCACATCGGGGGATTGAATCGACAGCGCGCGCACCTGGAGACGAGCGGGGCCGTGCTCTAACGCGGCAAGCAACGCCGCAACCCCACTGATGTCGCCGCTCGCGTTCGCGCGCACGCGCACGCGCACCAAGGGACCGGACCCGATCGAGTCCGTGGAGATGCTCAGCGAGCCTATGGTCACGTCGGCTCGCGTCGCGGCGTCCGATACGAGCGCCGCGAGCGACGCCGCGCCGGCGGCAGGACTGTCGCCGCCGAGCCACACCGTTGCCGCGGCGCCTATCCGCTGTGCGCGCGACACCAGCGAGTCGTGGAGTGCCCGCCGCACCCGCACCAAGCCCTCCTGTCGCTCGACATCGAGTTGCGCACGTTCCGAACCCAGCTCGGCAACCCCTTGCCAGTGCCGCCACGCCGGCCACGCCCGCCCAACGACCAGCAGAAGAGCGATCGTTGCTGCCCCGGCCGCGAGCGCACGGCGATCGCGCAGCGTTAGCGACATCACGTTGATGTTCATGGCGGCGTAACCGGAACCACACGAAAGTGCACGGTCACGCGTTCCAGCGTTCGGCCGCCAAGAGACTCCTGGGTCACCGGCCCGACAATGACGGGCGACGCGAGCACCGGCACTCGTTCGAGTGCATCGACGATCGCCACGGCATGGGGCGCGACCGCGACGACACTGCCCGCGCCGGAACTGTCGACCTCAAGGGCAACCACGGCGCTCTGGTCGGGTAGTGCACGAGTGAGCTCGGCAAGCAGCTCGGCCATGGAGCCATGTGCGCGTTCGAACGCCGCCAATGCGCCGAGCACCGTGGATTCCGCGGCCAGCGCGCGCGCATCACGTTCCGCGGTTAGCGCCATACGACCGATGCTTCGCGATTGCGCACGCGCACGATGCTTCGCGACCGACGATGCGAGACCCGGCGACATGGTCAGAAGCATGAGTGCGACCACGCTCGCAACCGCCGCAACAACACTGCGTCGCCGCGGCGAGCCTGCGCGGGTCGACAGTGTGCCAGCGCGAACGGCCAGCGCCACGTCGCGCGGCATACACGCGGCTCCAGCCGCATCCAGAACCTCTGCCGCGCGCGCGCCGAGCACACCTATCGGCCCAACTATCGGTGGAATCGCCGCATGGTCGCCGTTGGTCGGCGTCCGCCTAACTTGAGAGAGCTCGGCACCATTGTAGCTGATGGCAACGCACACGTCGCCATCTGTCCACACTATCTCCGAACTATCGATTGCCGACCGGAGCGCGATCGCGGTGGGCACGACGGCCTCTGCCGGAAATCCCGCCGCGCGGCATGCGTCCGCAATCTCGCGTATCGTTACGCTCTGAAACGCGGCGATCCATATGCACCCCGGCGCATCGATGCGCGCGCCGGAGAACACCTGCGTCGCGCCGCCATCGAGGAAGAAACGGCTCGCGTGCTCGCGCGCCATGGCCGCCAACGCTCGCGGATCCGTGAGTGGCGGCAGCTCCGACACGCGCTTGAGCTGCACGCCGCTCGGCCCAACGGCCACCGTCACGCGCGCGCGAAACAGGCGAGGCCGCGGGCAATCGGCAAGCAGCGAGGACAGGGCCGCGCCAAGGGCCGTGTCCGCATCGCGCGCGCGAGACTTCGTCCAACGCACCGTACCCCTCACGATCAGAACCGCGCTCAGACGGTCCTGACCGATGCCTAACCCCAGCCGCCCACGCAGGCACATCACTTGATCCACGTCCGGCGCCGCACCACTGCGGCCCGCGCCCCCGCTCGCACGAGACGCAATTCCACCGCCACCGTCACCGCCGGCAACCCGGCCGTGCCGCGCCCGGTGAGCAGCCAGGCATCGGGCTCGGTGGTCGTGAGGCGGACGAGATCGGGATACCTCGCCACGAGCGCTGCCCTCGCGTTGGGCGACAGCTCGGCGCTGAAACTCAGCAGATCGGGAATGGGCGCACCGCGCTCGCGATGCTCGGCTACCCGGGCCACCGCCTCGGGTGAGAAGCCCGGCAATGCCGCCACGACGGGAAGCGGCGCCCGGTCGAGCAGGATACGCCCCGGCGTAACGCCGAGCACCGAGCCGGCCCCAACAACGCCGTCCATCCCGCGCACCCGCGCGATCTCTCGATTGTCGGCAAACGGTCCATTGCGCGGCACCGCTAACCGCCGGCTTACGTACCACGCCGCCTCGGCGCCGTTGGGGCGAGGAATATCATCCGGATCGCGCCAATCGAGCAGGGCGTCCACTATCGAGTCGGCGCGCACGGGGGCAACTCCGATAGCAAGCATCAGCCGCGTGAGCAGCTCCTGATCGGCCGTGTTCACGTCGACAGTCGTTCCGGTCGGCACAAGCGTGATAGCGCATTGGCCATCACCCACGAGCGACGCGTCACCCAGCACGCCGTCCAACGTCGCCCACGTCGGCGCGCCGTGCGGCGCCGGACGGTCCGCATCGGCTGTCTGTTGCAACAGCGCCGCCGCGATGACGCGTTGCGTGCGCGCGAGGCAATCCTCTGCTCGCCACGCCGCCACCATGGCGCTCATCCTATTGTGTGCCGTGGCCGTTGCCCGGCGCGCCGCCAATGCAAGCACGAGTCCGGTTACGCTCACGCCGACCATCACCCAAAGCACGGCGAGCAAGACGAATGCCTCCCGATGCCGTTGGTGTTTCATCCCCGGGTGCCGATTCGCACGATCATGGTATCCATCTTGTCCCCGCGCCGCCCAACGATGCCGATGCCTAACGGCACGGTGATGCCGGTCCCCCATCGTTGAAACCACTGCCCGCCGGCGGCCGCACTCTCGAGATATCGGAAGCCGCCATTCCGGATCCCGCGTTCCAGCGAAACCACGGCACGATCGTCAATTGCTGCAACCAACTCCTGGTCGTTCCCGCGCCCTCGAAACGCGAGTGTCACCGTACAGTGCTCCAGCCACCCTGCCGGCACCTCGCACCAACTCGAAAAGCGCACCGTGTCGGGACCGCCGGAAAACGGTATCGTTCCGGGCGCGCCGATCTCCAGTTGACCAACGAGGGCGCGCAAGAACCCCTCACCGTTTGATTCGCGATCCCATTCGGCATTGCGCGATACTATGGCGCTCGACTGATCGCTCAGGGCCGCCAGCACACGCTCGGCCATTAACAGCACGACGCTGCCAACGACCAACGCGACGAGAACCTCGACGAGCGTGAACCCCTTACGGTGCGTCATCGATGCCTTCCGCTCGATAGAGAGACGTCTGTAACAGCACCCGGCCACTCGCCGTGTCGACCAGGCCCACGACATACAGCGTGGGCACAGGGCGATCGACGCGGAGCCGCCACGGTCCCTCGGGCCGATCGCCCAGGTGGCGGTCGAGATCCTCGCGAGGCCAGAGGGCCACTGCCTCCATCAACGCGTTTGCTCTTCGCATGTTCATCTCGGCGATGCCCGCGCGCGATATCGCCCGCAAGGACTCGCTGGCTAGTGCGACGACGGCAGTGGCGCCGACCGCGAGGATGGTCAGGGCGATAATGACCTCGAGCAGCACAAGGCCCCGCCGGCATCGCCGGTTAGCGTGCATGTTCGTGCTGGCCCGTTAGGAGATCGATGCCCAGCGGCATGTCGGCCACAACACGGCCGTCCGGGAACGCCGTCGCCCACAAAGGACTTCCGTCGCCATGCACGGTCATCACCACGGTCAGGCCTGTACGAATTGCCGAGTCGCGTGCCGCCGCCACCGCGGCGAGAGCTGGATTCCCACCCGGCACGGGGCGTGCGGAGTGAAGTGTGAGGCCCACCACACCGGCCATGATGCCTAACAGAGCGAGCACGATGATGAGCTCCATGAGCGTGACGCCCCGCGGAATGCGCGTCATGTCGGCCGCACACTGTAGATGGCCTGGAGCAACGCGGCGGCTACGAGCGCCACCAACCCGCCAAAGGCGAGGATGAGCCCGGGCTCGAGCAGCCGTACCGCAACCCGCACCCGCTCCGTGGCGCGGTCGCCTTCCAGGCGAGCCGCGTGCGCGACCATCCGTGCCAGCGATCCGGTCTCCTCTCCGGCGCGAACCAGGCGTGTTGCCACAGTCGTAAGGGCGCGCTCGGCAAGAAATGCGGTCGATAGTCGCGCGCCGGCTATGACGGCCTTACGGGCGCGTGTGAGGCGCGCCGAGATTGCTGCGTCACCGCTCGCCTTGGCGGCGTGCGTAAGAGCGACCGAGAGCGGAACTCCGCTCTCGAGAAGCGCTGCCAACGCGCCGCACACGCGCGCGGTGGCGGCGGAGAATCTGATTGATCCGACCATGGGCACGCCGAGGAGCAGTTCGTGCCAGCGGGCGGCCCCGGCGTCTGTCCCCGTCCACGCACGCCAGGCCGCCACAATAAGGATTGAGGCGATGCCAGCAGGGAGCAGCGCTGCGCGAGCGACGCTGGACGCAGCGAGCACGAATCGTGTGGTTGGCGGGAGGGCCTGGCCCATGTCCGTCAGGATGGCGCCGAAGCGCGGCAGCACGATGCCCACAAGAATCGCGACCGACACCGTGCCCGCGACGGCGAGAATGCACGGGTAGGCCAATGCGGCGCGGACCGCTCCACGCGTCGAAGCCGTTTCCTCCATGAGATCAGCCGCCCGGCGCACGGCGCGCGCGAGACCGCTTCCCGCTTCCCCCGCGTGCACCATCCCGACCACGACCTGCGGCATCGCGAGGGCGCTCTGTTCCAGAGCTGTGCCTAACGACACACCTTCGCGCACGGTTCGCGCGAGATCCGGCAGGGCCGCGCACCACGCCGCCGGCGCGAGCTCCGGCATCGCGGCCAGCGCTTTGCCCACGGGAAGGCCGCTCTCCAGCAGCGTAGCCAGCACACGTAGACCCAGCGCCCGGTCCGCGGCGTTGATGCGGGTCCGAACGTACGTTCCGGAGTCTGCGATCACCAGATCGACCGCCCACAGACCCTGGGCCGCCAAGGCGCGGGCTGCGGCTTCGCGGCTGTCGGCGGCGAGCATACCCCGCTCCCACGCTCCGTCGGATCGCGCGGCCCGATAAGCAAATCGAATCGGTGCGATCATGGATGCACCGGCCCGCCCCACGACGTGATGTCGGCATCTTCATCGTCTCCGCCAACCTTGCCGTCCCGGCCTAACGTATAGAGGTCATAGGACGCAGGATCTTCCAAGCCGGGGACGGCATAGACGTAGGGCCGGCCCCAGGGGTCGAGCGGGACGTCCTTTCGCAAGTATGGTCCGCGCCAGTTTCGCGGGACGTCGCCCGACACCGGCTTGGTTCGCAGCACCGCGAGCCCCTGCGCGGTCGTCGGGTAGCTGTCATTGTCCAGTCGGTAGGCATCGAGGGCGAGCGCAAGGATCTCGATCTGACTCTTCGCCGCATCGGTTTTCGCATCGCCGACGTTGCGGAAGATCGACGGGGCCACCACGGCCACCAACGTCGCGATGATGGCGAGCACGACGAGCAGCTCGAGCAGCGTGAAACCGTGCCGCTCCTGCCGCGGTCGGTTAGGCGGCGAGAACACGGAGCACCTCCTCGACCGTAGTCGCCCCGGCGGCAACCTTGTTCCACCCATCGTGGATGAGCGGGCGCCACTCGCCTTTCGCGGCGAGATGCTGAAGCTCCTCGCGCGATCCACCCCGCGCGATCGCCTCCTGCATCGCACCGCTCAGCACAACGAGCTCGAACACACCCAGGCGACCGCTATATCCGGTACCACGACACGTTTCGCACCCAGCACCGTACACCAGCTGCTGGGACAGCAGCTCGACCGGCACTGCGTGTGCCTGCGCGTGCGTCGCTGCATCGACCGGGGTCGCGCACTTCATGCACACCCTCCGGACGAGGCGTTGCGCCATCACGGCGTCCACCGTCGCCGCGACGAGGTAGGGAGGTACGCCGAGGTCGATCAGCCTCGGGATGGCGCCTAACGCATCGTTCGTGTGGAGCGTCGAGAAGACCAGGTGGCCGGTCATCGCTGCTTGAACGGCGAGAGCGGCGGTCTCACCATCGCGCATCTCGCCCACCATGAGCACGTCGGGATCCTGCCGGAGGATCGACCGTAGCGCCGTCGCAAAGGTGACGCCGGCCTGCGTGTGCACCGGAACCTGCGTGATTCCCGGCAACTGGTACTCGATCGGGTCCTCGATTGTGATGAACTTTTCGGCGCGCGAGTCTCGAAGGCGAAGGGCAGCATAGAGCGTGGTAGTTTTGCCCGAACCGGTCGGCCCGGTGACCAGCACCATGCCGTGCGGCTTCCGCGCCAGCTTCGCCATCTGCGCGAGGATCGAAGCGGGCATCCCCAGGGTATCGAGGCCCACCGGGCGACCGCCCCGATCCAGCACGCGGAGCACCACGCTTTCGCCGTGCAGCGTGGGCGCCGTCGACACGCGGACATCAAGCTCCCGATCGGCGAGGCGGACACGAATGCGCCCATCCTGTGGCCGCCGACGTTCGGCGATATCCAGGTCCGCCATCAATTTGAGCCGCGACAGCACTGCCGCCTCCAGCCCTTGCGGCGCCTCCGGCGCTTCGCCCAACACACCGTCCAACCGATACCGCACGACGAGGCCGATGCGAGCGGATTCGAGATGGATGTCACTCGCCCCTGCCCGTACCGCTTCGCCTACCAGGAGGTTGACATACGCCGCCACTGGCGCGGAGTTGGCCACATCCCGTACATCGGCCACGAGTGCGTCGTCATCTGCCTCGTCGCGGGCAAGCGTGAGTCCCGCTTCCGCGCCCGTGGTCAGTCGCGCGATCAACCGCTCGACTTCATGGCGCGGCATCACTTCGGTAACGATCGGTCGCCGGTAGGCGAGCGCGAGGTCGTCGAGTGCCTCTGGTACGAGCGCGTCGGGGGCCGCCGCAACCACGAGCGCGCCATCCGAACTCAACGAAATCGGGCAGACGCGATGGTGGAGCAAGTACTCTCGTGACACGCCCGCGGCGAGCGGCACGGAGGTCGTGGGCGACCATGAAGAACTCGATGCAGGTTCGATCAACATGAAGCGGGCCGGAATACGTGGCGGCCACCCCGCACCGTTAGGATGTATGCGCGGCGGCTCGGCCAACATTCACCAACCGCGCCCGTCACACCAGTCGCCATATCCGACAAGGGCGTCGCCATATGCGACACAGAGGTTCTACAGTCCCGGTGTCGGTTTCCTTCCCGATTCGACAACGACAGCAGGGTCGATTGGCCGGTCCACACATGTGGCGGCTATTTCGGAGCGCAGGCCGTGAAACAGAAGGCTCCGCGGATCATCGAGGACGCGCGCCTGCCGCACCGTTAGGCCGGTATGTCGCTTGAGCTTTGTTCGAAGGTCGGCCGCGCCATGAAAGCCGAATCGCTTGCTGGTACGATCGAGCGATGCATGGCTGCTCCGAGCAATCTCCACGGCCATGAGCAGCCGACATCGGGTAATGAGTTCTTCGGGCAATGGCAGTCCTTCTTCACGACATCGCCGCTCGAATGTGCGGCCTGATATTCGCAACACATTTGCCAGCCGTTCGACGGTCGGTTGCCGATAGGCACGTCGCAAGCAGCATCGGATGATGCGACAAGCCCGCTCCGACAACACCGACGTCAATGGCGTCAGAATCCGTCGCTCGGCGCGGTCGAACCTGCGCCGGCCAAAGGCACGGCGTACGGCAAGCGTGATGTCGTTGTAGGGGTGCAGCGCCACGGTTTGGACGCCCGCTCGCCAAGCCGCCCTCGCCGCCGCCATGGTGTAGCGGCCCGGCGTGCAGACCACGAGGAGTCTGACGTCCGGCATAGCCTCTACCATGCGGCGCAACGCTCGACTCGTTTCCTTGCCGGCGCGAACGTCAGTGGCCAATTCGCGGACGCCCACCGCTGCGTGCGAGCGGTTCAGCCGTTCGATCAGTTCAGATTCTCTGCAACACTCTTCGATGCGAACGCTGCTGTCGAGCCCGGCAGCGATGGTGCAACGCACGGCCTCCGAAAGGCAGAGGGTGACCACGGTTCTCACCGGAGCTGCCCCAGCCGCGCTCGCCTGCGTGACGACTCGTCGACGGGCTGAATACCACGAGCGTGTCGAAGGCTCGGCATCCTGGTGCAACGGTAGCGAGAGGCGGCGATGCAGAAAACGCCCTTGTGCGATTCGGAGGGCGCTCACGTCATTCCATCGTGAGAAGCGAGCAGGTTACGACTTCGGCGCAGAATCGCCTGTCGTGAACTCAAAAGGCTGAAACCACGCTACACTACGAACGGCTCTTGGGCTAACCGGGGGTAGGTGCGGGGGGCGCGAATGTAGTGTGGTGGGGTCGTCACGCGCAAGTGAGGTCCGGCCGAGGAACGACGGGCCAGATCGCCCAACACAATGAATCGCAACGCCTGCGCCGGCCGCTGCGCGCCGCGAACCTTGCCCCGTTAGTCGAACCTGGAAACTCGCGACGCGGCCACCCGTCCAACCGTCATGCCGAGTGCCGACTCCCTAGTCTCGGATTTTCGGTCGCACCCGATCCAGACAATGCAACGCCAGGTCGTCCGTGCTGAACACCAGCGCCCCCTCGACCGGCTGCCATCCCCAACCGGACGACGTCTGTACCTGATGGTACACATCGGCGTGCACGATGCTCGCCGCCGCCGCCGGCTCGCGCCGCCGCACCGCCCCGCGCACCGACACCACACCCCGCCACTCAATCACCTGTAGTTCGCCTAACGTACTGTCGGTGAATTGCGCCGGGAACCAGGACACGCTCACCGCGCCCTCGGCACCCTGCACCACGCACCGGTCGGGCGACCGGTACGGGGTGAGCGCACCCTCGGGCAGCTCCGCGCTCGCCGGCACCGTGGGCGTGAGATGCTTGATGTCGGTGACCAGTTTGTCGAGCAGACGCTCCAACTCGCGCCGAGCCGCCGCCCGCTGCTGCGGCGTCAGGCGTGCACCGGCATCGATCCCGATACTCGTGAGCTCTTCGGGCAACACCTCATCCACGTCGGCCGCATCGACATGCAGGGGCGTTACGCCATCGGTCGTCGGTTTCCGCTGCATGTGTCCTCGTGGGGTGCCCACACCGCCGCCGCGCGCCGGCACGTGCCGGACGCGAGACGATGCGAAGATCAGGAAACCAGCGTGACGGGTGCGCGCGACGCTCTCCGTGAGGAAAGCTACACCCGGGCGCCCGACGCCGCCTCTCACCCCCCAAGTTTAACCGGTGTACGGCTCAGTCCGATAGAGGACGCACGCCGCTTTCCACCACATCGTTTGGCATCGAGCGGGCACTGCGGACGTGAGCCACAGTCCCATCGCCGTTAGGAGGAACACAGCAAACCGCACCATTGTCGACGTCTCCCGATGATGGTCGCGGTGCGCCCGCCCAACGCGGCAACGACTCGAGCGCACCGCACACAGCGCACGCCGGCAGCAGAAGACGATTGATGAGTCCGGCGCGCACCCCCGCGGCGCGCGCCGGTTTGCTACTGGGGCGTTGTCCCCCGATAGGTCACCCGCCAGATCCGACCGCGCACATCGTCGGAGATGTACAGCGCGCCATCCGGCCCAACAGCCAGTCCGGCCGGCCGGTGCGCCGCGCTTCCCGGTTGCTTGTTGGCGCCGGCAAATCCGTCGGCGAATACTTCAGAGGGTCCGCTGGCGGTGTCACCGTTGAAGGGCACGAACGCCACCAGATATCCGCCCTGCGGAAACGGCGCGCGATTCCACGAGCCGTGGAAGGCGATGAACGCGCCATCACGATAGCGCGCCGGGAACATCGCGCCGTAGTAAAACACCAGCGACATCGGCGCCCAATGCGCCGGGAAGAACGCCACCGGTGGCCGCTTCGTCGCGCACACGCCTTGCTTCACCCCGTCGCCGCCGTACTCGGGCGCAAGAATGAGTTGCTGTTTCGCGCCGTCGAAGTAGCAAAATGGCCAGCCATAGTCACCGCCCTGTTCGACGTGCACCACTTCTTCCGCCGGCAACTCAGCGCCTTGCTCGGGCGTGTAGAGCTTGGGCCAGTTTTCGGCTAACTGGTCGCGCCCGTGCTGCGTGGAGAACAACGCGCCGCTCGACATGAACGCCAATCCCTCGCCATTGCGAATTCCTGTCGCGTATCGCGCCGTCGCAGAGAATGTCTGCCCGGTACGGTTCGCATCGTATTTCCAGATGCCGCCGCGCGTCTTGAGCTCATCGCACGGCTGATGTCCCGGCGAGTTGAGCGTCCGATTCTTCACCTGGCACGAGTTGGTGGCCGAGCCCATGTCGACGAAGATCGCGCCCGCGGAATCGATCGCGAATGGATGCATTGGATGGTCGCCGCTGAGCGGCATGCCCGACACGATCACGTCCGCCGCGCCCGTCGGCGCGATGCCCGTTGTCGGCAGGGTATAGCGCAGAATCTTGTCGTTCGATTCGGCGTACAGCGATCCACCGTGCAGCCCGATCCCCGTTCCCCCGTGTCCGCCGCTCTGCACGCTGTCGCCAAAGCGCGCGATCACGTCGGCGCGTCCGTCGCCGTTGGTATCGCGCAACGCGACCAGGAACCCGCCGGCCCGCGGAGTGTCGTTACCGTAGTACTCTCCGCTCCACGTATTGACGTAGACCACTCCGTTAGGCGCGACGACCAGCTGTCGGGTGTGTCCCAGGCTGTCGGCGAAAATCGTGGCGCAGAATCCCGGCGGCAGGGTGATCCCTGCGCTGTTCGCGTCGCACGCCGCCGCGTGGGCGGCGGCGGCGGTTGCAGACGAGCCGCCGGTCGCCGCCGGTGTCTTGCTTCCCTTGCCGCCGCAGGCCGCGACCGCCGCTGCCAACACCATCGCGGCTGAGCCGCGGAGAACACCCGTCATCAGGTCTAACGCCATGGCCAGCTCCAGAGCTCGAATCGGTTTGCGGTGAGGGACACGATGCCCACTCGACCGTGCTGCGGGGTTGAATTGATCACATCGGCTACCCGATGCGGCAAGATCGCCTGAATAGCGTATCGAGCGTGGCGTCTTGTTCCGGCGCCGTCAATCACCCGTCGCGGGCGGTCAACTTGTGCAGATCAAGTGATGAGACGTATTATGATCCCATGTTTACTAGAATTCAGCCACTCGCGCGGCATCGCCTCGTGGATGTCGTCATACAGCATCTCCGACGGGAGATCGAGCAGGGCACGCTGGCCCCGGGCGCGCGAATCCCGGCCGAGGCGGAACTCACTTCACAACTTGGCGTAAGCCGAACGACGTTACGCGAGGCTGTCGTTGTGCTCTCCCACGACGGGCTCGTGGACGTTCGCCAAGGTAGCGGCACGTACGTTTCGGCGCGACCTCTCGCCAGGGAGTCACTCGAGCAGCGCTTGGGCCGTGCGGCGGTGCTCGAGTTGCACGAGGTGAGGCATTGCCTCGAGCTCGAAGCAGCGCGCCTCGCCGCCGTTCGGCGCACCGACCAGGAAGTTGTGCAGCTCCGACAACTGCTCGTCGACCGCGACACTGCGCAGCGCGCCGGAAGCAATGCACAGGTCGTCGAGCTGGACGTGGCGTTCCACGGTTTGATCGCGGTGGCGTCGCGAAACGCAGTTCTTGCCGACCTCTACCGGACCGTTACCCAGGGGCTGCGCGCCGCGCCTAACGGCGTTGCGCGCGACGGCGCGCAGAGCGCCGATACATCGGACTTGGGCGACACGCTCGTGGATGAGGTTGCCAACCGAGACGCGGACGCTGCCGTTCGCGCCGCCGAGCGATTGTTTGCTGTTGAGGCAGCGGCGGGGAAGCAGTTCACCGACGCCGAGGTGCCGTTTTCGGCATTGGGGCCCTCAGCCCGTCGCGGGCCGCGCGCCAAACACGCCCGATAGTGAAAGAGCGCCTCCGGCCGGCGTTCCGGGCAGGCAGTGGGCGTAGGCATATCATATGACGTATGATGTCTGGAACTCTCGACGTCTCACCGGCGGCCGTGTCTCCACGTCGCGTCTCACTGCGTCCGTGTCTTCACCTCAATCACGCCTTCGGGAAAGCCTGTGCCGTAGCGGTATTGTGCTTCGCCCGCCGACAGCGACCGTATTTCAAGCACGTCGTTCGTCGACATGAGCTTCAGTGAGTTCACATCACCGTAGCGCTGGCCGTTGAGGAAGACCACGATGCCCGGATCATTGTTATTGACGGACGTGGGTCCCCGGTTCGCAAGCATGTTGGGCCGCAGCGTCTCAATGGCGGCGTACACGTTGGACTCGTGGGACTGCGCGATCTCGTCAGCCGTAAGGACCTGGCGGCTCGAGTGGTTGGACAAGTGTTGTCCGCCTGTCGACGACGCACACGCGGCGAGTAGCACCGCGAGCAAAGGTGCTGCGAGTCTAAGCTTCACGCGTCCCCCTGGAAGTGGTGAATAGACGTGGAGCGGAGCGATGGCCTCGCTCAGCCGGCTGGTTTGCGCACCGTCGAGGGCGAGGCTAACCAAGGATCTCAGATGGATCACCGCACAGCACACGATAGCGTGCGGACGCGCCGTCCAACAGGAGGGACGCCGAAATTCGCCCGTCTAACCGAGGCAGCGTCGAGCCGCCGTGCGGGAGAAGCGCTGCGCGAAGTCGTACGTCTGACCGCATTGCGAGGACCGAAGACGCGCGCTGAGTCGTTCGGCCAGGACCTGCACGTGCGGCTCTGCCAGCATGGTCAGGTGCGCGCCCGGCACCCGCTCCACCTCCACGCCTCCCTGTGCCCACCGCGACCATCCGTAGTCGTCGGGGAGGTCGGGGTGCCAGACATGCTCGTCACTAGCCCGGAACAGCAGGACTCGCCCTGCGTACGGCCGCATCTCGAACTCGTCGACGGCGCGATAGAACGCCGTCACCACCGCATTGCGGGTGCTTGCCGGTTGATGATTCGTCGAACCGTGCTCAGACGACCAGTGCCGGGACGCCGCGACAGCCTGACCGGCCACTCGCCTCACGTTTCGTGTCACATACAACGCGCGCTCGGCGTTCGACATCCTCGCGAAACGCTGCGCGCGGCGTGCGGCGGCCGCCAGGAAACCGGTTCGCGGGCACTTGTACGGATGTGCCTTGAGCCATCGGACAGCGTCCGACGGATAGCTGTCGAAGAGGGCGACGAGATCGACCATTGCTCCCGTATCGTGAAGAATGCGCGCCATCTCGAACGCCACGATGCCGCCGAACGACATGCCGGCGAGCCTGTAGGGTCCGTTGGGTTGTGCGTCGCGCAACTCGCGCACGTAGTATTCGGCCATCTCGTCGATCCGGTGGTGCAGCGGCTCTAGACGCTCGTGCCCCGGGGCTTGGATGCCGTATACGGGAATGCTGGGATCCAGGCAGGAGAGCAAAGGTCGATACCGCAGCAAGTGGCCCCCCGCATTGTGCAGCAAGACGAGCGGAGGGTTGCTCCCGTTAGGCTGAAGTGCCACTAACGCCGTCATTGGTGGCCCGCCCTCACGTAGCAGGCGGGCGAGCGACGCGATGGTCGGCGCGCGAAACAGCGTCACCAGCGGCAGCGGCCGCCCGTACGTCTTGGCTATCTCGGCCAGCACGGTGGCGGCGAGCAGGGAGTGGCCGCCGAGGTCGAAGAAGTCGTCGTCGATGCCGATCGGTCGCACGCGGAACACGCGCTCCCAGATGAGCGTGAGCTGCATCTCCAGCATGTCATGCGGTCGGTCGCCGGTCGCGGTCGCAGCATGCTCGGCGCCGGCCGCCGGCAGCGCGGCGCGGTCCACCTTCCCGTTAGGCGTGAGCGGCAGCGCGTCGAGTCGCACGATGACCGAAGGAATCATGTAGGCAGGAAGCGACCGGGCCAGGGCAGCGCGAAGTTCCTTGCCCAGGTCGGCGGCGCCGTCCGCGACGACGTAGGCGACGAGCCGCTTGTCGCCGGGTACGTCTTCGCGCACGATGACGAGCGCTTCGTGAACACCCGGCTGGCAGCGGAGCGCGCCTTCGATCTCCTCGAGTTCGATGCGGAAGCCGCGGACCTTCACCTGGCGATCGCGGCGTCCGAGACAGTCGATGTCTCCCGTGGGGAGGTAGCGGGCATCGTCGCCGGTGCGATACATGCGCGCGCCGGCGATGCCGGCAAACGGGTCGGGCACGAAACGCTCGGCCGAAAGATCCGGGCGGCCGAGGTAGCCCTGGGCCACGCCATCGCCCCCGATATAGAGCTCACCGATGACGCCCGCGGGCGCGAGCTCGCGGTGCCGATCCAGCACGTAGGTGCGCGTATTCCCGATGGGGCGGCCGATGGGGATGCGCACAGCGTTAGGCGGGACGGTGTCGATGCGGAACGTGGCGGCGAAGGTCGTCGTCTCGGTGGGCCCGTAGCCGTTCAGCAGCGCGCCGGGGGGCGCCGCCTCGAG
The DNA here is from genome assembly GCA_025450035.1 of Gemmatimonadaceae bacterium. Classification (GTDB taxonomy): domain Bacteria; phylum Gemmatimonadota; class Gemmatimonadetes; order Gemmatimonadales; family Gemmatimonadaceae; genus JADGGM01. The sequence goes on from JANWIF010000158.1 coordinate 25,860, forward strand.
CACGCGGCGCACGCTGGCGGGATCGAGCGCTTCGCCGCCCACCATGAGGCATTTCAGCGCGCCGAACGCCGCCGGGTGCGCTGTCGCGACCTGATTGAACAGGGCCGCGGTGAGAAACATCACCGAGACGCGGCGCGCGCGCAGGGCCGTTGCGAACGCTTCCGGCGCGAGGAGCGTGTCGTGGTCGATGATCGTGAGGCGCGCACCATTGAGCAGCGCGCCCCAGATCTCGAACGTCGCGGCGTCGAACGAGACGCTCGACACGTGGGCCACGACATCGCCGGCGTCAACGGACACGTAGTTCGTGTCGCGCACGAGCCGGGTCACGGCGCGGTGGGGCACGACGACGCCCTTGGGGCGGCCGGTGGAGCCGGATGTGTACATCACGTACGCGGGCGCATTTCCCGAAACGGCGGTGAGCGCACGTCGCGCCTCGCCGACGGGTGCCATGCCTAACTGATGATGGGTAGCCGCGTGCAGGTCGAGCACTGGCCCGTCGAAGTGCAGCGGGTGCGCCATCGCGCGGGCGTCGGCGAGCAGCACTCGCGCGCCGGCGTCGGCGAGCATGAACTCCGTTCGCTCACGGGGATAGTTAGGGTCGCGGGGCAGATACGCGCCGCCGGCGCGGAGTGTAGCGAGGACGGCGATGACGAACTCCACCGAGCGCACCGTGGCGATGGCCACCGGCGTGCCGGGTTCCACGCCGAGCGCCGCCAACTGCACGGCGAGGGCGCTGGACCGCTCACGCAGGGCGGCGTAGGTGAGCCGTTCCGCACCGTGCTCGACGGCCACGGCATCGGGCGCGCGGAGCGCCTGCTCGTCGAACAGATCGTGCAGCGCAGCGTCGCGCGGATACGAGGAGCGCGTGTCGTTCCACTCCTCCAGCATGCACCGGCGTTCCGTACCGGAGAGAAGCGGAAGGCGCGAGATCGCGCGCTCCGGCTCCGCCACGGCCGCCCGCAGGAGCGTCTCGTACAGCACGGCGATCCGCTCGATGGCGTCGTCGTCGAACAGGTCCGCGGCGTACTCGATCACTCCGCGCAGCCCCTCCGGCGACTCCTGAATCTCGAGTTGGAGATCGAACTTCGCCGTGTCCGTCTCCAGAGGAAGCAGCTCGACCCTAACGTTAGGCAGGCACAGCGTGCTCTCGAGCGCGGGCTGCAGGGCGAGCATCACGCGGAACAGCGGCGTGTGGGCCGCATCGCGCGCCGGGCGAACGGCCGCCACCACGTGCTGGAAGGGCGCGGCGTGGTGCTCGTATACTTGGGCCGCGATCTCGCGTACCCGTCGCAGCAGAACACGGAACGATGGATCGTCGGCGAGCGGCGTGCGATAGACGACCGTGTTCGCGAAGAAGCCCACCGCCCGCTCGAGCTCGGGCTGGTCGCGGCTGGCGATGGGCGCGCCGATGGCGATGTCGGTGTCGCCCGTTAGGCGGTGGAGCAGCGCGTCGAGGCCCGCCAGCAGCGTCATGAACAGCGAGGCGCCTTCCGATCGGCCAAGCTGTGCCAGCGCGCGGTGGAGCGCGGCGTCGATGGCGAAGCTGCGGGACGCGCCGCGGGTGGAGTCGGGCGGGCGGATACGGTCCGCGGGAAGGCCGAGATCGCCGGCGTCAGCGGACAGCGTGCGGGTCCAGAATTCGAGATGTCGCTCGAGCGAACCGCCGGCGAGCTCCTCACGCTGCCACACCGCGAAATCCGGATACTGAATCGCCACCGGCAGCAAACACGATGTGCGTCCCGAGGCGCGCGCGGTATAGACCGCCGAGAGCTCCTCGAAAATCACGCGCACCGACCAGCCGTCGGCGACGATGTGGTGCAGCGTGAACACGAACAGGTGCTCTTGCGCGTCGAGCTGGAGCAGCAGTGCCCGCACCAGCGGGCCGGTGGCGAGGTCGAATGGCGCGCGCGCGGCGGCGAGCGCGTGCCGCCAAGCCTCGCCCTCGCGCGTGTCGGGCGGCAGTCCGCGCAGATCCGCCTTACAATACTGGGGTGGGAGTGATTCGCTCACCATCTGCATGAGCTGTTCGCCGCGCCGGGCGAACGTCGTTCGCAACGCATCGTGGCGGCGCACTACCTCGTCTAACGCGCCCTGCAGCGCCGTTCCATCCAGCGGACCCGTAAGGCGGAACGCCAGCGCGCTGTTGTAGAGAGAGCTCTGAGGTTCGACCTGGTCGAGGAACCACAGACGCTCCTGTGCGTACGACGCCGGGAACGCAAACAGCGCGGCCTGGACGGGTACTCCGGACGTGTTGTTTTCGTCCAGGCGCTGCATGCGGACCCTCGTTTGCCGCATTCTCTGCGGCACGTAGTTATCGCGCGCTGATATTCCCCGCCGAACCGTCGCGGCGCGTGCCAGGACGACGATTAGCGGTGACTAATATGCCGCGCCGGGGAGGGCGCGCCAGATGCATCGATTGCCGGCGTGAATCGTTCTGTTACAGCGCCGGCTGCACCTCACACCGGGCTCTAGCGTTAGGCGTGGCGACGGAGGCCAGATACCCTGGGGCGGCCGAGAACGTGTGCACCAGCCAGCGGCCATCCGCCTCCGTATGGATCAGGGCGTCGTCCGGCGAGGCAGGCACGTCGAACGATTCGAGGGGGAGGGACAAGCCGCGCCCGGTTCCCTTCACCACGGCCTCCTTGCGCGTCCAGACCCGCAAGAACGCGGCGTGCATCTCGTGGGACGCGCACGCGGAGAGCGCCTCGCGCTCCGATAGCGAGAAGTAGGCGCGCGCGAGCGCCAGCGCGTCCGGAATCGGGCGCAACTGCTCCACATCGACGCCCACCTCGTGTTCGTACGAGATGGCGATCACGGCAAGGTCGACCGACCGGGACAGGTTGAAGCGCAACGCCGGTGCGTGAGCGACGTAAGGCTTCCCCCAGGGGCCCAGAGCGATGCTGATCTGCGCGGGCGACTGCTCCATCTCGCGGGCAAGCAAGCGCCTGAGCGAGGCGTGCCCGACCACGAAACGGTCGTGTTCGCTCGGTTGATGGAAGCGCTGCGCGCGCAGCTGCTCCTCCACCGATAGCGTCTGGTTGGCGAGGTCATCCGGCGGCGCGTCGAGCCGGACGGGCCAGACGCGGATGATGCTGCTGCGATGTGAGTCGGCGTGCATAGACAAGCGCGTCATCTTATACGAGTGCTGCAAACGGTCAACCCCGGGCCTCGTCTTGCCTCCGAGTCCCGGCCGCGTCATCGTAGCGGCTCGGTTCTCGGCGCTCGCGACCAGATGAGTCCTCGGCCGCTCGATGCCGTCTGGAACAACGAATATTTCCCCGTCGGCCCATTCTTCGCCCCCCCCCCCTCCCCCCCCCCCCCCCGAGCCCATGTCGTCGCACCTGAGCTGCGTTCTGATTGGCACCGACTCGCTGCTGCTCGAATGCGCGGAGATGTGGCGCGAGCAGGGGCACGACGTGCGGGCGGTGCTCTCCACGGCCGACGCGGTTGTACGTTGGGCATCCGCGCACGGCGTGCCCTGCGCGTCGCCGGACGCCGACCCGCCATCGGAGGTTGCGTCGGAACCCTTCGACTACCTGCTGAGCATCACGAACTTCACGCACAAGCCGCGAGACTTGCGCGTCACGCCGCGCGTGATGGCGATCAATTACCACGATGCGCCGCTGCCGAAATATGGCGGCTTCAACGTGACGGCGTGGGCGATCCTCAACGGCGAGCGTTCGTACGGGGTCACATGGCACGAATGGGGCGACCGGATCGATGCGGGCGACGTGCTGGTGCAGAGCCTGTTCGAGATCGCGCCGCGCGATACGTCGCTGACACTGAACGCGAAGTGCTACGAGGCGGCGCTGCACACGTTTCGCGTTCTCATCGACGGACTTGCCGCGGGTACTTTCGAGCGGCGCCCGCAGGAACCCGATCCGCACACGTACTACAGCCGCCACGCGCGTCCGCGGGCCGCCGCGACGCTGAGTTGGGAGCTCGACGCCGAAGTCCTCGACGCGCACGTGCGTGCACTCGACTTCGGGCCGTATCCGAATCCACTCGGCACTGCCAAGATGCTCGTCGGCGATTCGGTGCTGACCGTGGGGCGGCTGGAACTGGCGGGCACGCGCTCCGGGGAACCCTCCGGCACCATTGTGGCCGCGGGCATCGACGCGCTCCGCGTGGCGACCGGCACGGTCGACGTTACGTTAGGCCGCCTAACGTCGCGGTCCGTCGAAGAGCAGCCGGTGACGGCGTGGCTGGAGCGCGCCGGACTTCACGCGGGCGACAGACTGTCGTCGCCGGACTTCGACATGACGCAGCGACTCGGTGCGCTCGATGGCGACCTCTGCGGACACGAGGAATACTGGGTGGAGCGGCTGGCCGATGCGGAGTGGCTGGAGGCGCCGCGAGTCACCGCCGCCATGGCGGTGGAGAACGATGCGACGATGCTCTCGCCGCCGGTACGTGTGCCCGCCGCGTTGCGCGGTGCGGACCGTCTCGTGGCCGCCGGCGCGGCATTCCTGGCGCGAGCCACCGGCATGCTGCGTTTCGACGTGGGATTCTCCGAGCCGGCGCTGCGCGATCGCGTCGCGGGGCTGGAGCAGTGGTTTGCGAGTCACGTACCGCTCCGCGTGTCGGTCTCGCTCCAGCAGTCGCTCGCCTCGGTGGAGGAGTCCCTGGCGACGGAGCTGCAACGTGTGCGTGAGCACGGCACGTACGCGCGCGACGTGGTGCTTCGCCAGCCGGCGCTGCGCGCGCGGCGTGGAACGCGCGGGGAGCCGGCGGTGCTGGTGACGGTATGCGAGTCCGATGCCCACTATCGGCTACCGGATGGCGTCGCGGCCGCGTTGCTGATCGCGCCCGATGGCGCATCGTGGCGTTGGGCCGGTCGCGGAAACGCGGCCGACGCGATGGCCGGACAGTTCGCGGCGATGCTGCGCGACGCGGCGGCACAGCCGCGGGCGCCGATCGCGTCGCTGGCGCTCGTTGCGCCCGAGGAGCGCGCGCGACTGCTCCACGACTGGAACGACACGCGTGTCGCGCCCGGTTGGGCGGCGTGTATCCACGAGCAGATCGAGTCCCAAGCGCGCCGCACGCCCGATGCGCCGGCGGTAATCTGCGGCACGCGGTGCCACACGCATCGCGAGCTCGACGCGCGGTCGAACCAGCTCGCGCGACGGCTGCAGGCAGTGGGCGTGCGCCGGGATTCCCTCGTCGCGATCTGCATGGAACGCTCGACCGATCTCGTGGTCGCGCTGCTGGCGGTGCTCAAGGCGGGAGGTGCCTACCTGCCGCTCGATCCGGCGTATCCGCGTGCGCGACTCGCGTTCATGCTCGAGGACTCCGCTGCATCGGTGCTGCTCACCGACGACGCACTCACCGACCATCTTCCGCCGCACCAGGCGCGCGTGGTCCGCGTGGACGGAGAGTGGGAACAGATCGCCACCGAGAGCGCAGCGGCCGTGCAGGCCCAGGTCACGGGCGAGCACCTGGCCTACGTGATCTACACATCGGGCTCGACTGGCACGCCAAAGGGTGTGATGGTCGAGCATCGCAACGTGACGAATCTGTTCGCGGGGCTCGACGCCCGCGTGGGCGCTGCCGACGGCGGCGTGTGGCTCGCGGTCACGAGTTTGTCGTTCGATATCTCCGTGCTCGAGTTGTTGTGGACACTCGCCCGCGGGTTCACGGTGGTGGTGCACACCGGAGACCTGGCCGCAGCAGCGAGCGGTGCGGACGACACGAGCGGCTCGGCCGCGGATGCGAGTGGTGCGGAGATGGCGGTGAGCCTGTTCTATTTCGCCGCCGATGAAGCGGAGCGCGCGCACGACAAGTACCAGTTGCTGCTCGAGGGTGCGCGCTTCGCCGATCGCCACGGATTCACCGCTGTGTGGACGCCGGAGCGCCACCTGCACGCGTTCGGAGGACTGTACCCGAACCCGTCTGTCGTGAGCGCCGCGGTGGCCGCCGTCACCACGCGGATCGCGATCCGTGCGGGGAGTGTGGTGATGCCGCTGCACATGCCCATCCGGGTGGCCGAAGAGTGGGCGGTGGTGGACAATCTTTCGGGTGGGCGCGTGGGCATCGCCTTCGCCTCGGGGTGGCAGCCTAACGACTTCGTGCTGCGCCCTGAGGGGTTCGCGAACAGCAAGCAGGTGATGGGACAGGGCATCGACATCGTGCGGCGCCTGTGGCGCGGTGAAGCGGTGCGGTTCCCGAACGGCACGGGCGAAGAGGTGGAGGTGCGCACGTTCCCGCGCCCGGTGCAGGCCGATCTGCCGTTCTGGATCACCACCGCGGGCAACCCCGACAGCTTTCGCGCCGCCGGTGCGTTAGGCGCCAACGTGCTCACGAATCTGCTGGGACAGAGCATCGACGACCTGGCGACGAAGCTGGCCACGTACCGCACGGCGTTGGCGGAGCGGGACCACACCGCGGGCGAGCAGACCGGCGGCCAGGTGACGCTGATGTTGCACACCTTCCTCGGCGAGAGCGACGACGAGGTTCGCGCACACGTGCGCCGCCCGCTGATCGAGTATCTGCGCACGTCGCTGGGGCTGGTCAAGCAGTACGCGTGGTCGTATCCGGCTTTCCGCAACCGCGTGACGGGTGCAGCGGATCAGACACCCGAGCTTTCCGACCTTTCCGCGGAGGAGCTCGAGGCGGTGTTGGCGCACGCGTTCGACCGGTACTACGAAACGAGTGGATTGTTCGGCACGCCGGAGCGGTGCGAGGCGCTCGTGGCGCGGTTGCGCGAGATCGGGGTGACGGAGATCGCGTGTCTGGTGGACTTCGGCGTGGACAGCGAGGTGGTGCTGGCGCACCTACACCATCTCGACGCGCTGCGGCGCCGGGTGCAGCGACAGCCGGGTGTGCCAGCCCGGGCCGAGTCCATCCCGTCGCTCATCGCGCGCCACCGGGTGACGCACATGCAGTGTACGCCGTCGTTAGCGGCGATGCTCGCGGACAGTGCGTCCGGGCGGGCGGCGTTGCGGCAGTTAGGCACACTCCTCGTGGGCGGCGAGTCGTTGCCCTCGCGGTTGGCGGAGGATTTGCGGTCGCTCGTGGGCGCCGGCGGCGGTGCGCGGGGGGGGGGTGGCGGGCGCGTGCTCAACATGTACGGACCCACGGAGACCACGGTCTGGTCCGTGGCCCACGAGCTGTTGGCCGCCGGCGAACCCGTGGCGCCCCCCATCGGCCGCCCTCTCGCGAACACAGTTTGCTATGTGCTGGATAGCGGGCGTGCACTGGTACCAGTGGGTGCGGTGGGCGAGCTGTACATCGGCGGCGCTGGTGTGGCGCGCGGTTATCTGCATCGCGCCGAGCTCACCGCCGAGCGGTTCGTGCCTAACCCATTCGCCGAACCGGGGGGCGGCGCTGAAGGGGAGCGTCTCTATCGGACGGGCGACCTGGTACGCTGGCGGCCGGACGGCGCATTGGAATTTCTCGGTCGCGCCGACCAGCAAGTGAAGGTGCGTGGACACCGCGTGGAGCCGGACGAAGTAGCCAGTGTGCTGTCGCGACATCCTTCGGTGCGCGACGCCGCCGTGATCGCCCGTGAGCGCGACGCCGTCGTGGAGCTGGTGGCCTACGTCGTCCCGTCGGCGGAGGCCGGCGCGCGGGCAAGCGCGGACGTGCGCACGCGTCGCGTGGATGAGTGGCGCGCGACGTACGACGATGCGTACGAGCACAGCGATCCGGCCGCCGATCCGCGCCTCGTGACCGCCGGCTGGCGAAGCAGCATCACGGGGCGCCCGATTCCCGACGCGGAGATGCGCGAATGGGTCGAGGCCACCGTGACGCGCGTTAGGCGGCTGCACCCCAGGCGCGTGCTGGAGATCGGGTGCGGTACGGGAATGTTGTTGCTGCGCCTCGCGCCGGAGTGCGAGCGTTACGACGGCATCGACATCTCGGCGGTCGCGCTCCGGGCGCTCGGCGCGCGCGTGCGCGACGCGGGCCTGGCTGAACGGGTGACGCTCACGCAGGGCGCCGCCCACGAGCTGGACGCGCTCGTGGACGGCGCGTACGACGTGGTGATCCTGAACTCGGTGATCCAGTACTTCCCCGACGTGGACTACCTGGTGCGGGTACTCGAGCGAGCGGCGCATCTGGTGGCGCCCGCGAATGGAGGATCGGGGACCGTGTTCGTGGGCGACGTACGCAGCTTGCCGCTGCTCGAGGCGTTTCATCTGTCCGTGGAGCTGGAGCGCGCGCCCGCGGCCACGACGCTCG
>JANWIF010000159.1 GCA_025450035.1 Gemmatimonadaceae bacterium
AGGCATTCTCGAGCGACTGTTGGATCATGTAGCCGATCCACCCGGCGGTGCCGGCGACGAGTACGCCGAGCGGCAACGGGGCCACGTCGTGGCGCGCGACCTCGTTGCGCACCAACTCGTCGCCTACCTGCGGTCCGTTGCCGTGCACGATGCACAGCTGCCAGCCGTCGCGCGCGAGATCGACGATCGGGGCGAGGCTGTCTCGCGTGTGGCGGAATTGATCCTGAATGGTCGAGCGCTCACCGGCGGGTGACAGCGCGTTGCCCCCGAGCGCGACCACGGCGGCTCCGGGTTCGTCATGAGCCGGCGTCATCTGCGGGTTGGGCAAGCGGGGGGGGGGAGGCGCATCACTGATCGGGTTGGGCCAGCAGCCGGCCGAGTGTTTGGTAGGCGCGACCGAACGCGGCCCAGTCGCCGTGCTGCAGGGCAGCGTGCATCCGGTCGTACAGCAGTGCGACGCGCGCGCGAAAATCGGCGGGGGTTGCCGGCAACGTGTCGGCCGATGGTGGCGGTGCTACGCCTAACGCAGCGGCCAACGATCGGCCGGTGGTGACCAGCGTGTCGCGCGCCACGGCGACGCCCGCGAGGGACGGTGGCGCGTCCGATTTCCACTCGTACGCCGGCTGGATGAGCACGATGCGGTGGGCCACGGGCACGGCGCGCACGTCGCCAAAGTGCAGGCGCGCGTCGCGTGGCATGTCGGCCGTACTATCCAGCGCGCGTCGTAGCGCGTCCAGCGACGAATTCCATCGCGGACCGGGCGTCGTGAGGGCAATCCAGTACACATCACCGCTCCGTCCTCCCGTTCCCACCACGACACCGGCCAATCGATCCGTGGAGTCGAGAACGGCCTGGCTGCACGCGGTCGTGCCGCGTGTGGTCGCGAACAGGGTGGCGCTTCCCGCATGGATCGCCGAATCGGCGCCGGCATTCCATGGCAAGCGACCCATCCAGCTGGAGTCGCCGCGCATCCCGAAATGTGCGAGCAAGCCGGCCTGGATGCGGACGCCGTCCACGGGCGGCGGCAGCGACTCCAAGACACCTCGGGGGAGCTGGTCGGGTCTGCTGAACAGCGACGGAAAGATCTCGATCCAGCTCTTGGCAATCGGCCCGACCGTCCGGTCGGCTACCAGCCAAACGCGTCCGGTGTGTGCGTTAACAACGGCAGTCGCCGCGTGCCGAAAGTAGCCGTAGTCGATGTCACCGATCGTGACGCGTTGGCTGAGCGGGTAATAGGAGCTCGCAGCGTAGAGCTCCACGGTCCAGAACAGCGAGTCGGCGGCTACGACGGGAAGCACCGACGCTCCCTGCAGGAAGAACGGCGCCACGGCTTCGATGCGCTGCTTCACGCCACGCCGCGTGACCACGCGCACGTCGGGGCGATCGAGCGAGAGCAGGCGGAAGTTCTGCAAACTCCAGCCGTGCGAAAGGCGAGCGAGTGTGCTGTTGAGCGCGGGCGCCGCGACGGAGCCGGTGCTGTCGACCACGAGTGCGTAGCCCGGCACCGAGTCGAAGATGAGTACGGGCGGCAGCGCGCGCGATGCGGAACTGATGTTCGATCCCGGCATCGCGGCGAGCACGGGCTCGCCGTTTTCCCCAGATGCGTTGGCCTGGACGCGCGTTGCGCTCCATGACGCATCGCGCGCCGAGGCGACGGACGCATCGGCGTCCAGTACCATGCCTTGTTCGCTGGGCCCGGTGACCACGATGGCCGTGAGTCTGTCGGGCAGCGCCGACCATCCGACACCCCGCGCGACGCCATCCAGCTCCTGTCCTCGTTCCAGCGATTGTTCGATGGGCAGGGGGTCCCACACCGAAACGGCCCCTGCGGCATCGGCGACGCTGGCAAATGCGACCGAATCCGTGGCCTGAATCCGGTCGAGGGCGTACGCTCGTCTCGTGTAGTCGACGTGGACTTGCGCATACGGGCGCTCGCGCAGGGCGGCATCCGAGACAGGCGCGAAGTGGCGCGCGATCGCGGGTGAGAGCTGTCGCGCGCCGAGGGCGATGACGAGCAGCGCGCCGAGTGCGATCACGGCCACCCGCAACTGGCCGGTCCATCCGAAGAAGAGAACGACGAAGTCGGCGCCGACGGTGATAATCGACATCCACAGGCTCACGGGGATGTCGGCTCGGTGGTCTACGAACGTGAACAGGCCGTCGGGCCCGCTCCCCGCCAGCAAGATCTTGTAGGCGTCGAGGCGGTAGCTCCACGCCATCAACAACATCACCAGACATCCAAGGGCGATGAGGTGGCGGCGCACGTAGTGCGAGACGTACAACGATCCGCGCTCCCATCGCAGGCTAGGCGTGAGCGCGTACAGAAAGATCACCACGGCCGCGACGACGAGTACGGCGATCAGCGCCCACACGTAGACGCTGTTCTCGAACGGAAGCCAGTAGACGTAGAAGCCGAGGTCCGCTTCGAAGTACGGATCGCTCTCGCCGAACGGCACGCCGCGCCGCGAGAGCAGCCAGGACATCCAACTCGTGTTAGGCAGGGTGAGAAACGCGCCGAGGACCAGCGACAGCAGCACCGCGGCACCGACGAGATACGTGCCGGGGATTTCTTCCCCGATCTCGATGTTGGCGACGCGCCGCGGCAGCACCAGCGATACGAGGCTACGCCTAACGCCGTAGAGATTCGCGAACACGAACGCGCTGGCGAGCAGGCCGGACGACAGGCGAAGGGCGAGCGAGATCAGCGTCTGCGAGCGCCACACAGACGCCGCACCGAGCGCTGCATACCACTGGTAGTCGGCGTACACGCCGGTCGTCGCGCGACCGAGGATCAGGAGCAGCGCGATTGCCGCCAGGGTGAGCACCGTCCAGCGTCGCCGGGTCACGCTAGACGTTCACTCCCTGCGAGCGCAGCCATCCATCGAGTTCGGCGCGAATGTCGTCGAGCCGCGCTTGCGTTCGCGCTTCGACGCGCATGACGAGCACCGGCTGCGTGTTCGACGCGCGAATGAGTCCCCATCCGTCGCCGAACAGCACGCGCACGCCATCGACATCGATGACGTCGTGTTCGGCCCGGAAGTGGCGGACCGCGGCCTCGACGATCGCAAACTTCCGCGCTTCCGGAACGTCGATGCGAAGTTCCGGGGTGGAGACGTACCGCGGAACATCGGCGAGCAGCTCCGACACGCTCTTTCCGGAGTCGGCCACGATGCGCAGCAGGCGCGCCGCGCCATACAGTGCGTCGTCGTGTCCGTAGAATCCCTCGGTGAAGAACATGTGGCCGGACATTTCCCCGGCCAGGGGCGCGCGCAGCGCCTTCATTTTTTCCTTGATCAGCGAGTGTCCCGTTTTCCACATCACGGGCACGCCGCCGGCGCGCGCGATCTCGTCGCCGAGCGCCTGTGAGCACTTCACATCGAAAATGATGGACTGCCCCTTCCCCGTTCGCGCCAGGACATCGCGCGCGTAGATGATGAGCAGGTAGTCGCCCCAGATGATCTCACCCCGGTCGTCGATGATGCCGATCCGGTCGGCGTCGCCGTCGAAGGCGACGCCGAGGTCCGCGTGCGAGCGCCTAACTTCATCGATGAGGTCGTGCAGATTGGCGGCGACGGTGGGGTCGGGATGGTGGTTCGGGAATCGGCCATCGCTCTCGCAGAAGAGGCCCGTCCAGGACACGCCGAGACGGTCGAACAGCTGGGGCGCGACCAGCGATCCGACCCCGTTGCCGCAGTCGATGGCGACGCGCAACGGACGAGCGATCTTACCCGTGCGCGTCGCGATGTCGGCGACGTAGCGGTCGATAATCCGCTCCTGCAGCACCTGACCGGCGCCGGCGGGAAACCGGCCATCGACGATCAGCCGATACAGCGCCTGGATCTCGTCGCCGTACAGGGAGTTGGTGCCGACGCACACCTTGAAGCCGTTGTACTCGGGCGGATTGTGCGAGCCGGTGATCTGTATGCCGCCCGCGACGGGAAGGTTGTGCAGGCTCCAGTAGAGCAGCGGTGTGGGCACGATACCGATGTCGATGACGTCGAGGCCGGATTCGACGAGCGCTCTGACTAACGATTCGTGAAGCATGCTGCCGCTGGGCCGATTGTCCCGGCCGACGGCGATCGGGCCGCTCACCTTGTGGTGGGCGAGATAGGCGGCATAGGCGCGGCCCACCGCGTGCGCCGCCTGGCCGGTGAGGTCCGCGCCCACGACGCCGCGAATATCGTACTCTCGGAAGATCTGCTGACTGATGGTCAAGGCGCTCCCTCCCCCCCTCGAAACAGCGCGAGGCCGCCGGGCGGCCTCACGGGTCTCACCGGCGGGCCAACGCGGCCTCCGGAGGGCTCGCCGCTGTGCTGGCCACGACGTTAGGCACGTTCACTCGTGCGACGCCCAAAAGCCCCGCCGGGAAGATCCCGAAGAACAGCAGCACGATGGCCGAGGCGTAGATCACGAGGAACGTCGGTGCCCGCACCGGCCGCACGGGAGGCGCGTTGGCGGGGCGCGGACGCATGAACATCACCATCACGACGGCAAGATAATACCCCGTCGACATTACGCTGGTGAGCACGATGATGACGGCGAGCGCGGTCTCTGGATGCGTGGCCGCGAGCGCGGCTTGCAGCACGTACCACTTGGCGAAGAATCCCATGCCGCCGGCGATCGGGAAGCCCAGCAGGGAGAGCATGAAGACCGCCATCGCGCTCGCCAGCCACGGCCGCACCGTCCACAGTCCCGCGAAGTCGCTCAACGACTGATTCCGCTCCCCCGGCTCGCCGAGGGCAATCACGACGGCGAATGCGCCCATCGTGGCCAGTGTGTACGCGAGGATATAGAACAAGAACGCCGCCGAGCCGAGCTGATTGTTCGCCACCACCGCCACCAACAGGTAGCCCGCGTGCGAAATGCTCGAGTAGGCGAGCATGCGTTTCAGGTTCTTCTGCACGAGGGCCACGAGGTTTCCGACCACCATCGTGAGCACGGCCAACCACCACATCGCGAAATGCCACGAACCGAGTGCGCCCGGGAACGCCTCCCGCCACACGCGCAGCAGCGCGGCAAACGCGGCGGCCTTGACCGCCACGGCCATGTATCCGGTGATCGGCGTCGGTGCGCCCTCATACACGTCCGGGGCCCACATGTGGAATGGGACGGCCGCCACTTTGAACCCGAAGCCCACGATCAACAGCCCGATACCGATCAGCAGCATCGGCGCGCCGGCGATCGTTGCGCCCGTAACTTTGGCGCCGATGTCGCTCAGGTTCGTCGACCCTGTCGCGCCGTACACGAGCGCGATGCCATAGAGCAGGAACCCGGTCGAGAACGCGCCCAATAAAAAATACTTGAGCGACGCCTCGGCCGCTTTGCTGCTGCGCCGATTGGCGCCGGCGAGGATATAGACCGCAATCGACATCAGCTCGATCCCGAGGAATACCATGATCAGGTCGCGAGCCGCGACCAGCACCATCATCCCGGCCGAGGCGAACAGGACGAGCACGTGCGTTTCCGCCGAGACGAGCTCCTCGATGCGCGAGTAATCGATGGTCAGCGCGATCGTGATGATCGTGGCGATCAGAATCACGATGTCCGTGGCCCAACGGAAGCCGTCGACGGCGATGATACCGGGCGTCGCTTTGGCACCGTTCAACCACATCCACACGACGACGGCGAGCGTCAGCACGCAGACCACGATACTCCACGCGCCGACGGTGCGCTCCCGTCTGGCCGACTCGTCGCCCCAACCGGCGAGCAGCAGCAACAGCATGGCGCCCACCGAGAGCAGCAACTCGGGCGCCAGCGCGGCGCTGAGTTGGGCGGGGATCGAGAGGTCGAAGGACATCTATCGGCCTCCCCGCGACAGACTCGCCGTGCGCGTAGCGGCGCCGGTTTGCACCACGCGAATGAAGTTGTCGGCGGAGCGCTCCATGCGCGCGAGTACCGGCGCGGGATAGATCCCGATCCAGAGAATGGCGGCGGTCAGCACTCCCACGATGATCAGTTCCCGCCGGTTGAGGTCCGTCAGATGCTCATTCTCCGGCTTGTCCAGCTTGTTGAACAGAATGCGCTGGATGGCCCAGAGCATATAGCAGGCGGCGAAGATCACGCCGGTGGTGGCGACCAGCGTGAACCACGGATGCGTCTTGAACGAACCGACCAGCACGAGGAACTCACCCACGAATCCGTTCGTGCCGGGAAGCGCGATACTGCTCAGCGCGACGAACGTGAGTACCACCGCGAACATCGGCACCACGCGCGCGATACCGCCGTATGCGTCGATGAGCCGCGAGTGCTTTCGCTCGTAGATCATGCCGATGAGCAAAAACATCGCGCCGGTGGAAATGCCGTGGTTGATCATCACCATCAACGCACCTTGCACGCTCTGGAGCGTGAGGGCGAAGATGCCGAGCATCACGAACCCGAGATGGCTCACCGATGTGTAGGCGACGAGTTTCTTGAAGTCGGGCTGCACCATGGCAACGAGCGCGCCGTACGTGATGCCGATCACGGCGAGCGTGAGGATGGTGTCGCGCACCCAAGGCGTGATCGCGACGCCGGGAAACAAGGGCAACGCAAATCGAAGGAAGCCGTACGTTCCCATCTTGAGCATGATCCCGGCCAGGATCACGGAGCCCGCGGTGGGCGCCTCCGTGTGCGCGTCGGGGAGCCAGGTGTGGAACGGGACGATCGGCACCTTGACCGCAAACGCGAGGAAGAACGCGCCGAACAGCCAGAACGAAGCCGTCGGCGTGAGATTCAACGCGAGAATGGTGTCGTAGTCGAAGGTCGGTCGTCCCAGCGGCGCGCCGGCCTGTACGCCGAGGAA
>JANWIF010000160.1 GCA_025450035.1 Gemmatimonadaceae bacterium
CCCAATCCAAAGGTGGCACCGCGGTCGGCCCGGCCACTGCGGCGGCCGCTCCCGCAAAGTCGCGGCGGCCGCGCGCGCGGAAGAAAGCCGCGACGCCTCCTCCCTCGGGAAGCGACGAATGACCAGGAACGCCGCGCTCTCCGCGCGGCGTTCCGGCATCGGCCCGGTGCTGCCGCGCGCGTTCTACGAACGCGACACGGAGCTCGTGGCACGCGAGCTCCTCGGCGCGGTGCTGCGCTACGCGTCGCCTAACGGAGTGGCTGCGGGCCGCATCGTGGAGACCGAGGCCTACCTGGGCGAACACGATGGCGCGTGTCACGCCGCGGCCGGCCTCACGCAGCGCACCCGCTGGCTCTATGGGCCGCCGGGCGTCGCGTACGTCTATTTCGTGTACGGGATGCACTGGTGCGTCAACGCGGTCACGCGGGCGGAGGGACTGCCCAGCGCCGTCCTGATACGGGCCATCGAACCGCTCCACGGCCTGGCCCGTATGCGCGAGCGCCGCGGCCACCCGCCGCGCGATCGCGACCTGACGAACGGCCCCGGCAAAGTGTGCGCGGCGCTCGGCATTACCGGCGCACTCAATGGTGCACGGTTCGATCGCGCGCCGCTTTCCATCAGGTTAGGCGAGGCGATCCCGGATTCCGATGCCGGCATCTCGCCCCGCATCGGCGTGTCGCGTGCCGCCGATTGGCCGCTCCGCTGGTTCATCCGGGACAACCCGTTCGTATCGCGCCCCGCCACCCCCCCGGGCACGCATCGGCCCCGGCATGGCGTACACACGCGATGATGGATCGCCCGCCGGCCTCCGCCGGTTCCGACGTGTCCGAGCGCGCCCGGCGCCTCTACCGCGACGCCATCGTCATCGACACGCACAACGACCTTCCCACGAAGATGATCGACGAGGGCTACGACCCGGACGTCCGTCATCCGTCATCGCAGGGACATACCGATCTCCCCCGGCTGGCCGAATCGGGCATCACGGCACAGTTCCTCGCCGCATGGGTCGACGCTCCCTACGCCCAGCGCGGCCCTGGTGCCTCGTTCACTCGCGCGATCCGGTACATCGACGCCATCCATACGTTCGTCGACCGCCATCCCGGCCATCTGCTCTTTGCCACCACGGCCGGCGATGTGCGGCGCGCCAAGCGGGAGGGGAAGGTGGCCATTCTCATTGGCGTGGAAGGTGGACACGCGATCGAGAATTCGCTCGATAACCTTCGCGCCCTGCATGAGCTCGGCGCGCGCTACCTCACCCTCACGTGGAACAACGGCAACGATTGGGCCGGCTCGTCCCTCGGGTCCGGCGACACACGCACCGCAGGCCTAACCGAGTTCGGACGCGACGTGGTGCGCGAGGCCAACCGGTTGGGCATGCTCGTCGATGTGTCCCACGCCTCGGATCAGACGCTGGCCGATGTGCTCGAAACATCGTCCGTCTCGGTGATCGCCTCCCACTCCAGCGCCCGCGCGTTGGCCGATCATCGCCGCAATCTTCACGACCACCAGCTCCGCGCCATCGCGCAGCAAGGCGGCGTGGTGTGCGTCAATTTCTTCGCCCGCTTCATCGATGCGCGCATGCGGCACGCCATGGACGAGGCCGAGGCCCGTTCGGCCGAGCCGCTCCACCCGGAGAACGACGGCGAACCCCCTCGCTCCACGCCCGCCCAACGCCTGGCCGCCCTGCTCGCCCGGATTCCGCCCACGCCGCTCTCCGTGCTCATCGACCACATCGACCACATCGCCCGCGTCGCCGGCATCGATCACGTCGGGTTGGGCAGTGACTTCGACGGCGTACCTCTCACCCCAGCCGGGATGGACGATGTCACCGCGTTGCCCCGCATTGCCCAGGCGCTGATCGACAGGGGATATGGAGATGAGGACGTCACGAAGGTGCTCGGCGGAAACGTGGTGAGGCTGTTAGAGACCACGTAACGCCTGTGAGAGACCACGCGAAAAGGGGAGTCGCGCGTCGCGCGACTCCCCTTTTCGGACTTCCCACTCTTTACTATCCTCTCCTCCTCGTCCCTCTTACCTCATCCTACGTAGCCTAATCAGTCCGGCCTATCGACCGAGGTCCCGAAGTTATACCGGATCCCGCCTTCCAACATGTACGTAGCCCGCCCATTGAGCAGGAAGTTGGCTGCAGACGGCATGTACGTCACCTGACCGAACAGCGAGAAATTCTTGATCGCCGCCTGGAGTCCGCCGATCGCGACGAAGGAGATGCGATCCTTCTGGTTGTCCATCTGTGACGTGACTTGCGGTACGAGCAGTGGATCCACAGGCTGGTCGATGAGTCCGATGTGCTGAATCAGGTTCATAGAGAACCCGATACCGGCGTAGGGACGGAGTCCGCCCCAGTTGACCGGAAACGCCATCGCGGCTGCGGTGTAGCGCCGCATATCGTGGATCGCGACACGGTAGTTGTTGCCGGTATTGTCCTGGACGGCCGACGTCGTGTTGAAGAAGTCTTGCTCGCCGGAGATATAGAGCCCACCCTTGTTCCGCGTCACCAACATGTCGATGCCGAACGTGGGGGCGACGTGGTTCGAAACCGTCGTCGTCGAGAACGTCATTAGGCCGGCCTTCGCTCCCCAGAACCACGAGTCCTGAAAGGGACGGGACGACTGGGCCGCACCAACCGCCGGCAACAGCGCCACGAGGGCGAGCCCGGAAGTCATCCACCGGACCGTGCGCATGGTAAGACTCCTCATGAGTGGAGAAGAGAGGTGGCTAGAGGCAGGAATTGCGAGACGCAGAGGAACTGGCGATGAAGGGCGGAGACGTCACTGTGGTGTTGTGGCGCGGAAGCTCATGTCAGGGACGAGGGGAACGCGGAACTGGTCACGAGGGCAACATGGCGTCACCCATTGGGGATCGCGGTAGCGGGCAGAGCCGCTTGACCGGAACCAGTCGCGAAGTCAGTTTGGCGATGAGGCCCGCGCAAGGCGGTGCGTCTCATTGTGGCGCCGGCCGGGAGTGAGAGCATGAGAGAGCACGCCGCCCCACCCCCTCCGCACGTCGATCGATTCCGAAGCGAGGTGTATGGGACCGTCTTCGGACGCCGGATGGACGTCGTCCATCGGCTCCGCGCCGGCGACGCCCTGATCTTGGTGCCCGATCCGCCCGGCACCGACAACCCCGCCGTCTGGGTCCATGCCACCGGCGGCGACGTGGTCGGCCATCTGCCCTACACGGTGTCCCTCTGGCTCGTCCCCTGGATGCTGGACGGAGGCCGTTGCAGAGGGGAAATCGAGCGCATCGAACCAGATGATGTTGCGAGCTGGAAACGCGTCATCGTGCGCGTCGAACTGGGGATGTAGCTGTGGGGGAATTCACCTCCCGTCAACTCGCTTCCCACCCTGTCCCCTTTGACGTCCTTCTTCCCTCCTATCTCTCACCTCCTTTAGATAATCCCCAATTTCTTCCCGACTTGCTTGAACACGCCTACGGCGAAATCCAGGTCGTCTCGAGTGTGGCCGGCCGATACCTGGCACCTGATCCTCGCGTGTCCCTGCGGCACGACCGGGTAACCGAACCCCGTTACGAACACCCCTTCTTTCAACATCATTTCGCTCATCGTGATGGCCCGTGCCGTCTCCCCCACGATGATCGGTACGATCGGCGTATCGCCCGCGAGTGGCTTGAAGCCCGCCTCGGTGATCGTGCCGCGAAAGTAACGCGCGTTCTCGTGCAGGGTCGCCACGCGCTCCGGATGCGCCTCGATGAATTGCACGGCGGCTAACGCACTGCCGGCTACGGTTGGCGGAAGCGCGTTCGAGAAGAGCTGCGGGCGCGAGCGCTGCGTGAGATAATCCGTGAGCGCCGCCGAGCTCGCGGTGAATCCTCCCGCGGCGCCGCCGATTGCCTTGCCGAGCGTGGAGGTGATCACATCCACATCGCCCAACACGCCGAGATGCTCCGCCGCGCCCCGGCCGTGTGCGCCTAACACACCAGTCCCGTGCGAGTCGTCCACGACGACAATGGCGTCGTTCGCCCGCGCCAATTCGATGAGGTCGGGCAGCCGCGCGATGTCCCCCTCCATCGAGAACACCCCATCGGTCCAGATGATCCGCCGCCGCGCGCCGCGCGCCGCCTCACTGTGCAGCTTCGCCTTCAGGTCATCCATGTC
Organism: Gemmatimonadaceae bacterium; assembly: GCA_025450035.1. Taxonomy (GTDB): domain Bacteria; phylum Gemmatimonadota; class Gemmatimonadetes; order Gemmatimonadales; family Gemmatimonadaceae; genus JADGGM01. Next base: position 4,136 of record JANWIF010000160.1, read on the forward strand.
CGAGTGCTTGTACACGGCGGACGTGCACTTGGTTATCGCCTTTGCCAACCGGATCGAGTCGATGATCGACGCGTGGTTGAGCGCGTCGGAGATCACGTAGTCGCCCTCCTCGACGACGGTCGCCGTGAATCCCTCGTTCGCGTTCCACGCCGACACGTAGCTCAGCGACGACTCCGTGCCCACGAACCGCGCCAATGCCCGTTCCAGGTCTCGGTGGATGGTGAACGTACCGCAGATGAATCGCACGCTTCCGGTGCCCGCGCCGAACCGGTCGAGCGCGTCCTTCCCCCCGCGTACCACGCTCGGCTCGTCGCACAATCCCAGATAGTTGTTCGACGACAGAATCAGCACGTCGCCGCGCCCTTCCATGCGCACGTGCGCGGACTGCGGCGTTTCGAGGTAGTTGAGCTGCTTGTACACGCCCTCGCGCTTGAACGCGTCCAGTGCGCCGGTCAGCTGCGTGATGAAGTTCGTGTTCACGGGACCATCGGAGAAGAGGAATGAAGGCGACAGCGTCGCCGGTTAGGCGATCTCGAAAATCACTTTGCCCGCCTCGCCGGTCTTGATGGCGCGGATCGCGTCGTCGGCGCACTCCAGCGGGAAACGGTGAGTGATGACCGGCGTCGGATCGAACTCGTGCGCGCGCAGGAAACGCGTCATCTGATGCCACGTCTCGTACATCCGACGCCCGGTGACGCCGTACACAGTCACCCCCTTGAACACCAGCTCGGTGGCGAAATCGAACGACATCGGCGATGCGGGCACGCCCAACATCTGCACGCGCCCCGCCCGCCGCACCAGCGCGAATGCCTGATGAATGGCGGCCGGCACACCTGACATCTCCAGCACCACGTCCACGCCCAACCCGCCCGTATGCCGCTTCACCACCTCTTCCACCTCCCCGGGATGCACCACATCGTGCGCACCCATCGTCTTCGCCAGGGCGAGTCGCGTGTCGTTCACGTCGGACGCGATGATCCGCGCCGCGCCCGCCGCTCGGCAGATCCCCACGGCAAATATCCCGATCGGTCCGCATCCCGTGACGAGCACCGTCGCCCCCGGAATCTCGGCCGTGAGGACCGTGTGAAACGCGTTGCCCATCGGGTCATGAATCCCGCCAATCTCATACGAGATGTTGTCGTCCAGATGCCAGACGTTGGTCGCCGGCATGGCGATGTACTCCGCGAAGCATCCGTCGCGGTCCACGCCAATCACTTTCGTGTACGGACAGGCGTGTGAGTTCCCGGTGCGGCACAGCAGGCACCGGCCGTCCACGATGTGCCCCTCCGCCGTGACGCGATCGCCGACCGCGACATCGGTGACCAGCGATCCGACGCGCGCCACGTCGCCCGCGAATTCGTGCCCCACCACGAATGGAGGATGGCAACGTCCGCTTGCCCACGCATCCCATTCATAGATGTGGACGTCGGTGCCACACACGCCCGCACGGCGCACACGAATGAGCACCTCATCGTCTCGAATCGTCGGCATCGGCACGTCTTTCAACGTGAATCCAGGTGTTGCAGTCTCCTTCACGAGCGCTCTCACGCGATCGAATACTCCAGTCGATGGGCAGGATGGTACTCACAAAAGACGCGCCCCGAGTTCCATCAGAGGGCGCGTCCGGAAAACTGTCGTCGCGTGCGGTCGTATGCCAGGGGACAGGGCCCTGGAATACAGCGGGGAAACAACCCGTTGGGGCTAGCAACACAGCCGTGCCTCGACTAAAAGACTGTCCCGATCTGTCCCCCGTCCACCGCCAGCGCCTGTCCGGTCACGAAACTCGCTCGCTCCGATGCGAGAAACGCCACCATCGAAGCCAACTCGCCGGGATGGCCCGCGCGCCCCATGGGAATGAGCCGCCGCCGTTCGGCCAACACCTCATCGATCGACCGATTCTCGCGTTGCGCGCGTCCCGCAGCGAGTGACATCGCCCGGTCGGTGTCGAAATGCCCGGTGAGAATCGTGTTCACGAGCACATGGTCCTTTGCGCATTCAGTGGCCAGCGTCTTGGCAAACGCCGCCAGGCCGGCGCGCGCGGTGTTCGACAACACGAGCGATTGAATGGGCTGCTTGGCTGCGGTCGACGTGAGATACACGATGCGGCCCCACTGCCTCCGGCGCATTCCGGCAAGACACAGATACGTGAGGCGGATCGACGAGAACAGGTTGAGCTCGATCGCCGCACGATACTGCAGCTCCGTGGTGTCCTCGAGATCCGTGGCCGGCGGACCGCCTGCGTTGGGCACGAGAATGTCGATCGGGCCGAGTGTGCGTTTCGCTTCCTTCACCGCGGCGGTGATGGCCGCTGCGTCGGTGACGTCGGCGGCCAGGGGTAGCACGCGCCGGCGCGTCTCAGCCGCGATCTCGGCGGCCACGCGCGTGAGCTCCTCGCGACGTCGCGCTACGATCGCCACCGACGCCCCTTCCCGAGCGAGCTCGTGCGCTACCGCGCGCCCGAGTCCGCTCGACGCACCCGCCACCAGGGCGACTCGTCCCTCCAACTCCAGGTTCACTCAGTCGTCTCCTGCCACGAGCTCACCCTTCGTGCTGAGAGATTCGCCTTTCGCGGCCGTCAGCCCAACGCGCTCGAGTCGTACCGCGCTCACTTTGAACTCTGGAATGCCCGCGTACGGATCCAGTGACGTCGAGTTGGTGAGCAGGTTGGCAGCGCCCTCGCGATAGTGCATCGGCATGAATACCTGGCCGTGGGCCACGCGTTGCGATATGCGCGCGTTGACCACGATCGAGTTCCGGCGCGATGTGAGCCGGACTGGATCGCCGTCCGCTATGCCTAACGCTGCGGCATCGGCGGCGGACACCTCCACCGTCGGCGACGGCTCGCGGGCATCGAGTCCGGTCGAGCGCCGGGTCATCGTCCCCGTGTGCCAGTGGTAGAGCTGGCGTCCCGTATTCATGAAGAACGGATATTCATCGTCGGGCAACTCCGACGGCGGGAGGAACGCCACCGGCGTCAGAGTCGCCTTTCCATCGGTCGTGGGGAAGCCGTCCTCGAAGAGATGGTCCATCCCCGGATCGTTTTCGTCCAACACGGGGTACTGCAAGCCGTCTCCGGCCAACCGCCTGTAGGAAACGCCGCGCCACGATGGCGTGACCCGGGCGATCTCATCCATCACCTGGTCGGCGGTCGTGAACGGAGTCGGCAGCCCTACACGGTTCGACAGCTCGATCAGAATGTCCAGGTCGGCGCGCGCCTGGCCCGGCGATCCAATCGCCTTGTGTGCGAGCTGGATGCGCCGCTCGGTGTTGACGTACGTACCAGTTTTCTCGGCGAACGATGCGCCCGGCAATACCACATCGGCGTAACGCGCCGTCTCCGTTAGGAAGAGATCCTGCACGGCGAGGAACTCGAGCCCGTGGAACCAGGTCTCCGCGTGCGCGACATCGGGGTCGGAGATAATCGGGTTCTCTCCCATGATGAACATTCCGCGCACCGGACTTCCTTCAGTCACGATCTGCGTGACCTTGAGTCCCTCGGCGAGGGACAAGCGCTCGTCGGGCACGCCCCACGCCGCGGCGTACTCGTGCCGGACCTCGGGATCGGTGACGGGGCGATAGTCGGTGTAGCTCATCGGGATGGCGCCCATGTCGCTCGCGCCCTGCACGTTGTTCTGTCCGCGGATCGGCATCATCGGACCGCCCCACCGGCCAATCATGCCGCAGCAGAGCATAAGATTGAGCAACGATGTCACGATGTCGGTGCCCGTGTGGTGCTGCGTGAGCCCCATCGCCCAGAGCGTCGCCGAGTGAGGGCCGCGCGCATACATCTCCGCCGCGGCGCGAATGAGTTGGGCCGGCACGCCGGTGATGACCTCTGCCCGCTCCGGCGTGTACAAGGCCACGGCGTCGCGCACCGCCTCGAAGTTGTGAGTGCGGGTGCGGATGAACGCTTTGTCCTCGAGTCCTTGGGCGAGCACGTGATGCAGCATGGCGTTGAGGAGCGCCACATCAGTGCCTGGCGTCATCTGCAAATGAATATCGGCGCGCGCCGCCAGCTCGATCTTCCGCGGGTCGGCCACGATCAGCATGGCGCCGCGCTTCTGCGCGCGCTTGAGTGCCGCGCCGAATACCGGATGCGACTCGGTGGTGTTCGCGCCGAGGAGAAACAGCACATCGCTCACGTGCTCGACCTCGCGCATCGATCCCGACGCCGCGCTGGTGTTCATGGACCGCTGCATCGCGCTCACCGAAGACGAGTGGCAGAGCCGTGTGCAGTGGTCGATGTTGTTGGTGCCGATCGCCGCCCGCACCATGCGCTGCAGCAGGTAATTCTCCTCGTTCGTGCACTTGGCCGACGAGAACGCTGCCACGCTGTCCGGCCCATAATCATCCCGAAGGTGGAGCAACTGCGAGGAAGCGAGGTCGAGCGCCTCGTCCCACGTCGCTTCGCGGAATGGCGCGTACCAGTCGGAGGGAGTCGCTACCCGGTCGCGTGGATCGCCGAGCGGTTCGTCGAGAAGTGGCAGCGACCGAAGCGGGTTGAACTTCGGCCGCCGTTTGCGCGTTTTTCCCTCGCCTTCAATCAGTCGCCACGGGCCGCCGCGGCGCCCCCACTCGTCGGGCTGATTTGCCGGGCGCGTGAACTGCCACGTCCCGTCGCGCTTCTCCCAGCCTTTCCGGATGAGCGGCGTGCGCAGTCGATCGCGATGCATGGCGTAGTCGAAGCCGAACCGCCCCTTCACACACGTCGATCCCATGTTGGGCGTCCCATCTTCTATCCACGGGCTGACCACACGCTCGATGTCATCGCCGCGGACCTCCAGGTCGATCTGACACCCTACCCCGCAGTACGGGCACACGCTGCGTACGGAACGCCGCGGCTGTTGGAACGACTCGACCCGCATCTTGGCCAGCGGGATGATGTCATGGATCGCTCCCGTTGGGCACACCCGTACGCACTCGCCGCACCACGTGCAGCCCGCATGCTCGGGATCGCCATCCGCGCCCACGATGATTTCTGCGTGCTCACCCCGTTGGGCCACGTCCAGCACGCCAATGACCTGGATGTCGGCGCAGGCGCGCACGCACCGGGTACACAGGATGCACGTGGACATGTCGTGCTGGATGAGCGGATCGCCTTCGCGCTCGTCGCCGAATCGGAGCGGAAGCGTCGAGCGCTTCTTCGTCGGCACGTCATAGTGCCGAACCATCTCCTCGAACTCGTTTCGGGCTCCGCCCTCGGGAATATCGTCCGCAGGGTATCGCTCGAGAAGCATGCCAAGCACTGCTTTTCGATTCTCGACCGCCGCGATGGATTCCGTCGTGACGTCCTGCCCATCGGCCGCCGGCGTGGCGCACGCTGGAATCAATTTGGGCGAATTGGCCAGCGAGACGAGACAGATCCGGCAGTTGCCGACCACCGGCATCTTTGGATACCAGCAGAAGGTGGGCACGTCGATGCCGATCGAGCGCGCTGCCTCCAATATGGTCTGCCCTTCGGCGACCGTGACGTCGTGTCCGTCGATTTTGAGTGTCGGCATGAGCTTCGTGGATATGGTGGAGATACTTAACTAATACTATAGAAAAGCACGCCGCGGAATGCGTTGGATGTCCGCGACAGCGGACGAAGCAGGCTCGGGCACGCTCGGCGGTCTGCTCAGCGTCGGCTCAACCGGTCCGCGAGCTGCGCCGCCGCACGCTCACCGCTTGCCACCGCGCCTTCAATGAGTGGCGTCGTCAGGTAGTCTCCGGCCAGTCCTACGGGAAGATCGAGCGAATCGGCAAGCATGCGTGCCCGCGCTCGGTCGCGCGCGAATCCAGGGAACGCGATCGGCGACCCCTCATCATATCGGTACACCCGTGCGCGCGTCACGTGCCCGCGTAGGGCGGGCACCAGCGTCTCCATCTCGGGAAGCATCGCGGTCGCGATGTGCTCCGCGCTAGCATCGCGAAGCGCGTCCACTGCGGCCGGTGTCGGCCAACCAAGCACGACATCTCGCGGCCGTGCCACATCGGCGAACTTGGCGTTGTGCATGACGCACGCGCTCACGTTGCGTGCTTCGCGCACATCGCGATAGATGGCTACCGCATCGCGCGGCGTCGCTGCGTCGACAACCAGTGCGAGCGTGAATGTGGAACGCATGGGAACGGTGGTCAGCCAGGTGATGAGCGCATCGTCCGGAGCACGATGCGCCGAGAGGAGCGCGGCGGCGGCGCGCGGTCCGGTGGCGATGATCGCCGCGTCACCGTGCCACGTGCGACCGCCGGCGCAGTGTGCCGTGACCGAGCGACGTCGATCGTGCGCCGCGTAGTCCAGCGACACCACGCGCGCGCCGCGCACCACTTCGGTGTCCATAAGCACGGCATCCAGGGCTGTCGACCAACCGAACGCAGGCGCGAGTACGTCGCCATCGCTTCCGTAGCGGCCGAGAGTGAGGAAGAAGGCCAGCGACACGTGATCGGCGCACAGCCCGTAAAACCCGTTGCACGGCGGTTCGACCAACGTGTCGGCGGCGTTCGCGCCGATGTGTCGTTCGACGTAGTCGCGCGCGCTCTCGCCGTCCCACGCGGAGGGGAGATGCGCTCCGCTCGCATCGAGCGCATGACGGTAGCGCGCCAGCGCGGGGAGCAGATGCGTCGCCAAACGCACTTTCTCGAGCGCGGTCAGTCCGCTGAATGCCAACAGACTCCGCACCGACCCGAATCGCAGCGGCAGGCGCGCGCCGTCGCGCAGCACCGCATCGCCCACCGCGACGCGGTGCAACGGCGTCGCGAGCATCCCCACGGTGCGCGTGAACGACGAGGTGATGAGCTGAGCGCCCGCGTCGACCGAAACGCCGTCGAGCACGTCGCTGTGCGCGCGACCACCGAGCGACGCGCGCGCGTCGAGCAGAGTGACCGTCGCACCTCGCGCGCGCAATTTGCGCGCGGCCGCGACGCCAGCGAATCCACCGCCGATGACGATGATGTGTGTGTCGTTCATCCTGGTCCGCGGCGCGTGCGCGGTGCGCGAATTGCAAAACACATTGCGCGCGCGCTATTGCGTGTGATTTTCATCGTTCCTATATTCGCGCGAGCACGCAAGCGATCTCCTTTCGAGGCTCGTGAGTGGCGCAACCAAGATCTGAACTAGGCAGCAGAGCTTCCGTTACGCAGGCGACCGATCTCGTCGTGAGCGAGGTGTCGTCGCAGTCCCCGTCCCCCTCGACGCTTCTTCCCCCCATCATCGCATTCTGCGCCGCCGCCACTCGCGCGCGCGCCATCTCGTGCACCTGCGCCCGCGGCGTCGAGCGATGAGTCACCGCCGAGACTTCCTCAAACAGAGCGCGGGACTCGCGGCAGCGATCGCTGCCGCGTCGGCGTGGCGTGGTCACGCCGGTACGCTGTTCGCCGCCGAGCGGCCTGCCTTCACTGAGATGCCCGACGCGGAGGACATCAAGGCACTCATGAGGGACGCGCTGTCCGCGGCGACCAGCGGCGGTGCCAGCTATGCCGATGTTCGCGTTGGACGGCAACGGCAAAACTTTGTATTCACGCGCGAACAGCAAATCCAGAACGTCGTCGACACCGATTCTGTCGGTTGCGGCGTGCGCGCGTTGGTCGATGGCACATGGGGGTTCGCTGCCACACGCGCGCTGAGCAAAGATACCGTCGTCGCCGCGGCGCGCGAGGCGGTCGCGATCGCCAAAGCGATGCGCGTCGCCCGCGATCGCGCCGTCGTGCTCACACCGTCGCCCGCCTACCGAGACGTCACGTGGACGAGTGAGTACACCGTCGACCCGTTCACCGTCTCGGTCGAGGAGAAGGCCGACCTCCTGCTCAAAGCCAACGCCGAGGCACTCAAGGCAAAGGGAGTGAAGTACGTGTTCAGCGGACTGTTCTTCGTGAAGGAAGAACGTAACTTCGCGAATACCGATGGCACCGTGGTCGCGCAGACAGCCGTGCGTAGCTGGCCACTCATGCAGATCACCGCCATCTCGCCGGACTTCACGGATTTTCAGAATCGGGGCAACGTGGTGGCGCCCATGGGACGCGGTTGGGAGTACGTGCTCTCCTGCGATCTCGTGGGTCACGCCGGCCGATGGGGCGAGGAGGCCGCGCAGAAACTCGGTGCCAAGCCCGTCGAGGTTGGTCGCTACGATCTCGTCCTGCACCCATCGCACCTCTGGCTCACGGTGCACGAATCCATTGGCCACCCCACCGAGCTCGATCGTGCGTTGGGCTACGAGGCAAACTACGCGGGCACGAGTTTCGTCTCACCGCCGGAGAAAGTGCTCGGCAAGCTGCGCTACGGTCCCGAGTTCATGAACATCCAGGGTGATCGCTCGCAGGCCGGCGGCCTCTCCACTATGGGTTACGACGACGAAGGGGTGAAGCCGGACGACTTCCTGCTCATCAAGAATGGCGTCGTCAACGACTATCAAACCACGCGCGAGCAAGCGCCGTGGCTGGACTGGTGGTACAAGCAGCAGCAGCGCGAGACGCGCTCGCACGGCTGCTCGTACGCGCAGGGATGGGACAACGTCCAGTTCCAACGCATGCCCAACGTCTCGCTGCTGCCCGGCGAGAAGGACATCTCCTACGACGACATGATCGCGGCCACCGACCGGGGTATCGCGATCGTTGGCGATGGATCGTTCTCCATCGACCAGCAGCGCTACAACGCACAGTTCGGCGGCCAGATGTTCTATGAGATCAAGGGCGGTAAGGTCGTTGGCCTGCTCAAGGACGTGGCCTACCAGATGCGCACGCCCGACTTCTGGAACGCGATGGATATGATCGGCGGCCAGAAGCACTATGAGCTGAACGGCAGCTTCTTCGACGGGAAAGGTCAGCCTGGACAGGTGAACGCGGTCAGCCACGGCGCCGTGCCGGCCCGCTTCCGTCAGATCAACGTCATCAATACGGGGAGGAAGGCGTGAGTCGCCCGCACCGCCTTCTCGCCGCTCCCGACCTGCCGCGTGACGGAGTGTTCACTCGCGACGAGGCCCAGGCGATCATCGCGCGCACCGTCAAGCTCTCCAAGGCCGGCGCGATCGAGGTGCAGGTGGGCAGCATTCACACCGGCAATACACGCTTCGCCGCGAACCAGATGTCCACCGCGGGCGGCGTCACGAATGCGGTGCTGGCAGTCCAGAGCTCCTATGGTCCCAAGCACGCGGTGGCCGTCACCAACGATCTCTCCGATGAGTCGATCGCCCACGTCGTACAGCAGTCGGAGGCGCTGGCCAAGCTCGCTCCCGATGATCCGGAGGCCATGCCGCCGTTGGGCGTGCAGACCTATCCTACCGTCGGCGCGTACTTCGAGTCCACCGCCAATCTGTCGCCCGAGGATCGCGCGCGCGCCGCGATGACCGCGCTCGAGCCGGCACGTGCGAGCGCGGATGTGCAGGTGGCCGGATTCCTGGTGACCGGCATCAACGCCTCGGCGCTCGGCAACAACGCGGGACTGTTCGCCTATCACCGGAATACGAGCGCGAATTACACGCTCACCGTACGCACCACCGACGGCACCGGCTCCGGTTGGGCGGGCGCCGATCACCCCGACTGGTCGCAGATCGACTTTCACGCCGTGAGTGAGCGCGCGCTCGACAAGGCGCGCCTCTCGCGCAATCCCGTTGCCATCGAGCCGGGACGCTACACCGTGATCTTCGAGGCGCAGGCGGTGGGCGATCTCGTGCAGCTCGTCGGTGGATATCTCGACGCGAGAGCCGCCGACGAAGGACGCAGCCCGTTCGTGAAGGCGGGCGGCGGTAACAAGGTCGGGGAGAAGATCGTCGATGAACGAGTTACGATCTTCTCCGATCCATCGGATGCCCAACTGCTTTCCCAACCGTTCGACAACGATGGCC
>JANWIF010000161.1 GCA_025450035.1 Gemmatimonadaceae bacterium
GCTGACCTCCAAATGATGCTTCAAACCTTTGGCGTCTCCGCACTATCTGACTTACCAACGGTACCGGGGCACCAACTGCATGCTGGCCGCGACGATCGACGTGGTGACGACAACCGAAACTGACGAACCGCTGTCCGACGTGGCGCGCGCCGCGACGGGCGACCGGCAGGCGTTCGAACGCGTCTACCGCGCGCACATTCAGCGCGTCTTCTCGATCTGCGCCCGCATGTGCGGCGAACGCACACACGCGGAAGAGCTGACACAAGACGTCTTCGTTCGCGTGTGGGAGAAACTTCCGCTGTTTCGCGGCGAGAGCGCGTTCTCCACCTGGCTGCACCGACTGGCAGTGAACGTCGTGCTGAATGATCGGAAAGTGGAAGTACGCGAGCGCTCACGCGCCGCGCCGGCAGCCGATGAGGACGACGACGCCGAAGAATTTTTTGGCGCTACGGCACCCCCGTCGCTCGCCGAACGGATGGACCTCGAAACGGCAATTGCCTTACTGCCGCCAGGCGCTCGGCGAGTGTTCGTGCTGCACGACGTGGAAGGATTTCGCCACGAGGAAATCGCCGACATGCTCGGCATCACCTCGGGCGGTAGCAAAGCGCAGCTCCACCGCGCCCGCCTCCTATTGCAAAAGGCGTTGAATCGATGAACACACAACCGCTGACCTGCGAAATGTTCGACGCGAGCCTTCCAGACTACCTGGACGATTCGCTCGATCCCGACTCACACGCCGCGCTCGAGTCGCACGCCGCCGCGTGCTCGCGATGCAACGCGCTACTCGCCAACCTCTCGGCCCTCACTCGCGATGCACGCCTGTTGCCTGACCTCGCACCGTCTCGCGACCTGTGGCCGAACATCGCGGCCCGCCTCGAAACACCGGTCGTGGCACTCCCCGCCCGCGCGCGGACACCAACCCAACACCCCGCGCGGTCGCGGTTCCTCACCCCCGCCTGGCTCGCGGCGGCGGCGGCGCTACTCGTGGCCGCCACGGCATCGCTCACGGTCCTGGTCACACGCCCACGGACCCCGACGACACCCATCACCACGACCGCTCACACCAACGGCGCGTCGGGCGACGGCGCTACGCCGAACGTAACGCCTAACACTAGCCGGAACACGCCGCCGTCCGCAGTGGCATCTGCGGTCGCCGCTCCGGCGGCGCCGGCCCCTCGGATGGTCAACACCTCCGCGCGCCGGCCCGCGCCGGTGCCGGTCCAGCGGATCTACGACCACGAAATCGCGCAGCTCGACTCGATCGTACACGACCGCCGTTCACAGCTCGATAGCACCACCATCGTGGTCATCGAAAAAAACCTCCGCATCATCGACCAGGCCATCGCCCAGAGCCGCGCGGCGCTGGCGCACGATCCGAATAGCAGCTTCCTGCACAACCAACTGAACGAAGCGCTCGATCAGAAGGTGGCGCTGCTCCGTACGGTAGCGCTCCTTCCAACGCGCACATGAGGCTCACCATGCCCGCACGCAATTGCTTCGCTTTGCTGTTGGCCGCGCTGCTCGCGGCCTCCCCCGCCTTCGCCGCCGCGCAAAGTCATCGCGATGACGACGACGATACCCAGTCCCGCATCGACACCACCGTCGCGCTCTCCCCGGGCGGCGTGGTCGAGCTCTCCCTCGTGTCGGGCGAGATCAAGGTCACCAGCTGGAGCAGCGACAAAGTGCAGATCAAGGCCAGCACCGAGGGTGGCATCCTTCGCGTCGACGCCACGCCAGGCCGCGTGAGCCTCTCCGTCCGCTCGGATCGTGGCGACATGGGCGATACGCAGTACCAGGTCACCATCCCCGCCGGCGCCCGGCTCATTGCTCACAGCGTTTCAGGCGATGTCACCACGTCCGGTGGCAGCGAAGTCGAGGCGCACTCCACAAGTGGCGACGTCGACGTGAGCACCGTCACGGGTCGAGCGACCGTCGAGTCGGTGTCCGGCTCGGTAAAAGCCACCCGCATAGGCGCCGGTCTCCGCGTGAGTAGCGTGAGCGGTGACGTCACGGCGGACAATGTCACGGGCGACATAGACGCCCAATCGGTGAGCGGCGATATCGTCCTCGGCGGCGCCCGCTCGAGTTTCGTTCGTACGCAAACGGTGAGCGGCGAGACGCGTTTCGGGGGCACGATCGATCGCAATGGCCGCTATGAGTTTCACAGCCACTCGGGCGACGTCGAGCTCGCCATCTCGCCTGCTGGGGTCACGTTCAGTGTCCAGACCTTCAGCGGCGACCTGCAAAGCGACTTCCCTATGACGCTGCAGCCTGGCGCCGAGATGGGGAGCAAGCACATGGAGTTCTCCATCAACGGCGGCGGCGCCCGGGTTGCCGTCGAAACGTTCAGCGGCGATGTCACTATCGAACGCGCCGGCACGTCGGCGCCACAGGACTAACCCAATGACCATGACGTTGCGAATCACCGTTGCCGCGGCGCTGCTCGCAGTCGCCTCTGCCAACTCCCCGCTCGCCGCGCAGAATGGCGCCAAGCAAACTGACGACACCTTCGACTGGTCGGGAACGATTCCATCCGGCAGTTGGCTCCGGGTGCAGAACCTGAACGGCTCCGTAAGCGTGGAAGCGGCAACCGGCGACGTGGCCGAAGTGCACGCCAAGAAAGACTGGCGCGGCAGCGCCGACCCGCGCCGAGTGCGGATCGTCACCATCAACGACGGCAGCAACGTGACCATCTGCGCCCTCTGGCACGATGACGACACGTGCGACGCCGGTGGCTACCACTCACATCATGATGGGAATGACCGCGCTACCGATCGCGTATCGGTTGCATTCACCGTCAAGCTCCCCAGGGGCGTGAAGATCAAGGCGGCAACGGTGAACGGTGAGGTGAGCGTGCACGGCGCCCAAGCGCTCGTGCAGGCACACACCGTGAACGGCAGTGTGGACGCCAGCAGCAGCACCGGCCCGCTCGAGGCGAGTACCGTGAACGGCGACCTGCGGGTAAGCATGGACGCCCTCACTGGCGACGGCGACCTCAATTACGAAACAGTGAACGGATCCATTACCGTCCACCTTCCGTCGCACCTCGATGCCAATGTCGACATGCAAACGGTGAATGGATCGCTGACCAGTGACTTCCCGCTCACCCTCACCGGCCGTATCAATCCCCGCCGACACCTCAGCGCGACCATCGGCAACGGAGGCCGCCACATCAATCTGAAGACCGTAAACGGGAACGTCGAGCTCCGGAAATCCAGCTGACCAGCCCACGATTCGCTATCTTGCAGCGAGGTCTCCTGTATTTTTGACACTGCTGCACCGAGGCGGACATGAGCCGTCCACGCGCTGTTCTGTCGCTCGCGGCCGCGCTGGCGATCGCTGGTTGCTCGCGCACCCACATCGAGCGCGACGCGTTCGCCTGGACCGGATCGGTTGCGCCCGGGCAGTGGGTGCACATTCGCAACCTCGATGGCCCGATCGCCGTCGAGATGACACCGGGTACGCAGGTTGACATCCGTGCCTCCAAGCGTTGGCACCGCGATGGCAATAGCGTTCGATTCGTGCAGAAGGCAACCGACGACGGAGTGATAGTCTGCACGCTCTATGATTCACGCGGGCGGTGCAGCCCGCAGCAATACGTGGCGCAGGGACGCCGTGGCTTCCTGTCGTCGGTGTTCCATAAGCGCAGCGATGCCTCCATCGACTACATCGTGCGCGTCCCCGCCGGCGTAAACCTCGATCTGTCCACGGTCAATGGGCCGGTGAACGTGGCCGGCACGTCTGGCGAAGTTCACGCGCAAACGGTCAATGGCGAGATCGCGATCGCCGCCCGCGAAGGTTCGCTCAAGCTGAACACCGTCAACGGCAGCGTCTCCGCCGTCCTCGACTCACTGCAGCCCGCGGGAGATGTCTCGCTGCGCTCGGTGAACGGTTCCGTCACGGCCGTGCTCCCGCCGCTGCTCGACGGAACGGTCTCGTTCGAGACGATCAACGGAAAGATTACAAGCGGATTCCCGATCACGGCCACCGGCCCTGTGAACCCGAAGCGCATGTTCGGGACAGTAGGCTCGGGCGGCGCACACCGCATCGAGCTGTCGACGGTGAACGGCAGCGTGTCGCTCATGAAACACTCCTGACCGCCACCTTCGCGCCGAACAACGCCTCCCTGGCTCGACGTCAGCCCGCGGCGTCAGATCGCCGCTCCAGAATTCACAACTCGGGCGCTACGTCGCCGCGAACCTGCGCGATCACCTGCGCCGACCCGCCGGTCACCGGTCGAAAATCGCGCCGCGGCTCGAACCGCTCCGGTCGTAAGCTCGCCAGCTCGACGCGCGACATGTCGATGGTCTTCCAGCCGTGCTCGGCAAAGTCCTCACCGAACCCGCTCACCTGATAGGCTTCCAGTAGCTCCGTCCCATCGGACTTGCGTACGATAGCATGTGGTTGAATGGCGTACGGCGCGCTGCCCGCGTACGACAGATCCAATACTCGCCGTTCCTCCAACGCTTGCAGTATGATCTCGCGGTACACGTCTCCTCCGCGCGCGAAGCGCCTGTGCCGGTACCGATCGATCAGCGCGACGGTAACCAGCCGCGGCGCAGCGTCCACCGCCACGCTTCCCGATACACCATACCCGCCGCTCCACTCGTCCGACAGATTGAACGGCGCCCGTGTGCCGGCGTTCGTGGCGTAACCCGTGCCACGCCGTAGATTCCTGCCGGTGACGCCTCGCTTCTCCCTCATTCGCACGACTTATTCGGTGCGACTCGCGCTCGCAGGGGCGTTCGCGGCCGCCATTTTCACTGGCGCGCACGGTCAGTCCGCAACCCAGTCCGCCCCCCCCCCCGCTGCGCAGCCAGATTCGGCAACCGCTGTCCGCGACTCCCTGTCCAATGCGCGAAGCCAGTTTCGAAAACACTTCGTGCTTGGCTTCGTGACGAGCATTCTAGCGCACGAGGCCGGCCATGTGATCGCCTCCTTCGCCGTCGGCGCTCATCCATCGTTCGGAGTCGACGAGGGTCGCCCTACGGTTTATTCGGGCATTGACGTCAACCTCCATCCGCAAAAGCAGTTCATTTTTTCCAGCGCCGGTTTGACCGTGCAGTCCCTGCTCGACGAAGCGATCCTGGACGTGCCCCATCACCGCGGCTCGGCGTTCGAGCGCGGCATTCTGGCCGGCGGCATTGGTACGGTGCTCTTTTATATCACGCTGGGCCGCAACGGTTCGGTGAGCGACGTGGCCTACATGGCCCGCACGTCCACGCTCTCCAAAGATCAGATCTCGCTCATTTATGGCGGCATCTCCGCATTGCACGCGGTGCGGATTCATCGCAATGCGTCCTATGCGCACTTCTTCGCCGCACCCAGCGAGCACGGCGGCCTCCAGGTGGGTATGCAGATCACCGGCGACATCGGGCAGTAGCCTCCCACCCCGTTAGCGCCTGATCTCGTAGATCGCTCCATCGGCAAGGCGGACCACCCGCCTAACCGAAGAGGGAACGAGCTGGAGCAGCGCCGTGGGCGACATGGCGAACCGGGTGGACGCATCGAAGCCCACCACCAGAGCGTGCCGGGCGGCCACTGTGTCGGCAAACGCGCGCGCGCTGTCGCGGCGCGGCGCCATGGGCATCACGCGCGACCACCGGCCGGCATGGAAATACAGCGCCGTGGGATGGTTGGTGAACAGCGGCCGGTCCGCGGCGTGATCCCGTACCCACGCGACTAACGGCGATCCACTCCAGGCCATGTCTGCGTAGTCGTTTCCGGTCTCCAGCGCATAGATCCCTTCCTGCGCCGTCACCCATCCTGACGCCGAGCACCACGCACCGAGCAGCACCGTGGCCGCCACGCACCCGCGGCGGCCCCAAGCGCTCCACCCATCGGCGACCATCGACACCACCGCAAGCGCCGCCAGGAACATGAGCGGCGCCAGCAGCCGGTTGTCGAGCGGAATCGCCGGATCCGCGAACAACCGCGCCCCGACCACCACCCCCACGTAGCACACGGCCATCGTCACGGTCGCCACCGTTAGGCGAACGGCCGGCCGGCCCTCGCTTGCCCCGATCCCCCAGATGCTCCGTCCCGTCCAGCGCTGCACCGACCCAGTCGTGAGCGCCGCTAGCGCGCACAACACCACCAATGCCGCCAGCACGCGCCAGGCGCCGCCGGCCATCGGCGCCGCCCACGTTGCCAGGGTGCTCGCCCCTTCCCGCAACGAGGGTCCGATCTGGCGATACACGCTGAATTCCCGGATCCCGCTGCCCTTCGTCACGATGTGCGTGCGGATTACCCATGCACCCAGCGCCAACATGCCCGGCGCCCCCGCGCCGATCGCCCGTCCCATGCGCTCACGCGCCGAGCCGGGGCGCATGAGCCACCAGAGCACCACGGTCGCCACCAACGAGACACCCGCGTATCGCACCATCATGGCCGCCGCCGCCGCGAGTCCTGTCACCCACGGTCGACCGCGTGGCGCCACCATCAGCGCCAGCGTCGCGGCCGTCAACGCCAGGAACAGCGGCTCGCTCAACACATCCATGAACACGTACGCCACGCCCGGCGTAACCCCCACCGCCACGACCGCCACCACGCCAGCCAGCCTGTTCGTCGCCCCGCTCACTAGCAGGAACACAACCATCATCAACGCCAGCGCCGCGAGTCCGTTCACCCCGCGCGCCACCTGCACGGGGTCCGCTCCAAGCGCGACCGGTACCGCGAGCACCGCCGGCAGCCCGGGTGGAAAATGCGAAAGTGCTTCCGCGCTGTCCGGGCTGTCCCAACTGTCGTCGGGGACCTCGAGTATCCCCCTGGTCGCTAGCGATCGCGCGGCAGCCACGTACTGCACACTGTCCGGATCCAGCCCGGGACCGGGCGGCTCGGTGACCACCAGGGTAAGCCAGCAGGCGATGGCGCCGAGGAGCACTGCCAGCGGAATGCGAAACGACGGCAGACGTGCCGCGGAGGGTCGGGAAACCATAGCGGGCGGAAGTATACCCAAGCGACGCGGGCTTCGCGCCAGTCCCTGCCGGCAGCGCCTCAATCCCGAGGCATTCGCTTGGCGGTCGCCCTCTATCCGCTCACCCCGGTTCCCGGTATCGTACATTCTCTGCGCACCGGGAACGTCATGATTACCATACAGACGCTCGGCGGACTTTCTCTGCACGGTGGAGTGCGCGACGTTGGCGACGTGTCAGCTCGTGAGTTCATGCTCGCGCTCCTCGCACTGCTCGTGGTGGCTGGCGAGCGCGGAGTGGAGCCCGACCATGCCCGAGCCGTGCTCTGGCCCGACCACGGCTCGCGTCCCGACGATCCCCTCCCGGAGCTGATCGAGGCCATCCGTCGCGACATCCATCCGGCGGCCATTCTGTCGGGAAATCCACTGCGCATCGATCCCGCCGTGGTCCGTTCCGATGTAGCCGAGTTCGAGCGCGCGCTCGACGGGCGTGACGCGCGCACCGCGGTCGCGCTCTACGCAGGGGACTTCCTGAGCGGTTTCTCGCTGGCCGCCGCGCCGCCCTTCGAATCGTGGGTGGCGCACGAGCGCGGCCGGCTGGAGCGGCGGCTGCGGAGCGCGCAGGCCATGCTCGCCCTGCGGTCGACGCCCACGGGCCGCACGGCCGCCATTCCCATCGTGAAGCACGTTCCCGCGGCGCCGGCCCGCCCTACGCCTAACGCAACCGCGGCGGCGCCCGCCGCGGGGACCGTCGAAGGCCATGCGCCCGCGGCCTCGCCGCTTCACCCGCGGCCCATCACGCGCGAGCGCGGCGCGATCATCGGCGGCCGGTATCGCGTAGTCCGCGAGCTCGGCCACGGCGGCATGGCCACCGTGCTCCTCGCCCGCGACACCAAGCACGAGCGCGACGTGGCCATCAAGTTCGTGCGCGCCGACGTCGCCGATGCGATCGGCTTCGCGCGCTTCCAGCGCGAGATCGCGCTCGTCGCCAGCCTGCAGCATCCGCACATCCTGCCGCTCTACGATTCCGGCGAGACCGCCGGTTCCCTGTACTACGTGATGCCGTACATCGAGGGCGAATCGCTGAACGAGCGCCTGGCCCGCGATCGTCGTCTCCCGTTAGGCGAGGCGCTCCGCACGGCCCGCGAAGTCGGCGATGCGCTCGCGCATGCGCACGCCCGCGGCGTCATCCACCGCGACGTGAAGCCCGCCAACATCCTGCTCACCGGCGGCCATGCCCTCATCGGCGACTTCGGCATCGCCCGCGGCGAGCGGCGCACCGCCGACCGCCGCCTAACGGATGATGGCTACTCGGTGGGCACGCCGGCGTACATGAGCCCCGAACAGGCCTGCGGTGATGCAGTCGATGCCCGGAGCGACATCTACAGCCTGGGGTGCGTGCTCTACGAGATGATCGCCGGCCGCGCGCCGTTTCCCGGCTCGCGCTCGTCCTCCGCGCTCGCCCAACGCTTCCTCGAAACGCCCGCGTCGCTCCGGGAGATCCGCGCCGGCGTGCCGGAGAACGTCGAACAGATCGTCAACACGACGCTCGCCCGCATACCGGTCGATCGCTTTCCCGATGCGGCGGCCCTGGTCCGCGCACTCGACGAGGCCGCGGCAGCGCACGTCGAGGGCCCGCCGCACATCGGCGGATGGACACGCTTTCGGCGCTGGTTGGGCGCCAACTGACCTCTCCCCGCAAACTAAACCGACCGCGACACCGTAGGTTACCGTATGGGCGCCTCGGCCGCATCACGCGCGCCGATGTTCCGCTGGATGATGCGCGGCCAGGTTCCCGTAGCCGAACCCGGATCCCCGCCATCCTTCACTCGCGCGGAGATTTCGATGAGCCGCTGGCATGCCGTACTCTCCGTCGCCGCTGCGTTGACCGTCGCCGGGTGCACACAATCGCACTCGCACGTCGAGGCCGATGCCTTTGTCTGGAGCGGCGCCGTTGCTGCAGGAAAGTGGGTCCATCTTCGCAACATGACCGGGCCGATCACCGTAGAACTGACCCCCGATACGCAGGTCGACGTCCACGCTACCAAACGGTGGCGCCGCTCGGGTGACAACGTGCGCTTCGTCGAGACGGCGACAGCGGACGGGATTGCGATCTGCACCGTGTACGCCGCGGGCGCCGACTGCAATCCCGACAACTACTCCGGCCGGCACGACCGGAGCGTTTTGTCGTCGATCGCGCGCAAGACCAGCGACGCCTCGGTGGACTACGTGGTCCGCGTTCCCGCCGGAGTCAACATCGATCTCGGCACCGTCAATGGGCCGATCAACGTGGCCAAGACGTCGGGCACCGTGAAGGCCGAAACGGTCAATGGCGACGTCGAAATCACTGCCCATCAGGGCGCGCTCGAACTCAATACGGTGAACGGTAGCGTCACGGTCGCCCTCGACACGCTCCCGGCAACTGGCGACATCACCATGCATTCGGTCAACGGGTCGATCACCGCCGTCCTTCCGCCGCAACTCGATGGCACGGTGATGTTTCAGACGGTCAACGGCCGCATCTCCAATGGCTTCCCCGTTACCAGCATCGGCCCGACGAACGCCAAGCGAATAGCGGGCAGCGTGGGAGCCGGCGGCGTCCGCCGCATCGAGCTCTCTACTGTGAACGGAAGCGTGACGCTCATGAAGCACGCAGGGACGGTGGAGTGATCTCGTGACCTCCACGGATACCGAAGGCGTGCGCGCCCCGCGCGGCTCCACGATTTCCTGCAAGGGATGGCAGCAGGAAGCCGCGTTGCGCATGCTCATGAACAATCTCGATCCCGACGTGGCCGAGCGTCCCGACGATCTGGTTGTGTACGGAGGCACCGGGAAAGCTGCCCGCGACTGGGCCTCGTTCGACGCCATTGTCGCCACGCTGCGCCGGCTCGACCACGATGAGACCCTCCTCGTCCAGAGCGGCAAGCCGGTCGGGGTCTTTCGCACCCATCGCGGCGCGCCGCGGGTGCTCATCGCGAACGCCAATCTCGTCGGCCGGTGGGCCACGTGGGACGTGTTTCGCGAGCTCGAGCGGCAGGGCCTCACGATGTACGGTCAGATGACCGCGGGGTCGTGGATCTACATCGGCTCACAGGGCATTCTGCAGGGGACGTACGAGACCTTCGGCGCCGTGGCGCGGGCGCATTTTGGCGGCTCGCTCGCCGGCCGTTTGGTGGTGACGGCGGGACTGGGCGGCATGGGCGGTGCCCAACCGCTTGCCGCCACCATGCAGGGCGCCGTGTTGCTCGGCGTCGAGGTCGATCCGGCGCGCATCGCCAAGCGTGTGGCCACGGGCTATTGCGACCGGCAGACCGCCAGCCTGGACCAGGCGCTCGACTGGGTGGGCGAGGCCAGGGCGTCACGCCGCGCGCTGTCGGTGGGGCTCGTGGGCAACGCCGCCGAAGTGCTTCCCGAGCTCGTGCGCCGCGGCCTAACGCCTGACGTGCTCACCGATCAGACGAGTGCGCACGACACCCTCAACGGCTACATCCCCGCCGGGCTCTCGCTCGATGCGGCCGCCGATCTGCGCCGCGCCGATCCCGCGGCGTACGTCCGGCGCGCCACCGCATCGATCGTGGAACACGTGCGCGCGATGCTCGCCCTCCGCGCCCGCGGCGCGGTGACCTTCGACTACGGTAACAATCTCCGGACGGTGGCCCACGACGCCGGCCTAACGGACGCGTTCGCCTTTCCGGGGTTCGTGCCCGCGTACGTGCGGCCGCTGTTCTGCGAGGGCAAAGGCCCCTTCCGCTGGGTCGCGCTGTCGGGCGATCCCGACGACCTCGCCCGCACCGACGACCTCGTGCTCGAGCTCTTCCCGGACGATGCGCATCTGGCGCGCTGGATCACGCTGGCTCGCGAAAAGGTACGCTTCCAGGGCCTCCCGGCGCGCATCTGCTGGTTAGGCCAGGGCGACCGCGCGCGCTTCGGGGTGGCGCTCAACGATCTCGTGGCCCGCGGCGAGCTCTCGGCGCCCATCGTCATCGGCCGCGACCATCTGGACACCGGCAGCGTGGCCTCCCCGTTCCGCGAAACCGAAGCCATGCGCGACGGCAGCGACGCGATCGCCGACTGGCCGATCCTCAACGCGCTGCTCAACGTGGCCAGCGGCGCGTCGTGGGTGTCGTTTCACCACGGCGGCGGCGTGGGCATCGGCAATTCGCTGCACGCCGGCCAGGTGATCGTCGCCGATGGGACGCCGGAGATGCGCGAGCGCCTCCAGCGCGTCCTCACCAACGACCCCGGCTTGGGCGTCGCCCGCCACGCCGACGCGGGCTACGAGCTCGCCATCCGCACCGCGCGCGACGCCGGCATCGACATCCCCATGCGCCGCGCCTGAACGCCCGCCCGCGCCGCCCCGTTAGGCGGCACGGTACACGACGCGCCCGCCGATCGCCGCCAGCACGCACGCGTTCGGCCGAAAGTGATACATCCAGTCGTCCACGTCGGATGCGTCGACCACCGCGAAGTCGGCGAACTTGCCGGGCGACAGCCAGCCCACCTGCGCATCCAACCCCACCGCGCGCGCCGCGTAGAGTGTCGCGCCCTTGAGCGCTTCCGCCGGCGTCATCCGCTGCAGCGTGCACGCCAGCGTGAGGGCGAGCGGTAAATGAAAACTCGGCGCCGACCCCGGATTGAAATCGGTCGCCACCGCTACCGGTACGCCGGCCGCGATCAGACGCCGAGCCGGCATTGGGCGCTGGCCGAGATAGAGCGTGGCCAGCGGCAGACTCACCGCCACAACGTCGGCGCGGGCCAGCGCGGCGATCCCGCTGTCGGAGACGTACTCCAGGTGATCGGCCGACAACGCACCAACTTCTGCTGCGAGCGCCGCGCCACCGCCGTCGCTCAGTTGGTCGGCATGCAGCTTGGCGCCGAGTCCGGCCGTGCGTGCGGCGTGCAGGATCCGGCGCGCCTCGTCGAGCGTGAACGCCCCATGCTCCACGAATACGTCGCAGCACCGGGCGAGATGCTCGCCCGCGGCAAGCGGGATCATCGCATCGATGACCAACGCCACGTAGTCCTCGCGCCTTGCGCGCATCTCGGGCGGCACCGCGTGGGCACCGAGCAGGGTCGGGACGATGCGCTGCGGCCCGCGCGCCGCGAGACGCTCGTACACGCGCAGCAGCCGCAGCTCCTCCTCCACCGTGAGGCCGTACCCGCTCTTGCACTCGATGGTCGTCACGCCTAACGCAAGCATCGCGTCGGCGAACCCCACGCACCGGTCAAGCAGCGCACCCGCGGAGGTCGCGCGCGTCGCCGCGACCGTCGACGCGATGCCGCCGCCCGCCGCCGCGATCTCCTGGTAGCTCCGTCCTTGGATGCGCTCCACGAACTCGCGGGCCCGCCACCCGCCGAACGCCAAGTGCGTGTGGCAGTCCACGAGTCCGGGAATCACCAGCCGGCCGCCAGCATCCACCACGTCGTCGTCCGCCTGGTGCGCGGGGAGCAATGCCTCGGGACCCACCCACGTGACGCGGTCACCACGCCACGCCAGCGCGGCCCGCGCGATCAGGTGTACGTCGCCCTGCCCGCCGTCCGGCGCACACGTCGCCAACACGCCCACGTTTCGCAGCACCGGCACGATTCTGTTCTCCGCTCCCGAGTGTGGGCGCTACGCTCGCCTCCGTGCCCGCGCGACGCAAGGCTCGCGCGCACGCGTGAGTGGTCAGACCGGCGGGCCAGCACAGGCGTTGCGGCCGCGCCGAGCGTAAGTGCCGCCGCCGGCCTTAATAAGCCGTAGCTGGAGCGAATCATTGTTCTGGAATGTCTCTTGTTTCTTCGGTATTTATTCGGTATCATCGATTCCCCGCAACCCCAGTAGCACACTCATGCAGCAACCCGCTCTGTTCTCGCCCGCCGTGCAGCGCACACTCCGCCAACTCCCCGTGATTGGCGAGCAGCGCGACATCACCTACTACGACACCCATGCCCGGAGCATCCTCAACGGTCCGGAAACCACCGGGATGGGGTTCTGGTCGATCAACCCTTACATCGGGTGCGCCTTCGGCTGCGCGTACTGCTATGCCCGCTATGCGCACCGGTACGTGATGGAGCGGGCGGTCGATGCCGACCGGCTGGTCGGCGCGGCCGAGCGCGACGTGGGGCACATCCCACCCTGGCTGGCGTTCGAGCGCCACATCTTCGTCAAGCGCAACGCCCCGCAGCTGCTCGCCCGCACGCTCCGCCATGGGAGCGATCGGGTCCGTGCTCTCGCCCAGAGCGATTGGATCGCCATCGGCACGGCCACCGACCCTTATCAGCCGGCGGAGCGCCGGTTCCGTGTGACCCGCGGCATCCTCGAGGTGTTGGCCGAGCATCCGGGGCTGCACGTCTCGATCACCACCGAGAGTCCGGGAGTCACCC
>JANWIF010000162.1 GCA_025450035.1 Gemmatimonadaceae bacterium
GAATGCTGCCCAACGCATCAGGCGCGGCCAGGACATCCCGCGTTCGACCGCCGAGCCGCGCGCGGCGCTCGTGAACGAGCAGGGCGAGCTCGTGGCCATCGCCGAGCCCCGCGACGGCCGCTGGCACCCGTGCGTGGTGCTCGCGGAATGAGTGAGCTCCTCCCCCCGCGGAATGGAAACGACTCCGGCCTCCCGCCAGACTCGCCGGGCACGGTCGTTACGGTCGGCACCTTCGATGGCGTCCATCGCGGCCACCGCGATGTACTCGCCCACATGGTCGACTGCGCCCGCACGATGACGCTCGACAGCGTGCTCGTCACCTTCGATCCGCACCCGCTGGAGGTCGTGAACCCCGAGGCAGCGCCACTCCTGCTCACCGTCGGAGCGGAAAAACTCGAGATCGTTGTCGAGAGCGGGTTGGACTACATGGCCATCGTCCCGTTCACGCCCAACCTGCAGCGCTACACCGCCGTCCAATTCGTGGACGAGATTCTGCGCCGCCGGTTCTTCGCTCGGCACGTGGTCATTGGCCACGACCACGGCTTTGGCCGCGGGCGCGAGGGCGACGTCGACGTGATGCGCGCCCTCGGGCGCGAGCGCGGCATTGGCGTCGAGGTGGTCGACGCCGTCGCCGTCAGTGACGGCCGCGTGGTCTCCTCCACGCTCATTCGTCGCGCCGTGGCGCTCGGCGACCTCGCGCAGGCAGCCGCAGCGCTCGGCCGGCTCTACTCGGTGAGCGGTCGCGTGCGGCGCGGTGATGCCCGCGGCCGGTCTCTGGGGTATCCCACCTTGAATATTGTGTCGCCGTCGCCACGCAAGCTGTTGCCGCCCGAGGGCGTCTATGCCGTTCGCGCTCAAACACCGGCGGGAAGCTTCGGCGGTATGATGAACCTGGGACCGCGGCCTACCTTTGGAGATATCGCGCGGTCGTTGGAGGTGCACTTGTTCGACGCCGATGTCGAGCTGTACGACGCATACGTGCGCGTCGAGTTCGTGCGTCGCCTGCGCGACACGCGCGCCTTTGCCGGTCCCTCGGAGTTGGTGGCGCAGCTGGCACGCGACGCCGACCAGGCCCGCCGCGCGTTGACTGAGGTCGGCTAGTCCGGTAACGTTCACTACTTCTCTGCATTCCATCCACGCCCCGTCGCATGTCCAACATCCAGTATCGCCTGCTCACCATCGTTGTCCTGATCGCCGCGTCGATCTGGTCTCTCTGGCCGCGGACCGTTTCGGTCCGCGAACAGGTGGGGGGCGTGTTTCACGACACGAGCTACACACGCGTTCCCCTCAAGCGCGGCCTCGACCTGCAAGGCGGCATTCACCTGGCGCTCGAAGTCGATGAGTCGAAAGGCGTGGTGGCCAACAAGGCGGAAGCCATCGATCGCGCACTCAAAGTAGTGCGCAATCGTATCGACGAATTCGGTGTCATCGAGCCGGTGGTCCAGAAGGTCGGCTCCGATCGGATTATCGTCGAGCTTCCCGGTGTGAAAGATCCCGATCGCGCCACCCAGCTCGTCGAGCGCTCGGCGTTCCTTCAGTTCCAGATCACCGACAAGACCAATGCGCTGGACAAAACCCTGCCGCGCTTGGACCAGATCCTGCGCTCCAAGGGATACGGGAAGGCTGGCGCCGCGACTCCGGGCGCACCTGCGACTGCCGATACGGGTGGAAAGAGCGCCATTTCGTCACTCTTCACGCCCGGCGGTGACACGAGCAAAGCCGCAGCCATCGCCAAGAAAGATACGAGTGCAGCCAAGGCTGATACGGCCGCCGACACGAGCCTACTCAGCGGCGCCACCGGCGGACCACTCAGCAGGCTGATCCAGCCGGGACAGATGCCCGGCGAGTACTACGTGGCCACCAGTGATGTGCCGGCCGTCACCAGGTACCTCGCGCTACCGGAAATACAGGCGGCGCTTCCACCAGGGAAGACAATTCACTGGGGCACCACGTCCGACGTCGGCGACGGCACGAACGTGACGCCGCTCTACGTGGTGGATAGCAAGCCGATCATCACCGGCGAATACCTTACCGACGCCAAGCCCGCGACCGACCCAATCGAGGGGAACATCGTTCAGTTCACCCTCAACAGCGAGGGCGGTCGTCGTTTCCGACAGGAAACCGCCAAGCACATCAACGATTACATGGCGATCGTGCTCGATAATCGTGTGATGGGCCGACCGCCGGTGATCCAGAGCGCGATCGGAACCCGCGGTCAAATCACCATGCGCGGTCAGCCGCTGCAGCAGGTGCAGGACCTGGCCCTCGTGCTGCGAGCGGGCGCGCTCCCGGTGCCGCTCAAGGTGGTCGAATCGCGCGAGATCGGGGCCAGCCTGGGCGCAGACTCCATCAACGACGGCATTCGCGCCGGCCTGTTAGGCGTGGCCCTCGTCATCCTTATCATGGTTGGCTACTACCGGTTCTCCGGTTTCCTGGCGGTCATCGCGCTGTCGCTCTACGTGCTGTTCACCCTCGCCTTACTCGCCGGTTTCGACGCCACGCTCACGCTTCCCGGCATCGCGGGGCTAGTGCTGTCGGTGGGCATCGCGGTGGACGCCAACGTCCTCATATTCGAACGAATACGTGAGGAACTCGCGCGCGGGAAAACCGTGCGAGCGTCCATCGATGACGGGTTTCATCATGCGATGACGGCCATCATCGACTCCAACGTCTCGACCGCGCTGACGGCGCTGGTGCTGTTCGAGATCGGCACCGGCCCGGTGAAAGGCTTTGCCGTCACGCTGCTCGCCGGTATCTCGGCATCGATGGTCAGCGCGATCTTCGTCGTTCGAACCTTCTATCTCCTGTGGCTCAGCCGCACCCGCGGCGCCCAGACGTTGAGCATCTGAATGTTCCGCATCCTGCACGACACCAAGATTGACTTCATTCGCCTCTGGAAGATCACCACGATCGTCACGCTGCTGTTCACCGTGCCGGGACTCATCGACATTGCCGTCACCGGATACAGGTACAGCATCGAGTTTACCGGTGGTACGCTGATGCAGGTGGTCTTCAACAAGCCCCCCGATGTCGGCCAGTTGCGCAGCACGCTGGATGCGGCGGGCGTGAAGGGCGCCGAGATCCAGGCGTACGGCAGCGACAGCGAATTCATCATCCGCGCTCAAGATCCGCGCGACGTGGCGCAGCAGTCGCGCGGTGCGCAATCCGTGGCCAGTACGATCACCAAGGCGCTCAACAGCCAGTACACTCCTTCAGACTTCAAGGTTCTGCGTACGGAAGCGGTGGGACCCAAGGTGGGCGGTGAGCTTCGGCAAAAGGCCCTCTACGCGATTCTCGTGTCATTCGTCGTCACGCTCGTCTATCTGGCGTATCGGTTCGAGTGGCGATTCGGCGTCGCAGCGGTCGTCGCAACCGCGCACGACATCCTCGGCACACTGGCGTTCATCAAGTACGCGCACCTCGAGATTTCCCTGATCGTGGTCGGCGGCGTGCTCACGATGATCGGTTATTCGCTCAACGACACGATCATAATCTTCGACCGCGTGCGTGAAGATCTCCACGATAAGCGAAAAGTGCCGCTCTACGACACCCTCAACCGCGGCGTGAACGAAACCCTGCCGCGCTCGGTGCTGACCCACACCACCACGTTCGCCTGTCTCGTGGCGCTGGCTCTGCTTGGCGGTGAGGTGATCCGGCCGTTCACGTTAGTCATGATGTTTGGTGTCGTCACCGGGACGTTCAGCTCCGTTTACGTGGCGCCGGTGGTCCTGCTGTGGATCGAGCGGAAGTGGCCACGGGCGGTCGGCGATCGCAGCGGTGTGGGCGCGCGCGCGCGCAGCGAAAGCCCAGCGCAGCAGAAGAAGCGCACCGTTGCAAAGGCGGAAACGACCGCTCGCTAGCCCCGCGCGCCGCCGCTCGGTCCCGGCGGCGGCGGGCCGCCGTCGATGATCCCGTTCATCGATAGCCACACCCACCTCGCCGATCCGGCGTTCGACGACGACCGCGACGCCACCATCGCCCGCGCCCGCGATGCTGGCGCGACGTTGCTCATCTGCATTGGCGAGTCCCTCGATGCCGCCGCGCGCGCTCGCGACCTTGCGGTTAGGCATCCAGACCTAATCCGGTGGACCGCCGGCGTCCACCCGCACGACGCGGCCGCCTTCGATGACGCTCGCGACATCCCACGTCTCGACGCCTGCCTCGCCGCCGGCGCCGTTGCGGTAGGCGAATGCGGTCTCGACTGTCACTACGACAATGCCCCCCGCGACGCCCAGCTCGCCGCCGCGCGCGCCCAGTTCCGCCTCGCCGCACGCCGCGCGCGCCCCGTCGTGATGCACACGCGCGACGCCGAAGAGGACACCCGCACGCTCCTCGACCTCGCGGCCGTTCACGGCGTGCGCGGCGTCCTCCACTGCTTTACCGGGTCCGCCTCGCTGGCCCGCTACGCGCTCGACCGTGACTGGTACGTGTCGTTCAGCGGCATCATCACCTTCAAGCGCTGGACGGATGACGACCTGCTCTCGCTCGTGCCTGACCACCGCGTGCTGGTCGAATCCGACGCGCCGTACCTCGCCCCGGTCCCACACCGCGGCCATCGCAACGAGCCGGCCTGGGTGCCGAGCACCATCGAGCGCCTCGCGCGGGCCCGCAACCAGCATCCCGATGCGCTGGCCGCCCTCGCCGCCGAGAATGCCCGCCGCCTGTTCGGTGTGGTATGATCCTCTCCGGTCGGCCAGCTAGCGACGATCCGCGATCGTGACGTAAACTGTACGCCTTACCCCCAGCCCATTGTGAGATGCCGGTGCCCGCTCCCGTCCCGTCCGACATAGAGATTGCCCAACGGGCGCGCATGCGCCCCATCGTCGATGTTGCCGCCGATCTCGGTCTGTCTCCCGATGAGATCGATCTCTACGGCAAGTACAAGGCGAAGATCACGCTCGACGTGTCGCAGCGCCCGGCGCGCGGCCGCCTCGTGCTCGTGACCGGGATCAACCCTACAGCCGCCGGGGAAGGGAAGAGCACGACGCTCGTCGGGCTCGCCGAGGCCTTCGGCCGCCTCGGCCGCAACGCCGTGATGTGCATGCGCGAGCCCAGCCTCGGGCCGGTGTTCGGCGTCAAAGGCGGGGCCTGCGGCGGTGGATACGCCCAAGTGCTGCCCATGCAGGATATCAACCTCCATTTCACCGGCGACTTCCACGCCATCGGCACCGCCCACGCGCTCCTCTCCGCCATGCTCGACAACCACCTGCAACAGGGCAACACGCTCGACATCGACACGCGCCGCATCACCTGGCCCCGCACGGTCGACATGAACGATCGTGCGCTCCGGTCGGCCGTGATTGGGTTAGGCGGCGCGGCCAACGGCGTGGCGCGCGAAGAGCGGTGGGTCATCATGGCGGCCAGCGAGATCATGGCCATTGTCGCGCTCGCATCGAGCCGGGAGGATCTCGAGGCGCGCCTCGCTCGCATCATCGTGGCCTCGACCACCGGCGCGAGCCGCCGTCCCGTGCGCGCCGCAGATCTCAAAGCCGTCGGCGCCATGAGCCTCCTGCTGCAGGACGCGCTGCGTCCGAATCTCGTGCAGACCCTCGAAGGAGGACCGGCCCTGCTGCACGCCGGCCCGTTCGGCAACATCGCGCACGGCTGCAACAGTCTGATCGCCACCAAGACCGCACTCGCCCTCGCGGATATCGTGCTCACCGAGGCCGGCTTCGGCTCCGACCTGGGGGCCGAAAAGTTTTTTGATATCAAGTGCCGCTTCGGCGGACTCAATCCCGAGGCCGCGGTGCTGGTCGCCACCGTGCGTGCGCTCAAGATGAATGGCGGGGCGAACAAGAAAGACCTCGCGGTCGAGAACCTCGACGCGCTCGAAAAAGGCCTGCCTAACTTGCAGGCGCACATCGAGAACGTGTTGCAGTTCGGGGTCCCGGTGATCGTCGCCGTCAACCGCTTCACGTCGGACACCGAGCGGGAGCTCGCCATGGTCACGGACTTCGCTGCGAAGCAGGGCGTGTGCGTCGCGCCGAATGATGTCTGGGCGCGCGGAGGCGCCGGCGGCGAAGAGCTGGCGCGCGAAGTGCTCGCGGCGCTCGAACGCGGTGGCTCGCATTACACGCCGCTGTACGACACCACGCTTCCCATCCGCGCCAAGATCGACACCATCGTGCGCAAGGTGTATGGCGGAGACGGCGCCGACTATTCTCCCAAAGCCGAGCGCACCATCGAATACCTGGAGTCGATAGGTATGGGCGAGGTGCCCGTGTGCATGGCCAAGACCCAGTATTCGTTCACCGATGACCCCACTCGCCTTGGCCGGCCGCGCGGCTTCCGCATCACCGTGAACGAGGTATATCCGTCGGCCGGCGCCGGCTTCGTTGTCGCACAGGCGGGTGACATCATGACCATGCCCGGCCTTCCCAAAGAACCCGCCGCCGAGCGCATGGCCGTGCACCCTGACGGCAGTATCGTGGGGCTGTTCTGAGCGCCAGCACGTGAGTATATCAGGGATGGTCGAATGACCAGCCCACATAGCGATCGTCGGCGCGCCGGGGCCTGTCTCCGGCGCGCTGCGCATCGCTCCCAATCCCCGATCCACCGTTCGGAGCCGCCCTCGTGTCTCTCTCCACAGTCTCCACGCCGAATGCGCCCGCCGCCATTGGACCCTATTCGCAGGGCGTGCGTGTCGGTGATCTGTTTTTCACTGCCGGGCAGATCGCGCTCGATCCGAAGACCGGAAAACTCGTCGATGGCGATGTCGTGACGCAGACCGATCGTGTGATGCAGAACCTAGCGGCCGTCCTCGCCGCGGCCGGCGCAGGATGGACCGACGTCATCAAGACCACCGTCTTTCTCGTCGACCTCGCCGATTTCCCGACGTTCAACGACGCGTACGCCCGGCACCTGGGCGAGGCCCGCCCGGCGCGTTCCACGGTGCAGGTCGCCGCGCTCCCGCGCGGGGCGCGCGTGGAAGTGGAAGTCGTCGCCCAGGTGCCGCGTTAGGCATCTGGTTATCCCATCCGGGCCATGGACATCATGAACACATCGGATACGCGCGAGGAGCTGGTCCACCTCACCGCCTTCGCCCGGTGCGCCGGGTGCGCATCGAAGATGGGCCCGGGCGACCTGTCCCAGGCGCTGGCGCCGCTTCCGCACCAGAACGATCCGCGCCTGCTCGTCGGCTCGGATACCTTCGACGACGCGGGAGTCTTTCGGCTGTCCGACGATCTCGCGCTCGTGCAGACCGTCGACTTCTTTGCGCCGATCGTCGACGATCCGTATGAGTTCGGACAGATCGCCGCCGCGAATGCGCTCTCCGATGTATATGCGATGGGCGGCGAACCGCTCACCGCGCTCTGCATCGTAGGATTTCCAACCGGATCGTTGCCGATCGAGGTCCTCACTGCCATCCTCCGCGGCGCGCAGGACAAGGTTCACGAAGCCGGCGCGGTCGTCGTCGGCGGACACACCGTGGTGGACGAGGAGCCCAAGTTCGGCCTCGCGGTCACCGGGCGCGCCAATCCACATCGCTTGCTAACGAACGCGAACGCGCGCCCCGGTGATGTACTCGTGCTCACCAAAGCCATCGGCACCGGTATTCTCGCCACAGCGGGAAAGCGCGGCAGCCTCGATTCGGACACCGAGCACGCGCTCAGGAATTCGATGTGCCGGCTCAATGCGGCGGCCGCCCGTGCGGCTCTCGAGGTCGGCGCCCGGTGCGCCACCGACGTCACCGGTTTCGGCTTGCTCGGCCACGCATCGCACATCGCGCGCGCGAGCGACGTCACGATCCAGTTTACCGTGTCACAGATTCCGCTGCTGCCGCGTGCGCGCGAGTTCGCGAGCGACGGTGTGGGCACCGCCGGCGCGAAACGCAACGAGGAGTTCGTCGCGGGCCGCGTGGACTGGGGGGGGGGAGCCGTGACCAATGTGGATCGCGCGCTGCTCGTCGATCCACAGACGTCCGGCGGCCTCCTCGTCACCCTGCGGCGCGACGTCGTGGCCGACTATCTTTCGCGCGTGGACGGTGCGACGGAAATCGGCACCGTGCGTCCACGCGGACCCTTCGACATCGTGCTCACATGATCGCTTGGGGGCGGATGGGGCCTGGTGGCTCTCGCGGTCTTCAAAACCGCTGCGACCTGACGCTGTCGGGTTGGGTGGGTTCGATTCCCACACGTTCCCGCCACCGGCCGCACGCGTGATTCGCGTTGCCGTACTCAGCGCGCTGCTGCTCGGTGGCGTCGCGCCGGTTGCTGCCCGTGCGCAGGTGGCCGACAGCGCACGCGTTGGTCCAACGGCGCCCGTCGACACGCAGCCGATTGCTGCCGACTCGCTCAGCAAGCCGCCCATTTCCCCCAAGCGCGCGCTGATCCAGTCGATCCTGCTGCCCGGTTGGGGTCAGGCCTCGCTGCACCGTCCGACGGCGGGCGGCATCTTTGTCGCGCTCGAAGTCACGTCCATCGCCATGCTGGTGCAGTCCAAGAAAGATCTCGCCGCCGCCCGGGCACTGGCGAACGACAGCGTGCTGGCAGGCGCCGGTCAGCCTGGGTATGTGGTCAACCCCTACGCCGGCCGTATCGCGCCGCGCAAGCAGGCGGTCGAAGATTGGACCGCGCTCCTCATCGCCACGCACCTCTTTGCCGCCGCCGACGCGTTCGTGGCCGCCCAACTCTGGGATGTGCCCGTGGAAGTCCACGGACAGTCCAACGGTCAACAGGCACTCGTCAGCGTTCGGGTACCCTTTTGACGTCTCCGCGCGACCCCATCGGCGTTTTCGACTCCGGTATCGGCGGCCTAACCGTGGTCCGCGAGCTCGTGCATCAACTGCCGCACGAGCGCATCATTTATTTTGGCGACACGGCGCGCGTTCCATACGGGCCGAAGAGTCCCGATACGGTGCAGCGGTACAGCCGCGAGATCGCTGCCTGGCTCATCTCGCAGCAGGTCAAGGCCATCGTCGTCGCGTGCAACACGGCCACGGCGCACGCGCTCGAGATCCTGCAGCGCGAGTTCCCGCTTCCCGTGATCGGCGTTGTCCAGCCCGGAGCACGGGCGGCGGTGGACGCCACCCGCACCTCGCACATCGGGGTGATCGGCACCGCGGGCACCGTAGCGTCGGGCGCCTACGAGCGGGCCATTCACGCCATTCAACGCGACGCCCATGTCGTGGCGCAGGCCTGTCCGCTCTTCGTTCCGTTAGTCGAGGAAGGGTGGCTCGATTCGGAGGCCACGCGCATCATCGCCCGTGAATATCTCCGTCCGTTCGCCAGCAATCACGTCGACACCCTCGTCCTCGGCTGTACCCATTATCCGTTGCTCAAGCCGCTGCTGTCCGAGATCGTGGGACGCGACGTGCGGCTCATCGACAGCGCCGCAGAAACCGCCGCCGAAACGCGCCGCGTGTTGGAATCGCGGCAGCTCACCGCGCCACCCGGCAGCGCCGGCACACATCGCTTCGTCGCCTCGGACGCGCCCGACCACTTTCTACGGCAAGGCCGACGGTTCCTGGGTACCACGATCGATGAAGTCGAGAAGGTCACCCTCGGCTGAGACATTGTTCCTCCAGCGGCGCAGCTCCACGCGTTCGGGGCGGACCACGAGGTAGGTCGGCGAGTCCATCCACGCGCCCGGATTCGCGTACACGCCGCCGCCCGGCGCACGCACCAGCGCCGGCACGTGCGAGTGCCCGAACACCACGAGCTCCGTGCCGCGGTCCATGGCCAGGCGATCCATCGCAATACGCTGGAGCCCCGCGCCACCGTCACGCGCGCCGTGCACGCGACTCACGTCCGAGCTTCCAGCCGCCAGCGGTATCGACCAGTCCGGATGCATCCACCGGAACGCGCGAATCGCCCAACGATTGCGCAGCACGGCGCGCAAGCGCCGGTAGGCGCGATCCTCTCGTTCGCGCAGCCCGTCGCCGTGCTCCACGTACGCACGCCACCCGCCCAGCGATCCCGACCACGCGCCCAACTGGAAGTCCACCCCCACGTCGCGCGTCAGCACGTCGCCGCCCCAACAGTCGTGATTCCCCCCGATGTACAGAATGGAGACGCCGGACTCCCGGAGTTCAGCCAACGCGCTCAGCGTCCGAAAGTGCCCCCGCGGTTCCACGCGGCGCCACTCGAACCAGAAATCGAACAGGTCGCCATTGATGAGCAGCGACCCCGCACGGCCGGGCAGGCTGCGAAGAAACGCCACCACCCCGCGCTCTTGCTGCGCTGACGCGGCGCCAAGATGCGCATCCGAGAACACGTAACACGGCGCGGCGAGCATGCGCACATTCTAGCGGGACCGCACGGGCTTTACAAACCGCCACGTCGCGCCCATTCTCCCCGCCATGACCACGCCGCTCGACCCGCGCGCGCTTCGCCGCCGCGCGCAGGACCGTCGACAGCCGGGGAATCGTCCGCTGCTGAGGCCGCGCGTGTCGGCGCACCCATCCTCCCGCCTGGCCACGCGCGCCTGAATGCCGCCGCGCATCTCGTTTGTCGAGTTTCGCGTTCGGTATGCGGAGACAGACCGCATGGGAGTGGTGTATCATTCACATTATCTCGTGTGGTGTGAAATTGGCCGCACCGATCATATCCGCGGATCCGGAATGTCGTACCGCGAAATGGAACGACGCGGCATCACGCTGGCGGTCGCTGAAGCCGCGCTGC
Organism: Gemmatimonadaceae bacterium; assembly: GCA_025450035.1. Lineage (GTDB taxonomy): Bacteria > Gemmatimonadota > Gemmatimonadetes > Gemmatimonadales > Gemmatimonadaceae > JADGGM01. The sequence continues at coordinate 10,623 of JANWIF010000162.1, forward strand.
GCTACCGCGCCCCCGCGCGCTACGATGACATGGTCCGCGTGGCAACCACGCTCAGCGACGTCTCTTCTCGGGCCATCACCTTTGATTACGTGATTACCAACGCCGATACTACCGAACGACTTGCCACCGCGCGCACGCTGCTCCTGTCACTCGACGCTCGGCAGCGCGTGGTCGCCTTACCGCGCGACGTGCGCACTCGTCTGGAGCGCGATGCGACCGGCGAGGCGTAACGGGGCTGCGCTCGCCGCGCTGCTCGCCACGTTGCTCGCCGCGCTCGCGTGCGGGCCGCGCGCCGCCGGCGGTCCGGTGCCTGCACGAGCGTCCGGCATCGACGTCGCCGGCTATGCGCGCCTGCTTCAAATGGCCGACGCGCGCCGCCTCGACACCGCGCTCGTCCGCGCCGCGCTGCAGAGCGGTGTCTCCGCCCAACGCGCGGAAGCGGCGTTAGCCATCGGGCAGGTCCACGGCGTACCGCTCGCCGGCGATCTTCGCGCCCTGCTCGCCGATCCCGACACCGCCGTCGCCGCCAACGCCGCGTACTCCCTTGGACTCCTGCGCGACACGGTCGCCGTGTCCGCGCTCGAGCACGCGCTCGGTGCCGCGCCGCCGGTGAGCACCGCCGCCGCCTGGAGCCTGGGCCAGATCGGTGCGCCCGCATCCGGCGCCATTTCCAGCGCGTTAGGCGAAGGCACCAAGCCCATCGCCACCGTTGGCGCGCTCCTTCTCGCCGCGGCCAAGCTGCGGCCCGTTCCCACGGTGGCCGTCCAGCGGTACTTCTCCAGCGCCGATGCCGACCTGCGTTGGAAGGCCGTGTACGCGGTGGCCCGTTCGCCGGTCAGCGACGCCGTGACCGCGGTGCTGCCGATGGTCGACGATTCGAGTGCTTTGGTCCGTGCCCAGGTGGCGCGCGCCCTCGCATACCGCGCGGCCGGCGACTCGCTCGCCGCGCGCACCGTGCCCGCGCTCCTCGCGCTCGCGCGCGATCCCGCGCCGCACGTGCGCATCGAAGCGCTTCGTTCACTGTCCGGATATGGCGATACGGCGCGCGCTGCCGTGCTCGCCGCGCTCCACGATGCTGACGCCAACGTTCGCATCGTCGCCGCGCAATCACTCGCGCACGTGCTCGATGGACCGCGCAACGTCTGGATGAATGCCTGGCGCGCCGATACCGCGTTGGCCTACCGGTCGAGCGTCCTCGCGTCGGCCATGACGCACGACGTCGTCCTCCCTGCCGCCGAATTCGATGACCCGGATTCGTGGGTGCACCGCGGCGACTGGCGCTACCGCGCGGCCGTCGCCGATGCCGGCGCCGCTGCTCCGTCCATGGAGCGGATGCGGGAGGTTTCACTCCCCGCAACGCGCGATCCCGATCCGCGCGTACGCGAGGCCGGCTTCGCCGCCATGGCGCCACACGCCGATACCGCGGACCAACACCCTTGGCGGCGCCAGTACATGTACTTCGGCCTCACGGACTGGGATCCGTACGTGCGCGCGCTTTCCATCGAATCGCTCGTGCACCACGCCACGGCAGCCGAAGTGCCGCGCGTCATATCTTCGTGGCTGCGCGCGGAACACGATACCGTGTCCGATGCCCGCATCGCGGCCGTGCACTTCTTCGTCAGCGCATGGCAACGCGACAGCGCCGCGTTCAGCGACTCGCTCGTTGTCGCGCTCCGTGCGTTGCCGGTTCCGGCCGATCCGCTCACCCGCGCCGCGACCCGCGACTGCTCGCTCTTCAGCGCGTGGCGCGCCGCACCGCCGCCTCCTGAACGCCCCCTTGCATGGTACGAGGCGCGCGTGCGCGACCTCGTAGTGCCCGCGCTCGTCGGCACGCTCCCCCACGCCGTGATCTCCACCGTGCGCGGCCCGATCGAAATCGAACTTTACGCGGGCGATGCGCCGCTCACCGTCTTCAATTTTCTCACGCTCGCGCAATCGGGCGCCTACGACCGCATCGCGTGGCACCGCGTTGTCCCTGACTTCGTGGTGCAGGATGGCGACCCCCGCGGCGACGGCAATGGCGGTCCGTCGTATGCAATCCGCGATGAGCTCAATCGCCGACTGTACGATCGTGGAGCGGTCGGCATGGCGCTCGGCGGACCCGACACCGGCGGCAGCCAATACTTCATCACGCTGTCGCCCCAACCGCACCTCGACGGCGGCTACACCGTGTTCGGCCATGTCACGTCAGGCTATGCCGCGCTCGATGCGACCGTGCAGGGGGACAGTCTCGTCAACATTCGCCCACGCTGACCGGTGAGACGCGCCGCTTGCGTTGCCGCGCTTGTGCTCGCTGCGTGCGCGCCCAAGGCGCCGCCGCTGACCGGTCGGATCGTTCCCGTACGAATTCCCGATACACGCCTCCCGCCACTGTATCGCCAGGTCGTGTTCAACTGGGTCTTTTCCGACGGCGACTTTCGTGCGAAAGGAGACGGCGCCGCGCGCATCGCGCCGCCCGACAGCGTCCGTCTCGATTTTTTCGTTGCTAACGGCATGGGAGGGGGCGCCGCGCGCCTCATCGGCGACTCGCTCGTCCTTCTCACATCGGGGTCACGCGTGCGCGACTATCTTCCGCCGGTGCCTATGATCTGGGCCGCGCTGGGGCGTCTGGCCGCGCCCGCTGCGTCGGACACCTCCGTACGCGTTGACGGCGACACCGTCCGTGTTGAAATTGGACAGGGTCGCGCGTGGCGTGCAACGTTTGCCGGGGCAGCACTCCAGCGACTCGAGGTGATCGATGGCGGCCGCATTCCCGAGCGCACGATCCGAGATGATGACCGACACATTCTGTACGAGCGCACAAGCGCCCACCGGTCTCTCGAGCTTACGGTGGTGCGCGTCGATACTGTTCCGGGATTCGATGCGACGATCTGGCGGTAGCCTGCTGCTCTCGCTTGTTCCGTTCCTCGCCGCGGGGTGCGTCTACGGCTTCGCCGGCGGCGGCCTTCCTCCGCACGTCAAGAGCGTCGCCGTGTTGCCGTTCGACAATGAGACGGCGGCTCCCACGTTGCAGACTGAGCTGTACGATCAGATGCGAAAGGACGTCGAATCCCGGCTGGGCTTGCACGAGGCCGCGGAGAGCAAGGCCGATGCGCTCGTGAAAGGCGTCATCACGAAGTACGAAACCGACATTCCCATCGCCTACAGTGCAGACCCGTCGCAGTCCAACTCCGCCCAACGGAAGTTACAGATCACGATCGATGTCGACATTGTCGATCAATCCACCGGACGCACCATCTGGTCGCAGAAGAGCCTCATGCGCGACGGGTCATACAGCGAACGCGATGAGGCCTCGGGGCGGAAGGAAGCAATCCAGAAAATCGTGAACGACGTCGTCGCCGGCGCGCAATCACAATGGTGACGCGCACCGTGGTCGCACCGCGCGGGCGCGTCACGGTGGGATGTCTCGCGCTGCTCGTGCTGATCGCCGTCCTCGGCTACACGGGATTCACCGTCGGGCGCGTGTACCTTCGGTACTATCAGTTCCAGGACGCCGTCACGCAGCAGGCCAAGTTCGCCGCCACCACGCCCGACGACACCATCATCACGCGCCTCCGCGCGCAGGCGGATAGCCTCGACCTGCCGACCGACGCGCAGCGCATTCACATTCACCGCACGTCGCGCAGCGTCGTGATCTGGTCAGAGTACGCCGACTCGATTCTGCTCCCGGGCGTCGCGCGTGAGGTCGACTTCCAAGCGCGCGGGGAGACGTCGTTCTGAGCGTTCGCGCGCCGGCCGCGAAGGTCATGACGTGGAGTGATGCCGCGCGGTGGCGGGCCGCGGTCCCCGGACGCGTGGTTTTCACCAACGGCGTGTTTGATTTGCTCCACCCTGGGCACATCGATCTACTCACGGCCGCGCGCGCCGCCGGCGACGCGCTGATCGTTGGGCTCAACAGCGACGAGTCGGTGCGCCGGCTCAAGGGTGCAACGCGCCCCGTGTGTGGCGTTGCCGACCGCGCCTATGTGCTGGCCGCCCTCGAGGCCGTCGACGCCGTCGTCGTGTTCCCCGAAGACACGCCGCTCGCGCTCATCCAGACGCTGCGTCCGGACGTGCTCGTCAAAGGCGGCGACTACGCGCCCGAACACGTCGTGGGACGCGCCGATGTCGAATCGTGGGGCGGCCGATTGCTCATCGTTCCCGTCACCGCTGGTCACTCAACCACAGCTCTCGTCGAGAAACTTCGTGACCGATCATAACTCCCCGGCGCCGCGCACCACGCGCGGCGTCCGCGATCTGCGTCCTGTGGTGTTGGAGCGTGGTGCCGCACCGTACGCCGAAGGCTCCTGCCTCATCTCCTTCGGCGCCACGCGCGTGCTTTGTACGGCGAGTGTCGAAGAAGGCGTGCCAGGCTGGCGGAAGGGGCGCGGCGAGGGCTGGCTCACCGCGGAGTACGCGATGCTCCCGCGTGCCACGCACACGCGCACGCAGCGCGAACGCGCGCAGGTTGGCGGCCGCACGCAGGAGATCCAACGGCTCATCGGCCGCAGCCTGCGCGCCCTGCTTGACGATTTCCGGTTTGGCGAGATGACCATCAAGGTGGACTGCGACGTGCTGCAGGCCGACGGCGGAACGCGCACGGCGGCGGTGACCGGCGCCTGCGTGGCCGTGTGCGACGCGTTCGCGTGGATGGTCGGCCGCGGCCGCCTAACGGCGTCGCCCGTTCGGCGGCGGGTCGCGGCGGTGAGCGTCGGCGTGATCGACGGCGAGCCGCGTCTCGACCTCGAGTACGCCGAGGACGTGCGCGCCGACGTCGACATGAACGTCGTGATGACCAGCGAGAAGCGCTTCGTGGAGGTGCAGGGCACGGGCGAGCACGCCACCTTCCAGCGCGCCGAGCTCGATCAGCTGCTCGATCTCGCTGCCCACGGGCTCGAGTCCCTGCTCGGTGCTCAGGCTGCTGCGTTAGGCGTGTGACGAGCACGGGGGCGGCGCCGCCACTCGTGCCCGCCACGCGAAGTCTGGGCAAGTTGCACGAGCTGCGGCCGTTGCTCGCCGCGCACGGCCTCGCGGCCGTCGACCTGGATACCATCGGGCTCGTCGAGCATCGCGATGAAGAAGACGCCCTCGAGTGTTTCGAGACGTTCGAAGAAAACGCGCTCGCCAAAGCCCGGCACTTCTTCGCCTTGGCTCGGCGCCCAACGGTGGCCGATGACTCGGGCCTCGAGGTCATCGCGCTCGGCGGTCGTCCCGGCGTGCGGACCAAGCGGTGGAGCGGTCGCCCGGACCTGAGCGGTCGCGCGCTCGATGCGGCGAACAACGCCAAGCTGCTCGCCGAGCTGCGCAACGTCACAGCGCGTCGCGCGCGCTATGTGTGCGTGGCGGCGTACGTCGATGAACTGGGCGCTCGGGTGTTTCGCGGCGAGAGCGCGGGTCGGATTCTTGAAGCCCCCCGGGGAAGCGGCGGCTTCGGGTACGATCCGCTCTTTCTTTCCGACGAACTCGGTGTGACATTCGCCGAGGCGACACGCGACGCGAAGGCGGAGGTGAGTCATCGTGGTCGCGCGTTCGCGCAATTAGCGGCGGCGTTGACCACGTGGCGTTGATTCTCGCTGTTGGGCGTGCTATGTTTTGCGTTCTGTATGCGGGGCGTAGCGTAGCCTGGTATCGCGCCTGCTTTGGGAGCAGGAGGTCACCGGTTCAAATCCGGTCGCCCCGACCTGGCGGGTCGTCCCGTGTGGCACCACGAGGTGAAGCGGCCCGCTGAGCTGACGGAGCGCCAGTAGCTCAGGTGGATAGAGCAACAGCCTTCTAAGCTGTGGGTCGGAGGTTCGAGTCCTCCCTGGCGCGTAGCGGAGACGACGGGCGCCCTTAGCTCAATTGGCAGAGCAA
>JANWIF010000163.1 GCA_025450035.1 Gemmatimonadaceae bacterium
CCACTTGTCCGGCGAATGGTTATTCGTAAGCACCTTGTTGCGCAGGTACTCGGGCGTGAAGGCGCCGCGTCGCGATTGTGCGAAGGCGAGAAAGAAGCGTTGGTCTGGGGTCATCCCGCCGATCAGGGGCTGCGACGTCCCCGCGATCTCGTGCTGCAGCGCGCGATAGGCGAGAACGGCGCCACCCAGATCGGCCAGGTTCTCGCTCAGCGTCTGGCCGCCGTTAATGCGCAGCGAATCGATCACGGTATACCCGTCGTACTGGCGAGCCAACGATGCCGCGCGCTGCCGGAACGACGAGTCGTCAACGGGCACCCACCAGTCGCGAAGATTGCCACTCGCGTCATAGCGACGCCCTTGCTGGTCGAACGCGTGCGTCAGCTCGTGTCCGATCACCACTCCGATGCCGCCGTAGTTCGAGGCCGCGTCGGCCAGCGAATCAAAAAAGGGGGGCTGTAAGTATCCGGCTGCGAATCCCAGTTCGTTCCGGCGGGGATTGAAGTAGGCATCGACGGTCTGCGGCGTATACTGTAAATCCTGGCGGTCGATCGGCTGACCCAGCGTTGCGAGCTGGCGCCCGGTCGCAAACTGATTCGCGGCCTCGATGTTCGACCAGAAGGACGTGTCCCGGACGGTCAGCGCACTGTAGTCTGGCCACCGCTCAGGGTAGCCGATCTTCACCACAAACTGATCCAGCTTCGCGACCGCTTCACGGCGCGTCGCTCCGCTCATCCACGACAGAGTGTCGAGGTCCTGCCGTAGCACTCCCTCGATGTTGCGCCCCATCTCGAGTATCCGTGTCCTGGCGGCCGGCGTAAACGCGCGCCTGACGTATTCCGACCCGACGGCGTTTCCCAGGTGCCGATCTGTCTCGGCCACGCAGGAGCGCCAGCGCTCAGCGGCGGGTGGCGCCCCACCCAGCGCGATCACCGTCCTGGCATACGCCTGTGCGAACGGGCTACTCAGTTCTGGTGCGGCGGATTCGAGGTATTGGACCCGGAGATAGCTCCTCCAGACCGGGAGCGGCACCTCGCTCACCATTCGGTCGAAGATTCGAAAATAGTGCGGGTCCTGCACGTTGATGGCCGTGAGACCCGGGGAGCTCGCCGGAACACCGAGTGTCGCGAAGTACGCGGGCCATGACCAGTGCGGTGTCAGTCCGGTGAGCTCTCGTATGGTCAACTTGTGATTGCTTGTGGCCGGATCGCGTGCGCTTGTCACGTCCGTCGTCGCATCGTGCGACGCCCGGGCGAGGCGAGTTTCGATCTCGAGCGCCTGCATCGCATCGCCTCGAACGCGCCCCGCGCCGACACGAGCGAGGCCGAGTAGACTCTCGACGGTGCTCCGGTACGTGGCTCGTACTCGCACCGTCTCTTTGTCGCCATTGACGTAGTATTCCCAACTCGGGAGGCTGAGGCCTCCCGGGCTGAGATCGCCGATGACCACTGTCGACTGCGTCGGGTCCGGGGCCGCCGCAAACGTGAAGAGCACGCCAATGCCGGCACGATTGAGGCGAGCGGCTTCGTCCCGCAAGTCCGCGCGCGAAGCGATCGAGCCGATCCGCGCGAGCTCGCCGCCGACGGGCGCGAGACCCTCCCGTTCAGCCCGAGAAGAGTCGAGGCAGCTCGCGTAGAAGTGGCCCACTTTCCACCCAACCGATTCTCGCGGCAGATCGGCTTTGGCCAGCGAGTCGAGGATCGCGTGCACCACATCGGCGGACCGCCGCTGCATCTCGTCGAGCGCGCCGATCGCCGGCCGGGAATTGCTCGTGCGGGCTCCGCGTATCCACCCGCCGTTCGCGTACTCGTAGAAGGCGCGACAAGGCGCACACGTCGTATCCTGAAACGCGACGTTGACGCCGTGCACCGGCTGCGCCGCCTGCGCGCGCTGAACCTCGCCCGACTGGGTGCAACACACCACGACGACGAGGCTCAATGCCAGTCCCGCTCCGCTGGGTCCGGTCCGTTGTCCCACGCTCGCAGGTTCGTCCCTCATCGTCATCGGTCGATGGGCGACCCGGGATTGGCGCGATCGTAGGCTCATAGCCCAGCAACGTACGATCCCGTACGGCCCTGTCTTGTACGGAGCGTCGGATTTTGGACGATCGATGCACGTCGACGCGAGAGGAATTCGGTCCGCGACGCCGGGGAATACGGCACGGTTCTCTCGCGCGAACCTATCGGTCGCACGCAACGCGGCGGCCGCTCCGTTCAAAACATCATCGTCAGTGCAATCGGAACGGTGACAGTTACACCGTCGCGGCGGACTGCGAGGCGGCGGGTGAGACCGTCGGCGCGGAGTAGCTCTCGAAGCCGGCCATACGGCAACACCGAGGCCGGCTGGCCGTCAATACCGACCACCTCATCTCCCGGGTGAACTCCCGCCCGCTCCCCCGCGCTGCCAGCCACGACAGCGAGCACTCGCCACGCACTTCCCGCACTATCGGCGGAGGCGAGACTAAGTCCACTCCCATCGACGGTGTCCGGCAGATCGAACTGTCCGCGCAACTCCATGATTACCCGTGATCGCGAGTAATCGAAAGTCAGGCGCATCCGCCGGAGAATCGGCTCGCCGATCGTCCCATCGGTGACGGCGGTGGCGCCGAACGACCCGTCCATCTCCACAGCGAGCGCGGTGCTGGGCCAGTTAATGATCAGCGGGCCGAGCTTCAGCGATGGCATGCGTAGCAGTTCGCCCTCGGTTGCGGCGCCGGCGCCCCCACCGAAGGGCCCGTGCACGGTGACTGTATCGTGCAGGAGTTGATATGCGGCCACGGTCCGCTGTGACAAGCGCACGGCGTAGCCGGACGAGCCGAGGTCGAGGTCGAGGCGCACCGGAACAACACCGCGAGTGCGCGTGACGATCGACGCCTCAACGACTGGCGTGTGATGCTCAAGGCCGACCGGCACGACAGTTCCCGAACCAGCGTATGTGAACGTCCGAGGCTCGCTGAGGGTGATCGTGCGGGCCTCGTAATCGATCGTGACCACGTACCGTTCGAACAGATCGTAGCCGATCGTACCGTGGACATCTCGTCCCACGCGCGTCTGGAGCGTGCCGATGTCCACGACGACGACTCCTACGTTGGACAATGGGGCCGAGCCGACGTGAACGCTGTGCACCGTTCCGAGCGGAACTGTCCGCCCATTGGCTTGTGCACTATGCCAGGACGAGTGAAAATGCGCCCGCTGCGCGAACGCGCTGTCGAGTGCCAGCCCGATGCCAGTCCCGGTGTCGAGAATCAGCGCGGCTGGTTGCCCGTTGACGTCCACGGTGACCACGATCAAGTCGCCCCGCAGTTCGAACGGAACCACTACCGGCCCCGCCAATTGCGGTGACCGCGCACAGCCCAACGCGGCCAACACAACCGCCGCATGCAGCAAGTCCATCGCGCCTCCGGCCAGCCGATTGGCAGTCATGAGGCGAAGTCTGGATCCGGACTGGTAGCCTGTCGACTGTCACAATCGAACAGAGAGGGGCGGAATGTCCGGAAGCGCCCGTTCGGGGCGACGAGAGCCTGATCGATGTGTGCGACGCACTCGCGGGCCGGAGGCGCCTGTTTGCCGCGGCGTTCTTCCCGACGGACTGGCCTTTTTAGAGAGCCGCGGGCACTACCAAATGGGCGGTATGACCGCCCATGAATGGCGCCGGTAGTCGGCGTAGGTTGATCCGAACTCAGTGCCCAGCGCCGTTTCCTCGAGACCGATCTTGCGCGCGTAGGCCAGCATCAGAATGCCCAGCGCGACGAGAGAGTGCCATTCGCCGATGGCGATCGCGGCACCGGCGTACATCCCGAACATTGCGGTGTAGATCGGGTGACGGATGCGGCGGTATGGGCCCGTGCGGACCAACTCGTGATCGACCTTCACCGTGACGTCGCCGCTCCAATTGCGACCGAGGTGGCGTCGCGCCCAGGCGGCGAACAGGAAGAACGTGGCCTGGATGGCGATGCCGATGGCATGGACGAGCGGCGTATCCGGGACGAAGCGTCCGCCGAGTCCGGGGAGCGAGATGTAGATCAACAGCATCGAGCCGTTGAGGAGCAGCAGGTGGAACGAGCGCGAGCCTCGCGATTCCGCGCTCCGCACCGAGGATTCCGTCCGTGCGGCGGCGCCCCAGTAGAGGCTGAACGCGATCCAGAGTGAGGCGGAGACGTATAGCGGCCACGCGTGTCCGAGCATCTGCGACCAGCCCTGCTTCTGCGCGGCCTGCGCGAGCCGCGTGGCGACCAGGGCGCCGACAGCGCCGAAGACCACAGCCTGGATCACGTGGAACCGCCATCCCGTGATTCGCATCGAGCCGATGACGAGGGCTGCCTCCCGGCGTGCGGGCGGAGCGGCGGGCGGCGGCCCGGGAGCCGGCGGAGCGTCGGACATGTGATGGATAGGTGGCGGTGAGCGCAGCCGTTGGCGGCCAGAATATGTGAGACAGCCGAACCCGCTGGCAACGTCGGGCCTTTTGGGCAGGGCTGGGCGGCGCCAAGTTAGTCCGAGCCGCATCTGCGACCATCCTCGAAGTGCAATTGCAGGCGCAATCGCCGACGTCCGGAGCCATTCGCATGACAGTGTCAAAACCTCAGCGCGCAAACGCATCTCGCGAGCGGAAACCGTCGCTCGACACCCTTGCCGTGTGGGCGGGTGAAGAGGAGAGCGTGCCTGGTGGTGCGACGCAGGTGCCAGTCGTGCACAGCGTGGCGTTCGGCTACGCGGACGTCGATCAGTGGCAGCAGGTGGCGCTTGGCCGGGCGCCGGGGCACATCTACAGCCGCAACACGAATCCGACCGTGGAGGCGTTCGAGCGGAAAGTGATGGCGCTCGAGGGCGCGCCGGCTGCGACCAGCTTTGCGACCGGCATGGCCGCGATCAGCAACACGATGTTTGCGTTGCTGGCGCCTGGCGACCACGTGGTGTCGATCAAGGATTCGTACGGGGGGACCAACAAGGTCTTTACGGAGTTTCTGCCGCGCGTCAACGTGCGGGTCTCGTTGTGCGACACGGAGGACTACGGCGCCATCGAGGCGGCTGTCGCCTCGGGCTGCGCGATGCTCTATCTCGAGAGTCCGACAAATCCCACGCTCAAAGTCACGGATATCGCGCGTCTTTCGGCAGCGGCGCACCGCGCGGGGGCGCTGGTCGTGGTGGACAACACGTTCGCGACTCCGATCAACCAGAACCCGCTGGCACTGGGGGCGGACATCGTCGTGCACAGTGCGACCAAGTTCCTCGGCGGGCATGCCGACGCACTCGGCGGCGTGATTTGCGGGCCGACGGAGCTGGTGCAGCGCGTGTACCACTACCGCGAGATTACGGGCGCGACGCTGCATCCGTCGGCGGCGTATCTCTTACTGCGCGGGCTCAAAACCCTGCATCTCCGGATTCGACAGCAGAACGCGAGTGCGCAGCGGATTGCCGTGCATCTGTCGCGGCATCCGAAAGTCAGCGCCGTGTTCTATCCGGGGTTACCGGGCCATCGTCATCATGACGTGGCGGCGCGGCAGATGCGCGGGTTCGGCGGCGTGTTGAGCTTCATGCTGGAGGGGGGATTCGATCAGGTGCGGTCGGTGTTGCCGAAGCTTCGTCTCGCGCATCGCGCCGCGAATCTCGGATCGGTGGAGACCGTGGTGGGACCGCCGTCGACGACGAGCCATGTCGAGAACACGGCAGCCGAGCGAGCGGCGCTCGGGATACCGGAGGGTCTGGTGCGGTATTCGGTGGGGATCGAGGATACTGGCGACCTCATCGCTGACTTGGACCAGGCGCTGGCGTGAGGCGGTATTCGCAAACGCTGACCTCGCATCCAGGGTGGGCACGGCGTGTGCGAGTTGCCCGCCGCACCACGAATTGGCCGAGGAAAGCATGACCGCACGGTGGATGCTTGCGGCGTTTCATTTGCTGGCACTTGGAATCGGGCTGGGGGCGGTCTGGGCGCGCGCGCGGGCGTTGCGGGCGCCGCTCGACTCGCAGGGTGCGTTCAAGCGTGTGTTTTACGCCGATTCGCTGTGGGGGATCGCGGCGCTCATCTGGATCACGACGGGCGTGACGCGGGCGTTTGGCGGATTCGAGAAAGGAACCTCGTACTACATGCGGAACGGGTTCTTTCTCGCGAAGATGGCGTTGCTGATCACGATCCTCTGTCTCGAAGTGTGGCCGATGGTCACACTGATCCGGTGGCGTCTGTTGGTCCGGCGTGGGGAGCGTGTGCGAACGGATCGCGCGTCGAGCATGGCCTGGATCAGCATCGTGGAGGCCGTGCTCGTGATCCTGATGGTGTTTGCGGCGACGGCGATGGCGCGCGGGCTGGGCGCGGGAGCGGTGGGGTAACTGGCGAGGCGCTACGGCATGGCTTCCAGGGCCGCCATCGTTTCGATGCCATCCCAGAGATTCTGCAGGCGAAGATTCTCGTTGGCGGCGTGCTGGTTGTCATCGTAGTTGGCGATGGGCACCATGATCGGGGGCGCGTTCACGGTTTGCTCGATCATCTCGAGCGGAACGCTGCCCCCCATGGTCGGCAGTCTGACCACCGGCCCACGCGCACTCTCGACCGCCTTGACGACCGCTTGTCCGATTGGGAGATCCATCGGAGTTCGCACCGCGTTGTATCCCAGGCGGCCACGAACCACGAGGGCGACCCTGGGGTGGGCCAGGAGCATCGCCTTGTCCGGCGTGGAATCCGTCACGAAGTAGCCACGCGACGCGACGTAGTCGACCACGCGCTGCTGCTCGGCCTTCCAGTCGACGCCTTTCACGAGTCGCAGGTCGATATCGGCTGTGGCGGTCGAGGGGATCACGTTGTTGGCAGTCGCTCCGGTCCGGGCTGACGTCATCCCGTCGATGTTCAGGGAGGGCTCGTTCAGCAACTCGAGGAGTCGTTTGCCATCGCCGTCCGTGTGGCCGAGCCCAAACTCCTGGCGCAAGAGGGCCTCGTTGGCGGGCGCGTCAGCGATCGCTCGCCGTTCCAGCTCGCTCAGCGGGGTGACCCCGTCGTAGAAGTGTGGCACCAGGACATGCCCCGTCGAGTCTTTCATACTCGCGACGAGTTGAGCGAGCATCATCGCCGGATTCGGCGCCCAATTGCCGTAATGACCGCTGTGGAGCTCGCGGTTGGGGCCGAACAGCGTGATCTCGAGGCGCGTGACGCCGCGGGCGCCGAAGACCACGGACTGGCGGCCGCTCTGATCGACGGGGCCGTCGCAGATGAGCCAGACATCGCCGCCGAGCTCAGTTCGGTATTGCTCGAGGATATCGCGAAGGTGAGTCGATCCCGCCTCTTCCTCGCCTTCCCAGACGAAGCGCACATTGGCCTTGAGCGGAACGTGCGCGGCCTGGAGGGCGTCGAGCGCGGTCAACTGGGCGATGATGGCGGCCTTATCATCCGCTGCCGCGCGCGCGAAGATGCGCGGCTCCCCATTCACCATCCGTGTGACTGGTGTACAGGGCCCCTTCCCGTCCCACTCGCCGGGCGTGACGGGCTGCCCGTCGTAGTGTGCGTAGAAGACGATGGTGTGTTTGGCGCCCGGCGTCTTGATGTCTCCGTAGACGACGGGATTGACGCCAGGGATGGAGAGCAGCCTTGCCGCGACATGACGCCGTTGCAGCGCCTGGACCAGCGCGTCCGCGTTTCGGCGGATGTTCGAGGTGTCGCTAGCGACATCCGGAATCGCAAGCAGCGTGTCGAATTCCTGAAGAATTTGCTGCTCGTGCGCGACGCGCCAGCGGTGCGCGGCCTGGGGAGCTGATTCCGGAGGGTGCTTCTGGGGTAGAGAGAATGCCAGGGTGAGCGCGGCTGCTACTAGTGGTCGTAATGTCATACCCCAATAGTACGAAGGAGCATTTCCGGCGGCGACTCGCCGATGCCGCGCGCACGTGGACTGTACCTCGCCGTCTTACGCTTTATCCCCCTCCCGACAACACTTCATAGAGGACATCGTGCTCACCGACATCCAACGCTGGTTCATCGTGACCGCCGCCTGTGTGGTGGTGACAGCGCCATCGCTTGGCGCGCAGACGCTTACGGGACAGGACCACACGGGCACCGCCGAGTCGGTCATCGAAGTGCCGGGGCATGGAGAAATCCGTGTGATGCCGGACCGCGCGACGGTGAGCCTTAGCGTGGAGACCAAGGGATCACTCGCGGCTACCGTCGCGGCCGCGAACGCGCGGGTACAGCGGCGCGTTCTCGACACTCTCAAGGCGCTGGGCTACTCGGGCGCACAGGTGTCAACCGTCGGCTACAACGTGCAGCCCAACTACGAGACCGTCGCGAACGCGACGGAGCCGAGGCAGGCCGGATATGTCTCGCGCAATACCGTGGAGGTGACCGTGTCCCCACTGGATCGTGTCGGGCCGGTGATCGATGCTGCGCTGGCTCGCGGGGCGAACGGCGTGCAGGACATCGGGTTCGCCGCGGGCAACACCGAGGCGCCGAGGCAGAGCGCGCTGGCGCAGGCGGCGGCCAACGCGCGAGCCGATGCGGCGGTTTTGGCAAAGTCGATGGGTGGGACATTGGGCCGACTCGTGTCAATCACGGTTGACGGGACGCCCGGGTATCCCCGAGCATTTGCGTTGGAGACGCGCGGACCCGGCCCCGTCTCGGAGACCCCGGTCAGTCCGGGAGAGATTACTGTCGCGGTATCGGTCATCGCCCGGTGGCAGTTCGTAGCGCCGTAGCCTAGTGGTGCTTGCGCGTCGAAGAGTGTTGTGGGGTCTTCGCCCAATTGGTGGCTCATGGGAGGATTACGTGCGCGATAGCGTCCGGTACGGTGCATTACCGTTGGTGGCGAGGCTGTTGATCGATGCCGAGTTTCTCGTGGCGTTGAATGGGAAGATCAGCGGGTGGAGTGGGCAGGCGTCGTATATGGCGTCGCACGGCATGCGATTGGTCGGGCCGCTACTGGGCGCGGCCCTTGCGGTAGAGCTAGCCGGGTCGATCTGCCTGATCTCGGGGTGGCAGGCTCGGCGTGCGGCCGCGGTCATGTTCGTCTATCTCGGAATCGTAAGCGTGACGCTCCATGATTTCTGGAACAGGACTGGCAACTCGGCGGGCGCGAATCAGACGGAATTCTTCAAGAACCTCGGAATCATGGGTGGACTGTTGATGGTTGCCGTATATGGACCGGGAGTCTGGGCCGTCGGGGGGCGTGGCGCGCGGACTGCGGGCACTAGCTTGCCGTCGGGTGCGACTACGAACGAGGGGTGACCGGTATCATGGACACCTCCTGGGCCATCCCATACATTCGCTTGCTCCATTCACTCAGGAGGGTGTTGATGCGGTTGCAACTCCATCGCGCGGGGATGTTGGTCGTCGCGGCAGCGGGGCTCGCGTCGGGAGCCGGCGCGCAGCAGGCGTCACTCGTCGCGCCCGCCGTCGGTGAGATGGCGCCCGACTTCACGCTGCCGGGGGCGACGCGATTCGGCCTCCTCAAGGCGCCGGTGCGTCTGGCGGACTACCGCGGCGAGACCGTCGTGCTCGCGTTCTTTTACGAGGCGCGGACCAAGGGCTGAACCATCCAAATGGAGGCGTACCGTGATCAGTACGCCACGCTCTTCAAGAACGGCCGCAGAGTAACGGTGATCGGCATCAGCGTGGATGCCGACACGACGCTGGCCGA
>JANWIF010000164.1 GCA_025450035.1 Gemmatimonadaceae bacterium
GAGGGCGATGAGGTGCTGGTGCCCGACCCCGGCTTTCCGATTTACGAGTCGGTCGCGCGCCTGGCGGGCGCGCGGCCGGTGGCCGACCCGGTTGCGCTGGAGTGCGATCACGGCCTCCGCGCCAGCGATCTCGCGGCACGCATCACGCCGCGTACACGCATGCTCGTGCTCAACGCGCCCCACAATCCATCCGGCTCGCTCATCGCGTCGCGCGAGTTGGACGCGATCGCCGCGCTGGTGCTCGAGCACGATCTGACGGTTCTCTCGGATGAAGTCTACGGGCGACTGGTGTTCTCGGGCGCGCACGAGAGCATCGCCACGCGCCCCGGTCTCGCCGCGCGCACGGTGCTCGTGGACAGTTTCTCCAAGACATACGCGATGACCGGCTGGCGGCTGGGCTTCGGTGTGATGCCGGCCAGGCTCGCCGAGCACGTGGCGACGCTGGTGATCAACAACACATCATGCACGCCGCCGTTCGTGCAGCACGCGGGGATCGCGGCGCTGACGGGCTCGCAGCAATGCGTGGTTGATCTCGTCGCTCGCCTGCGCGTGACGCGCGACGCATTGGTATGCGGGCTCGCCGCGATCGATGGGATCGACATCGCCGAGCCCGCGGCGGCGTTTTATGCGTTCCCGGATGTGACCGGACTGCTCGAGGCATCCGGACTCACGATCGATGAGTTCGCGACGGATCTGCTCGAGCGCTACGGCGTCGCGGTCCTGGCCGGCACCGGGTTCGGGGCAGGCGGCGCCAACCGGTTGCGTGTCTCGTATGCGACGACGCCGGAGCGCATCGCCACGGCGCTCGACCGCGTGCGCGCCTGCGCCGCACATGTTGCCTCCGTCCCTTCGCTGCAGTGAGGTTCCGATGAGCGACCACAAGGTGACCGTGTCGACCCTCGCCGCGCTCCGCGCCCGCGAGCAGAAAGCGGTGTTCATCACGGCGTACGACTATCCGACTGCGACGTTCCTCGACCGCGCGGGCGTGGACATGATCCTGGTGGGCGACTCCGCGGCGATGACGATGTTGGGTATGCCTAACACGTTAGGCATCGGGATGGACGAGATGCTCGTGTTCGTGCGGGCGGTTTGCCGTGGGGCCAAGCGCGCGTTCGTCGTGGGCGATCTGCCGTTCCTGTCGTACCAGGTGTCGGACGAGGACGCGGTGCGCAACGCCGGCGCCTTCATCGCCGCGGGCTGCGACGCCGTGAAGTGCGAAGGCGGCGAGCGCGTGGCCCGCCGCGTGCGCGCGATGACCGACGCCGGCATTCCGGTGATGGGGCATCTGGGCCTCACCCCACAGAGTCTCGCACAGTTAGGCGGATACCGTGTGCAGGGCAAGACGCTCGATGCGGTGACGCGCATCGTCCAGGATGCGCAGGCGCTCGAGGACGCGGGGGCGTTCGCCGTCCTGCTCGAGGCCATTCCGGCCGAGGCGGCGGCGCTGGTGCGCGACCGCCTGAACATTTTCGTCTACGGCATCGGCGCCGGACCGCACGTCGACGGACAACTGGTCATCTCGCACGACCTCCTCGGCGCCTTCGTGGGCGACATCCGGCCGCGATTCGTGAAACGCTACGCCGAAGTGGGACGCGACATCGAGCGCGCCGCGCGCGAGTACGCCGCCGACGTCCGCGCGGGTCGCTTCCCGGCTCCCGAACACTGCTACGCCATCGCGCCGGAGTGCGAGGCGGAGATCCGCTCCGCCCGAACGACGCGCGCGCTCACGTCTCCATCGTTCGCCCCCACGCTCCCATGACCATCTCCCTCGACACCGACCGCGCCCGAACGCGACCGCGTGCCCTCCCCCTGCGCTGCCGCAACTGCGGCCGCGAGCGCGAAGGCGCGCCGGCCGCCATCTGCGACGACTGCCTGGGCCCGCTGGAGCCCGTCTACGATCCGCGCCGCTCGCTGCCCGACCGCGCGACCATCGCCGCGCGCCCCACCTCGCTCTGGCGCTATCACGAGTGGCTGCCGCTCGACGGCCACCCCCGCTACTCGCCCGACACCGGCTGGACTCCGCTGGTCGATGCGCCGCGCCTCGCCAAGCGGTTAGGCGTGGCCCGCGCCTGGATCAAAAACGACACGGTGTCGCATCCGTCGCTGTCGTTCAAGGATCGGGTCGTGACCACGGCCATCAACGCGGCCGCGGCGTTCGACATCGGGACCATCGGCTGCGCCTCCACCGGAAACCTGGCCAATGCGGTGGCCGCGCACGCGGCTCGCGCGGGCCTCGACTCGTGGATCTTCATCCCACACGATCTCGAAGTGGGCAAGGTGATCGGGACCACCGTCTTCGGACCGCATCTGGTGCGCGTGCGCGGCACGTACGATGATGTGAACCGATTGTGCGCGCAGGTGGCCGATCGCTTCGGGTGGGGCATCGTGAACGTAAACCTACGGTCGTACTACAGCGAGGGCTCCAAGACGATGGCGTTCGAGATCGCCGAGCAGTTAGGCTGGCGGCTTCCCACCGCGGTGATCGCGCCCATGGCCGGCGGTTCGCTGGTCACGAAACTGCGGAAGGGGTTCGGCGAGTTCGTCGACGCCGAGCTGGTCGCCGGCCCCCTGCCGCGAATCTTCGGGGCCCAAGCCAGCGGATGCGCGCCCATCGCCCGCCTGGTAGAACGCGGCGACGATGAACTGGTGCCGGAGATACCGCACACCATCGCGCGCTCCATCGCCATCGGCAATCCGGCGGACGGCCGCTACGCGGCGCGCGTGATCCGGGACAGCGGCGGTTGGGCGGCGCACGTGAGCGACGAGGAATTGGTCGCGGGCATTCGCGCCCTCGCCGTGGATACCGGCGTGTTCGCCGAAACAGCGGGCGGAACGACCGTCGCCGCGGCGCTCGCGCTCGCCCGCGCGGGCCGATTCACGCCCGAGGAAGAAATCGTGCTCTGCATCACGGGTCACGGCCTCAAGACCGTCGAGGTCGTGGGCAACACCGCGGCCAACATCCCGATCATCGCGCCGCGCCTGCGCGAGGTGGCTGCACTGGCGGCCGCGACCGCGGCGCCCGGAGTCAGCGCGTCGTGAGGGTCGCGCTGAGCGTACCGGCCACCACGTCCAATTTGGGCGGCGGCTTCGACTGCGTGGGCATCGCGGTCGACCCGCGGTTGCATCTGGTGGCCGATCTGCCCGCCACCGGGGCCGCCCTCGCGCTCGCGCGTACGGGAAGCCTCGCCACGTTGGACACCGCGCCTGTCGACGACCTGATCGTGGCCGGCTTCCGCGCTGCCTGCGCGCGCGCCCATCGGGCCCCGCCGCCGAGGGTGGCGTTCCACGTCACGTCCGAGATTCCCGTCGGGCGTGGGTTAGGCTCGTCCGCCGCGGCGATCGTCGCGGGAGCCGGAGCGGCCAACGAGCTACTCTCGCTCGGCCTGAGCCGCGACGCCATCATCGCACTCGGCGCGGCCCTGGAAGGTCACCCGGACAACATCGCACCGGCGGTCCGGGGCGGCGCCGTGCTCGCCGTGCCGGCCGCCGATGGCCAGCTCGTCATCGCGCCGCTTCACGTCCACGCGTCGCTCCGGTTCGTGTTCGCCGTTCCGGATTTCGCCGTGGACACGCATCGCGCGCGCGCCGCGCTGCCGCGCGCGGTATCGCATGCCGATGCGCGCGCGGCCGCGGCCGCGAGTGCGGCGCTCGTGGCCGGCCTCGAACGCGGCGACCCCGCGCTGTTAGGCGCGGGACTCCACGGGCCGCTCCACGTGCCGTATCGTCGTCCCTTGGTTATGGGGTACGATGATGTCGAGCGCGCGGCGCGTGCTGCCGGCGCGATCGGCGCCACGCTCAGCGGATCGGGGTCGTCCGTGGTGGCCATCGCCAGCGCCGAGCGCGCCCCCGGCGTCGCCGGCGCCATGGCCGCCGCGTGGGCCACGCACACGGTGCAGGTCATGACGTTCGTCTCATCCCCCTCTGCGCGCGGCGTAGAGACCGAGGAGGCTTTCAGAGCCGGTTCGCGGAACATCGCCCCCAATTCGGGCATTCTTCAATAGTGGAGATCGAATCATGAGTATTACCGTGCAACTGCCCACGATGCTGGCACGACTCGCCGGCGACACGCAAACGCTGGAAGCGCGCGGCACAACGGTGGGCGACGCGCTCACCGATGTGATCGCGCGCTACCCGGCACTCGGCCCTCGCCTGCGCGACGAGTCGGGTAGGCCGTATGGGTTCGTGACGTTCTATCTGAACGATGAGGACATCCGCTTTCGCGGCGGATTCGCGGCGCCCGTCGCGGACGGCGATGAGGTGATCGTCGTTCCGACGGTGGCCGGGGGGTGACGCAATGACCGCGACTGGAACCGAACCCGTGGACCTGTCCGAGAAGCGAGACGACGTACCAGAGCTGTCCACCGAAGAGCTGCAGCGCTACAGCCGTCACCTGTTGCTGCCCGAGGTGGGACTCGAGGGCCAGCGCAGGCTCAAAGCGGGACGCGCGCTGCTGGTGGGCGCCGGTGGGTTAGGCTCGCCCCTCGCGCTGTACCTCGCCGCGGCCGGCGTGGGCCACATCGGGATCGTGGACTTCGATGTCGTGGATGTGACCAACTTGCAGCGGCAGGTGCTGCACGGCACGCGCGACATCGGCCGCCCCAAGCTGGATTCGGCGCGCGACCGCCTGGGCGACATCAATCCGCACGTGCAGGTGGAGACCTACGAAACGCGCCTGACGTCGGCCAACGCGCTCGAGATCATCCGCGACTACGATCTCGTCGTGGATGGGACGGACAACTTTCCGACGCGCTACCTGGTCAACGATGCGTGCGTCCTCACGGGCACGCCCAACGTGTATGGGAGCATCTTTCGCTTCGAGGGCCAGGCGAGCGTGTTCGCGACCGCGGATGGTCCGTGCTACCGGTGCCTGTTCCGGGAGCCCCCCCCCCCGGGGATGGTGCCCAGCTGCGCCGAGGGTGGTGTGTTAGGCGTGCTGCCGGGATTGATCGGCACCATCCAGGCCACGGAGGCGCTCAAGCTGCTGTTAGGCATTGGCACGACACTGGTGGGCCGGCTGCTGCTGGTGGACGCATTGCGGATGCAGTTCCGCACGCTCACGCTGCGGCGCGATCCCGAGTGTCCGGCGTGCGGCACGCGCACATTGCACGAATTGATCGACTACGAGGAGTTCTGCGGCCTGCGGGCGACCCACAGCGGCGCCGGCGTCCCCGAGGTGAGCCCCGCCGAACTCGTCGCCTGGCGTGCGCGGGGAGACGCCATCGACTTGGTGGACGTCCGCGAGCCGGGTGAATGGGCGCTCGCCCATCTGGCCGGCGCGCGCCACGTCCCGTTAGGCGCGCTATCCGGCGCGCTGGACACCTTCGCGCGCGATCGCACGATCGTGTGCTCTTGCAAAGGCGGCGCGCGCAGCGCCCAGGCGGCGCGGCAGTTGCGCGCCGAAGGCTTCGACAACGTCTGGAGCCTCACCGGCGGCATTCTCCGGTGGCGCGCCGAGGTGGATCCGACGCTGCCCGGCTATTGAGTGGACCGGCATAGATCCGGCGAGCACGGCGGGCTGTCACTGTAGCGAATAGAGCGCTAGAGGCGCACGTAGCACGTGGCGGGAGCGTGGGGAGCGGGCACGCCGTTCGTCGGCGGTCCTCATGGCTACGCTCCCCGCACGCGCCGCCGCGCCCACCCCACATCAGCGCCACCGCGAAAAGCTTGACGCCCGACCGGGTGGCAGGCTCCACATTCGCGTTGCCCTACCCAGCACACCGCCGTGAGACAGAACTCATGTGGCGGGTGTCGATTTCACCATCCCCCGTTCGTCGCAAAGGTAGAAGCCAGACATCAACCCTTGACGAGAGATACCACCATGCGATTCATGATCATCGTAAAGGCCGACGAAGCCACTGAGGCCGGCGTGCTGCCCAGCACGGAGCTTCTCACGGCGATGGGCAGGTACAACGCGGAGTTGGTGAAGGCGGGAGTCATGCTCGCCGCCGACGGACTTCACCCAAGCTCGAAAGGCGCGCGCGTCAAATTCTCGAAAGGCAAGCCGAAGGTGATCGACGGGCCGTTCACCGAAGCCAAGGAGCTGATCGCCGGGTTCTGGCTGTTCGATGTGAAGTCCAAGGAAGAGGCGATCGAGTGGGTCAAACGCTGCCCCGTCGACGATACCGAAATTGAGATTCGCCAGGTATTCGAGGCGGAGGACTTCGGCGCCGCACTCACACCGGAATTGAAGGAGCAGGAACAGCGCCTGCGCGTACAGGCTGCGGCACAGCGTTAGGCGTAGGCGCAGAATTACCACAGAGGAGAAGCAATGATGCGACATCTGAACGCCGTGACGGCGGGGCGAGTCCTGTTTGGGCTCCTGTTCCTGGTGATGGGACTCAATGGGTTCCTGTTCTTCCTGCCGCAACCAAAAGTGTTGCCCGAGGGCGCCGTCGCATTCTTCCTCGCGATGGTGAAGACGGGATACTTGATGCCGCTGCTCGCCGGCACGCAGGTCGTGGCCGGTGTGCTGTTGCTGTCCAACCGCTTGGTGCCGCTCGCGCTGGCCATCGTCGCGCCCGTCGTCCTCAACATTTTCCTGTTCCACGCGTTCATCGACCCGGCGCGAATCGGTCTCGCCGCGGTCGTGCTGGCATTGGAGTTGTTCCTGGCGTGGGCGTATCGCGACGCGTACCTCCCCATGCTCGCCATCGAATTCCCCGTCGCTGCGGGAAGGAGAAAGTACCATGCGCTTCATGATCATCCGTAAGGCCGACACGGACACCGAAGCCGGCCGCATGCCGGGCGAGCAGCTCCTTGCCGACATGCTCGCGTACAACGAAACGCTGGTGAAAGCGGGAGTGATGCTCGAAGGCGAAGGGTTGCAGCCGAGCTCGAAGGGCGTCCGCGTCAAGTTCTCGGGCGGGAAACCCAGGGTCGTCGACGGACCGTTCGCCGAGGCAAAGGAACTGATCGCCGGTTTCACGATGCTTCAGGTGAAGTCCAAGGACGAGGCGATCGAGTGGGCCAAGCGCTGGCCGCCGCGCGACGCGAACGGAGAAGTGGAGCTGGAGATTCGCCAGGTGTTCGAGGTGGACGACTTCGGCGCCGAACTCACGCCCGAGTTACGGGAGCAGGAGGAGCGGTTGCGCGCCCGGCGCGGGGCCGCATCGAATCGTTAGGCACGTGGGACATCCGGTCCACACTCATACTCGAGGCCGAGGCCAAAGAGGTGGTCGCAGGATTCGCGCTGCTGGAGGCGAAGTCGAGAAATGAGGTTCTCGACGTGACCAGGCGTTTTCTTGAAACTCCTGGAAATGGCGAGTGCGTACTGTACCAGGTGGCGGACGAGCCGCTAGACATGGCCTGATCGCCAGAACAACCGTTCGAGCGAGACCGGAATCGGCGCTGCACGGCCCGCCGGTCTTGCCCGTGCGGAGCGCGAATGCGTGATTGGATGTCGTGACGGCATCCGATACGCATCGCGCGATCGACGCAGTCTGGAGGATCGAGTCGGCCAGGTTGATTGCCGGTCTCACGCGCATTGTTGGCGACGTTGGCGTGGCCGAGGATCTGGCGCAGGATGCGCTCGTCGCCGCGCTCGAGCGGTGGCCGGAGACGGGCGTGCCCGACAACCCGGGCGCCTGGCTGATGGCGACCGCGAAGCATCGAGCGATCGATCAGTTGCGCCGCAGCAAGTTGGTCGAGCGCAAGCACCAGGCGCTCGGCCACGAGCTCGACGCACGGCAAACGAGCCCCGAGGCGGATCTTGCCGCCGCGCTCGACGACGACATTGGCGACGACCTCCTGCGTCTCGTGTTCACGGCCTGCCATCCGGTGCTGTCGGCCGATGCACGCGTCGCGCTGACGCTCCGCGTGCTTGGCGGCCTGACGACTGACGAGATCGCGCGCGCGTTCCTGGTGCCGGAACCCACGATCGCCCAACGCATCGTCCGGGCGAAGCGGCTGCTCGCCGAGCGCCGCGTGCCGTTCGAGGTCCCACGCACGGCGGAGCTCGCCTCGCGGCTGTCGTCGGTGCTCGAGGTCCTCTACTGCATTTTCAACGAGGGCTACACGGCCACTGCAGGCGCGGATTGGGTTAGGCCAGCGCTGTGTGAAGATGCTCTACGCCTCGGCCGCATCCTGGCCGGACTCATGCCCAACGAGCCGGAGGTCCACGGGCTGGTCGCGCTGATGGAGATCCAGGCCTCGCGGCTGCGCGCGCGCGTTGGGCCGTCCGGGCAACCGGTCCTGCTCCTCGATCAAGACCGTGGACGCTGGGATCACGTCCTCATCCGCCGTGGTCTCGCGGCGCTCGAACGCGCCGAGTCGCTCGGCGACACCCCAGGGTCGTACACCCTGCAGGCTGCGATCGCCGCCGGCCACGCTCGCGCGCGAACGCCCGCGGAAACCGATTGGGTGCGCATCGCGGCGCTGTACGCTGCGCTCGCCCAACTCGCCCCATCGCCCATCGTCGAGCTGAATCGCGCGGTCGCGGTCGGGATGGCATTCGGACCCGAGGCGGGACTCGACCTCGTCGATGGACTCGCGACCGAGGCATCGCTCGACGAGTACCATCTTCTGCCGGCCGTGCGCGCCGATTTTCTGGCGAAGCTCGGCCGGTTCGAGGAAGCGCGCGCGGCGCTCGAGCGATCGGCATCGCTCACGCGCAACGCCCGCGAGCGTGAGCTGCTGCTGGAGCGCGCAGCGGCTTTCGCGCGCGGCGCATCCGAAACTTCGAAGGAGCCCGTGCCGTAGGTACGTGCGACCCGCTTTCGCGAGCCCCGACTGTGTCTGTCGTCCAACCCGTTCGCTACGCGTGGCGCTCCCTGCGGCGGACGCCGGTATTCACGGCTGCCGCCGTGCTCACCCTTGCCATCGGCATCGGCGCCGCCACGGCGATCTTCGCCGTCGTGGATGGCATCCTGCTCCGTCCACTGCCCTACGGACATCCGGACCAACTGGTTGGCGCATGGAACGACCTGCCGGTCATGTCGCTCAGGCATACCCAGCAGACCTCGGCGATGTATTTCACGTACAAGCGCTTCGCACGCACCATCACGGGCATCGCGGCGTATAACGATGGCGCGGAAAATGTCGCGGACCCCAATGCTACGACCGCGCCGC
Organism: Gemmatimonadaceae bacterium; assembly: GCA_025450035.1. GTDB lineage: Bacteria > Gemmatimonadota > Gemmatimonadetes > Gemmatimonadales > Gemmatimonadaceae > JADGGM01. The sequence continues at coordinate 9,067 of JANWIF010000164.1, forward strand.
AGCGACTCGCCGCGGGCTACATCACGGCCAATCTCATCCCGCTGCTCGAGGTCACGCCCAAGCTCGGTCGGCCGTTCACGGAGGCCGAGGACCTTCCGAACGGCGCGCCCGTCGTGATGATCAGCGAAGGCCAGTGGCGGACACGATTCGGCGCCGACCCGAACGTGATCGGGCGCATGCTGTTGGTGGGTGGCGTGTCGCACCAGATCGTGGGCGTGATGCCGCGGAGTTTTCGCTTTCCGTCGGCCGGCACGGAGCTCTGGCTCCCGCTGCAGTTGAACCCGCATGACCCGTTTCCTGGCGGTTTCAATTACAATGCGATCGCCCGGCTGCGGCCTGGCGTCACGATTGGCAATGCGCAGCGCGATTTTCGCGCGGTGCTGCCGCGCGTCGTGGACGTCTCGCCCATGATGGCGCCCGGCGTGTCGACGCAGATGCTGCTCGATCAGGCCAAGCCGCAGCCCGTGCTCACGCCGATGCGCGATGATGTCGTGGGCGGCAGCGCGGCCACGCTCTGGATCGTGGCCGGTGCGGCCGGCCTGCTGCTCCTCGTGGCCTGCGCGAACGTGGCCAACCTCATCCTGGTGCGCGCCGACGGGCGGCAGCGCGAGCTGGCCGTTCGTGCGGCGCTTGGCGCCGGCCGCTCGCGCGTTCTGGCGCATTTTCTCACCGAATCCGCCCTGCTCGCCGCCATCGCCGGAACCCTCGGCCTCATCGTTGCTGCGTTAGGCATCCGTGCGCTGGTGCGGGCGGGGCCGGCGGAGTTGCCGCGCCTGGCCGAGGTGCGCGTGAACGCCGAAGTCGTGGCCTTCACGCTCGTGATCACCGCGCTCATTGCGATGGCGTGCAGCGCCTTCCCCGCATTTCGCTTTGGGCACGCCGAGCTCGCCACGACGCTGCGCGACGGTGGCCGCGGCGGAACCACGGGCCGCGCGCGACACCGCGTGCGCGGAGCGTTGGTCATGGCGCAAATCGCCCTGGCGCTGGTGGTGCTCGCCGCATCGGGCCTCCTGCTGCGCACCTTCCAGCACCTGCACGAGGTACGCCCGGGGTGGAAGGCCGACCACCTGGCGACGCTCTGGTTGTCGCTCCCGGAATCGCGCTACCCGAGCGACTCGGCGCGCGCGCGCTTCTACGCGCGCCTCACGGAGCGCATAGCGGAGCTGCCCGGCGTGCGCGCGGTTGGCCTGGCCTCACGCTTGCCACTGGCGCATCACGGCGAGAATACCAGCCCGATCTGGGTGGAAGGCGATCCGAGTGCCGCTTCGAGGATCCCGCCGCTGCAGCTCTTTGTCACGACCGACGGCGGTTTTTTTCACGCGATGGGCATTCCCATGCTCGCGGGGCGTACGTTTTACGCCTTGGACGGGCGCCAGCGCGGCGACGAGGCGATCGTCAACCGTGTGACGGCCGGGCATTTCTGGCACGATCCCACCGGCGCGCGGGCGCTCGGCAAGCGTTTTCAGACTCTGCCGAACGGGCCGTGGTTCACCGTAGTCGGGGTGGTCGAGGGCGCGCACGACAGCTCGCTCGAGACCGCGCCGGCCCCAACCGTGTACTTCCCGGAGGCGCCGCGCGCGGACACCGCGTTCAGCCAGCTCGTCCGCACCATGGGCCTGGTGGTGCGCACCGCGGGCGACGCAGCCGCCATCACGCCGCAGGTCCAAGGCGTGGTGCGCGCTCTCGACCCGGCGCTGCCGGTGTACGATGTGCAACCGATGACCGCGGTCGTGCAGCGCTCGATGGCCCAACTCTCGTTCACGATGCTGATCATTGGCGCGGCCGCAGTCGTCACGCTCCTGCTCGGCGCCATTGGCCTGTACGGCGTGATCGCCTACATCGTGAGTCTTCGCACTCGCGAGTTAGGCGTACGCATCGCGCTGGGCGCCACGCCACACGCCGTCGCCCGGCTGGTCACGCGACAAGGGCTTGCGCTTACCGGCGCCGGGATCGCCGCCGGCCTCGTCCTGTTCGCGCTCCTCGCCCGATTCCTGCGCTCGCTGCTGTTCGGCGTCGCGCCAAGCGATCCCGTGACCCTCGTCGCGGTCTCGCTGGCGTTGATCGCCATCGCCGCCCTGGCGAGCTGGCTCCCGGCCCGGCGCGCCGCCCGGGTGGATCCGATGGAAGCGCTCCGCGCGGAGTGAACTGGTGGGCAGGCGTTAGGCATGCGCATCCATCGCTCGGCCCTACTGCGTCTTCGTGAACGTGACGGCAAAGCCGCTATCCACGCCGAACAACGAGATCGAGTCGCCCGGATCAGGATCGATGCGCCCGATGAGACGCGAGGAGTCCGGCATCGTACCCGTAAGAACGGCACTTCCCTGACCTGTCGTCGCGTTGAGGACAATGCTGCCGACATCGACCGGAAGCGGCGCCTCGATCGGCATCAAGGCGATATATGCCGTGAAGGTCCCCGTCTCGCCGCTAGCGGTCAAGCGATAGGTGCCGTGGCCCGCGTCTGAGCAGCCCCATTCGCAACGTTCCTCATCCATGCTGAGCGTGAGGTGAAGCCCGGGGGCGTCGCCCGTCCAGGTGCCCGACAGAAGCCCGGCCTTGGTGTAGGGTGTGCCGGACAAAAGGCTGCCGTTGCCCCAACCGCAGGCAGCCAGAGACGTCGTCAGGGCAATGAGTAGCAGCGTCGTGCGCATGGCAGTCGCTCCCGTGGAGGAAACCGGTGCTGGCGAGAAACTCACAGCAGAAGCTACCTCACACGGGACGGCGCATCCGTACGACATACGACGTACCGCCAATCTGAAATGACGTATCGCGAGCGCCGTCGGGCATCGCGAGACGGATGGCGTGCCCCCTCCGCCGGCGCTCGTCTACCGTCCCCCCTGCATCACCCGCTGCAGCCGTCCCGCCTTCGCCATCATATCCACCGTATCCGCGATCACCTTCGCGGCGGCCGTGTCTCCGCGCGCGACGAGCGACTGCGTGAGGAGCGAGCCTACGATGGCGTAGTGAAATCCGATCCCCACCGATGCCCCATCCACCCATCCGTCCTGTTGGATGAGCGCGCGTGGCGCCTGATACACGGTGTTCCATAGTTCGAGCGACGTGGGGAAATCAAAATAGCCGCCGCTTATTCGGATCGTGTCCTTCGATGCCACGATGGGTTTGGGTTCGAGCTTCGTGATCAGTCCCTGGGTGAGGAGATACGGACCGAGTCCCATCGCGCTGCCATACTCACCGGCCGAGAAGTACAGTGGACGCGACGGGTACGAGTCATGGATGAGGTGGAGGACCACGATCTGATCGCGCGTGAGATAGCCCGCCGGGATGGTGGCAGTGATGTCGCCGGCCTTGAAGAGCTGCGGCTCGCGCAGCGAGACAATCGGCGGGATGGCATCGGCCTCGGCGAACGTCAACTTGAGCGGCGGCCCAACGGGAGCGGGCCAGCTGCGCCCGCGAAAGATTGCCGGCCCGCGTGCGGCATCGTACGGACGTACGGGACGCCGAATCATTTGCCGGACGAACCAATCGGTCTGAAGGTAGGTGGCGACGGCCACGATGACATCCTGCCGCACGCCTTCCACTTCCTGCGCGTACCAGAGCGGGAAGGTATCGTTGTCGCCGTTGGTCACGATGATCGAGTACGGCTCCACGGAATTCAGCATGTCCACGGCCCAATCGCGGGTGAACATCTCGCCGCTCCGCGGCGCCTGCCGCGCGTTGCCCACGAGTGGCACGAACGCGAGCACGAGCACGGGGCTGGCGACGAGCCAGGCCCGTGTGGGGATCGCGCTCGCCACCGCTGACGCGGTGTCGCGTACGCCGGCGGCGATGGCGGCGAGTGATTCCCACACGTACATGAGTCCGAGCGCCACCCACACGCTCCAGGCCGAATAGCTCCACAAGAAGAAGTAGTCGCGGTCGCGCGGTTCGCGGGGCACTGTGTTCGCCAGCTCGGGGGCTTGGGAAAAACTGTACTTGAAATTCAGATAGTACACGAGCGCCAGCGACAGCGTGAGCGCCAGCGTGGCGAAGTACCAGAACGTATCGCGGTCGTATCGCCAGTGCACCCATGCGCCTAACAAGCCGAGCACCAGGAACAGCGCGGCCAGAAAATTCTGGAGCACCGCGTGCTCGTGATATGCGTCGCGCAGCCACTGCCATTTGAAGTACATCCAGTACATCCCGACCTGCGCCGTGATCGGCGCCTGACGGTCGAGCACCGACGGTTTCTGATACTGCTTGCGTTCGATGTTGTCGTTGAGCCGCTGGAGCGTGAGCGAACTGAACGTGCACGACCACTCGAAGTGCGTAGCGCACCCGGTGGGCTCACCCTCGTTGATGGTCGGGAAGTACGCGGCGCGGATCGGCTCGTAGGCGAACGGCGTGAGGCCAATGACCAACGCGCCGACGGCCACCAGTACCAGTCGCCACCGTAGCAGGATCTGGGGCCGGCGGACGAGCACCGCGATGCCGGCGGCCGGCAGAGGCAGGAAGCCCGCGGGATGATTGGAGTATCCCAGCCCCATGAGGAACGCCGAGAGAATGAGCAGGCGGTCGGCTCCCTTCGCATCCGGGTCATCGCACCACCGGATCATGATCCACGAAATGGCGGCGATGCCGACGAGCGAGATCGTGTACACTTTCTCGTTCACCACCGACTGGTTCCATACCGTGAACGATGTCGCGCCCACGAGCACGGCGATCGACGCGCCCACCATGCGCTGCCACCGTGCCGCCAGCCATCGGAACAACACGCGCTCCGTGATCAGGAACCAGAAAAACACCGCGCCGGCGCTCGCGGCCGCCGCCATGATATTGATGCGTTGGGCATAGCTCACCGGGATGGGGAGCAGTCCGAAGAAATGGCCGAGCAGCACGAACAGCGGATTGCCCGGCGGGTGTGGCAAGCCGAGCACCTTTGCCGCGGCAATGTACTCGCTCGTGTCCCACATCGCCGTCGATGGCGCCAACGTCACGAGATACAGCACGAGCACGACGAGAGCGGCGATGGTCGCGGCGAGATAGGACGGACGATCATCACGCGGCGGGGCGGATCGGTTGGACATTGACACGGGGTTGAAGAACGGGCGCATCATCTGCCTAACGCAGATGACCGCTCAAGTGGAGTCGCGGTCGGATCGGGCAGTGAGGAACGCGGGCCGCGCGTGGAGGCCCGAGACGCGCGGGGCGGCGACCCAGCGCGTGTCATCGATCAGAAACGCGTACCGGGAGTCGCCGCGCCGAAGCGGCACGACCGTCGTCCACTGCGCCGTACCCTCTTTCCGCGCGAGCGGCGTGGCGGATGCGCTCCACCCGTTGAAGTCTCCCGCCAAGACCACGCGCGAGGCGCCGCGCACATGCAGCGCGAATCGCACGAGTCCCAACGTGTCGTGCAGCGTGGCGACAATGCTGTCGCCGATGAGCGTCGCGCTGGCCTGGAGTGGAGCTGGGAACGACGCGCGCCACAAGGCCCGCGCCGAGGCAAGTCCGATCACGGATCCCCCACCGGCCACGGCCACGGAGACCATCAGGCCGAGCACCATCGTGCGCGACGCGCGCCGCCGCCGCGGCGTACCGCCACGCGCCCGTGGTCCGGCAACAGCGCGCACGCGCGCCATCACCCGCTCCACCTCGCCCCCGTGGAGCACGACCGGGCGCCCCAGCGTCTCGCGCATCC
>JANWIF010000165.1 GCA_025450035.1 Gemmatimonadaceae bacterium
CGAGTCGGTGCTGATAAATCAGCACTGCTGATATTTCAACACTGCGCGGCAAAAGTCAAGAGTCGCGATGCCGGCGGCCGGATGCCGGGACGGATGAGACTACCTACCGTGGGTCCGACGGCCCCGGCCAGTGTGAGCCGGGACTATCGGACGACCGACCGCGAGATCCACGTCTCTGTTACTGTCCCGAGCTTTCACCCAGGGCGATGAGAAGCTCGTCCAGCTGATCGAACGTCTCGCCCATTGCTTCAACTGCTCCGGTGCCGGCAGCGTCGAGTGCCTCCTTCGAAGGATGGTTCTCGCGCAGGACCACCAGCGTCTTGCCGCCCTTTTCCTCGAAGGTCACCGTGGTGACAGGCCCGCCCTCGCCACCTTCCTCATTGGTCCACGCGAGGCGCGAATACGGCTTCACTTCGACATACGTGCCGAAAAACGCGGCAGGCTCGGAGCCACCGTGGTCGAATACCAATCGGTACTTGCCTCCGACACGCGGATCCAACTCGCAGGACAGCAGGGTCATTCCCAGCGACTTGGGCACCCACCAACGCTTGAACAGCTCGGCCTTGGTAAATGCCTCGAACACGATGCGCGCCGGGCCGTTGATGGTCCGCGTGACAACCACCTCGCGGTCTGACTTCCGTTCCACCGTGGTGCGGTTCTTCACGGGGGCGGGCTTACTTTCGATTCTTGCGTTCATTGCTCTTCTCCTTTCGGGTGAGTTCCTCGACAACCTTGTCCAACTCGTCGAAGCGTTCGTCCCAGCGCCGGCGGTACCTTTCGAGCCACGCCGTCTCATCCTCCAATCGGCGCGGGCCCAGCTGGCACGTCCGCACGCGTCCGATCTTCTTCGTGGTGACGAGCCCCGACTGCTCCAGAACGCCGACGTGCTTCTTCATGCCCGTGAGCGTCATGTGGAACGTCTCGGCAAGGACCGTGATCGAAGCGTCGGCTCGTCCGAGCTGCTCCAGAACGCCACGCCGCGTGGCGTCCGAAAGCGCGGCGAACGAAGTATCAAGCCGGGTCGTCATATACTGAACCATATGGTTCAGTATTTAACGCCAACGTTCGCGGCGCGCAAGGGGTGGCCGCGAAAAACGCTAATCACCTCCTCTGGCACGGGGGGATGACACCCGCTGTACCCATTACTGCCCTCGCCTTATCAAGCAACACGTGCGCCGTGCGGGAGCGCTCGACTCATGTGCTAGCCTGTCCAGTCGCGGGCGGCTAACGTTCGGTGTCTCGCTACCCCTCGGAGCGCCGTCTGTCGTCTTCGGACCTACGCGTTCAGCTCCAAGCGACCCTGAGCGGCAGGTACGCACTCGAGCGCGAACTCGGTGGCGGCGGAATGTCACGCGTGTTCGTGGCCGAGGAGACTGCGCTCGGCCGCAAGGTCGTGATCAAGGTGCTCCCGCCGGAGACCGCAGCGCAGGTCTCGTTCGAACGATTCAAGCGCGAGATCCTCCTCGCGGCCAAGCTCCAGCATCCGCACATCGTGCCGCTGCTCACCGCGGGCGAGTCGGACGGGCTGCCGTACTTCACAATGCCGTTCGTGGACGGCGAGTCGCTGCGGGTTCGTCTCGCGCGGCACGGCGAGCTGCCCGTCAATACTGCCACTCGCATTCTGCGCGAGGTCGCGTCCGCACTCGCGTATGCGCACGAACACGGCATCGTGCACCGTGACATCAAGCCCGACAACGTGCTGCTCTCCGGGGGCAGCGCGATGGTCACGGACTTCGGTGTCGCGAAGGCGTTGAGCGCATCGAGCAACGCGGAGCACGCCGGGGTGACGTCGCTCGGCGTCGCGCTTGGCACACCGGCGTACATGTCGCCCGAGCAGGCGAGCGCCGACCCCAGTGTGGACCAGCGCGCGGATATCTATTCGTTCGGCGTGTTGGCATACGAGCTGCTCACCGGCCAGCCGCCCTTCGCGGGCCGCACGCCGCAGAACGTGCTGGCGGCGCACGTGGCCGAGACCCCTGAGCCGATCAACAAGCGGCGCGCCTCGCTCCCGCCCGCGCTCGCGGCGCTGGTGATGCGCTGCCTGGAGAAACGCCCGGCCGATCGCCCGCAGAGCGCGACCGAGGTGGTGCAGGCGCTGGACGACATCACGACGCCGAGCGGGGGGATGGCGCCAACCGGCGCGCGGACCGCGGCGGGGGGGGCTAGGCCGTGCCGAGGTACGCGCCGTTGGGGTGCGCTCGGGGCGGGGGGGGTCGTTGTCATCGTCATCGCGGGCTGGCTTCTCGCAACGCGAACCGGCGGCGCGGCCGAACCGCGCAGCATCGCCGTGCTCCCGACGGACGTCGGCGCCGACACGGCACACGCCTTTCTCGCCGACGGACTATCGAGCGACCTGACCACCAAGCTGTCGAAGATTCCGGGGCTATCGGTGCGGGCCTACACACCGTTGAGCGTCATGCACGGGCGCACGGTGCGCGAGGCCGGGAAGGAACTCGATGTCAGGGCGATGGTGATGGTGAGGGTGGCGCGGTCCGGGAGGCAACTGCGCGCGACCGCGTCACTCGTCAATGTCGCGAACGACGACCTTCTCTGGTCGGACGCGTTCGACGCGAGCGACCAGGACCAGTTCGCGCTTCAGGACAAGCTCGTCTCGGCGATTGCGGGCGCGCTCAACCTCACGCTGTCGTCCGCGACCACGACTGCGGTGCGGGCGCGCGGCACGCGCAGCAACGAAGCGCACGAGCTGGTCCAACGCGCACGGCTGGAAACGGACCGGTTCACGGCCGTCTCGCTCCGTTCCGCCATTGCGGACGCCGAAGCCGCGATCGCGCTCGACTCGACCTATGCCGACGCGTGGGCCGCAATGGCCGACGCGTGGGGCGCCACGGCGGATGACTTCCAGCCGGCGGCGATGGTGAGTCCGGAGGTACGGCGCGCTGCCGAGCGTGCACTGGCGCTCGATCCCACTCTTGCCGACGCGCACGCGCAGGTGGGCTTGTGGTCGATGACTTACGGCGACGATCCGGTCGGGGGCTCGAAGGAGCTGGAGCGGGCCCTGACACTCGATTCCGCCAATGTAACGGCGGGCGCGTGGTACCCCGTCCTTCTCTTGTACCTGCATCTGCCGGACTCGGCGCACACGGTCGCGCAGCGGGCGCTGCGGCTCAACCCATTGTCGCGTGGTGTCTGGAACCCCTTCCTCCTGACGCTCGATTTCACGACACTATCGCCGGACAGTGCGCGCGTGATCTGCGCGCGCGCCGCGCGCATTCAGGAGCGGTTGGCAGCGGAATGCGAAGCCCACCGGAGCCAGGCCGCACACGATCCGCGCGGAGTTGCCGCGGCGTGGCGGCGCTGGATCGGACCGACGCCGAGCGGCCGGGACCTCGCCTACCTTGCTCTCGGGCTCATCAGCGCGGGCGACACGTCGGGCGGACATGACGCGCTACGGCAGGCGCTGGTGCGTGCGAACACGGAGTACGTTCGGGAAGATCTGATCGCAGACTGTTTCATGCGGCTCGGCGACCGGGAGCAGGCGATCCAGTGGGCGGTGAAGGGGGCCGCGTCGAACGTTGGCGGACTTGGCATGACGCTCGCGGACCCAGTCTATGCCCCGATTCGGTCCGACCCCCGCATTCAGGCCATCATGGGGCGGCTGAAGGTGCGCTGAGCGAGTTGGCGCGCCGGCGAACTATTCAGTTCGCAGCGCGCCAACGTACCGATACGTGTTTGCGACTATGCCCGTGGGCGTGGCCGTCGAGTTGACGAGAGCGAACTCACGCGGGGCAGCGCCGTCGGAAAAGAAGCGTTTGCCCGGGCCCAGCAAGACCGGGTAGACGCACAACACAATCTCGTCGGCTAGTCCCTGCTCGAGCAGCACGGACGTCAGCGTCGAACTTCCCCAGACGATCAAGTCAGGGCCGTCCTCCGACTTGAGGCGGCGGATACCCTCCATGACGTCCGAGCCCAGGGCCCCGACCGGGCCCCATCCGAGGCCGTCCGGCCGGTGGGTCACGACGTATTTCGTCGCGGCGTTCAGACTGTCCGCGAACGGACCGCCTTTGATCTTCGGCCAGTAACTGGCCCACAGATCGTAGGTGCGGCGACCAAGCAGCAGATCGAAGCCCTTGCCCTGCCTCTCGGCGAGGACCTCCGCCCCGGCTGGACTTCGATACGGTGCCGTCCAGCCGCCATTGGCGAAGTCGGTGTCTGCATGCCGTCCGCCGGGGGAGATCACGCCGTCCAAGGAGGTGTGTTCAAAGATCCTGATCTTTCTCATTTTGAGTTTCCTCTTGTGGCATGCTTTGCCTGCCCGGTTGATACAGCGAGCAGGAGTTCGATGTAGCGACACAGATGATGCGGTCGCCCTCTCCTATACAACGTACGGGAGGAGTCGAATTCGACATCGCCCAAATGGCTGGGATTCCGGGCCTGCTTCGGCGGTATCTACGCCACCCCAGCGGGTTAACGCCGGTCTACCAGAGTCTACGACGCGCCGGGGGGCCGGATGCTTGTCGAGGAGGCGACGTTCAGGCGGCGCGGTGCAATTCCTCGCCGGTACTACTTGCCTTTCAGCCCGTCTCGCCAGGCTATGACCTCGAGTTCGCCACGGACGGCTTCCTCGACCTTGATCACAGGGTGCACCTCGAAAACGAAAGACGGAAGCATCGAGCAGAATTTGTGAATGGTCACCAGGTCGTCACACTCCATCAGCATGTGGCCACCCCATTCGCCGACCCGGATCACGAAGAAGTCGATCTTGAAATTGGCGGGCGCTTTCCATTGGCCGAATACCTCGAGGATTCGCTTCTGGGCATTCTCGTATTCGATGGGCGAACCCTGCGGACGCTCGAACCAGCTCAGGACATACTTCATGGGACTCTCCGGTGAGATCGTGTGCCGAAAGCGCCCTGTGGCCGGGGTATCGGGCACAAAGCCTGTAGAACCGAGGCCTTAAGTAACGCCGCGCCTGAAGAAATTGTCAGGGGAGCACGCAATGTAGGTGGCGGCTTGGCGACGAGGTCGAGCCCGATTGAAAGGCGCAGAGGAACGGAGTGTGCGGCATTTTCCCCCCAATTTGTTCCCAGCCGCAAACTCAGGAGCCTGGCGCGAATGCGGCACGACGGCTGCGACATGAGACATCCGGGACAAAATCCGCCTCACAGCTGGGAGCGGGTATGACGAAACAGACCAGACTTGATCCACGGCCGCGCGTCGTCATCGTCGGCGGCGGATTCGGCGGACTCAGCGCGGCGCGTGTACTCGCCAAAGCACCTGTGCAGGTGACGCTGATCGACCGCCATAACTATCACCTGTTCAGGCCAATGCTCTATCAGGCCGCGACGGGACTTCTTTCGGCCGACGAAATCGCGGTGCCATTGCGCGCCATTCTTCGCCGATCCAAGAATATCGACGTGTTGCTGGCCGACGTGACGGGCGTGGACGTTGCGCACAAGTGCGTTCTCGCCGGCGACGGCAGCATTCCGTATGACTACCTCGTCCTGGCCACGGGGGCCGAGTACAATTATTTCGGCCACACCGATTGGCAGCAGGTGGCACCGAGTTTGACGTCGGTGTGGGACGCGGGGCGAATCCGAGGGCGTATCCTTCGCGCCTTTGAAGCTGCCGAGCGCGCCGCGCGTGACA
>JANWIF010000166.1 GCA_025450035.1 Gemmatimonadaceae bacterium
CACGCTCCACGATGCTCTCGCCCATCTCGCGAATGGATTCCACGCCCTCGGTGACGGCGGCAGTTGCCTGCTGCGCCACTTCGCGTGCAACACGCGTCACGCGCCTGATGGCGGACGGCATCTTCTTTCTGGCTGCGGCCTTCTGAACCCGCTTCTTCATTGCGGGTTTCCGCGTGCTCTTCGACACGGTCTTCTTCTTCGCGGCAGTCTTGCCCGCCCGCTTGGAGGTGCTCTTGCGCGCCGGCGCCTTCCGGGCGGCGCTCCGTTTTGCGGGACGCTTCTTCTTCGCCTTGCTCGCCATGACGCACTCTCCTCGAAGTTCACTCACACCTGGGAAGCTCGACGATAGCATCATCCGATGTCGCGGGTAAGGCCCGGCTCGTTGCTTCGCCCTGTTCCCGCGGGTACAATCATCGAGGCATTCCAGCGGAGTCGGTCATGATCTTTGGCGTCATATTTCTCGCGATCATCGTGGTGTTCGTGCTCGTCACCATCACCAGTTCGCTCAAGGTGATCGGCCAGGCCGAAGTCATGGTGGTGGAGCGCTTCGGGCGATTTCACCGCGTTGCCCGCTCGGGCCTGAACGTCCTGATCCCATTCGTCGAGCGGCCGAAGTCCATCGACGTGCGGTTTCTCGAGGCCGACATGGCCGGGAACAAGCACATGCTCATCCGCACCACCTCGCGCATCGATCTGCGCGAACAGGTGCTGAGCTTCCCCAGCCAGCCGGTCATCACCAAGGACAACGTCACCATCGATATCGACGCGGTGCTCTATTACCGCGTCGCCGATCCGCAGAAGGCCACCTACGCCGTGCAGAATCTCCCGTTCGCGCTGGAGACGCTCACGCGCACCACCCTCCGCAACATCATCGGCGAGATGGAGCTCGATCAGACGCTCGCCAGCCGGGAGATGATCAACAAGCGGATGCGCGACGTCATCGAGGAGGCCGCGCTGAGTTGGGGTGTGGACGTCACGCGCGTGGAGCTCCAGGGCATCGAGCCGCCGCGCGACATTCAGCAGTCCATGGAAATGCAGATGCGCGCCGAACGCGAGCGGCGCGCCGCCGTCACCACCGCAGAAGGCAGCAAGAGCGCGGCAATTCTCGAGGCCGAAGGCTTGCGCGAATCGCAGATCCAGAAGGCCGAAGGCGAGAAAGGCGCCGCTGTGCTCCGCGCCCAGGGCCTCGCCGAAGCTCGGCTCGCCATGGCCAAGGCCGAGGCCGAAGCGCTGCGTGAGATCGCCAGCGCGCTCCCCAATGGCGAAGCGGCGATGTATCTGCTCGGCATCAAGTACCTGGAAGCCCTGCCGCGCCTCTCGGAGGGCAAGGGAACTACGATCTTTCTTCCCGCGGAAGCGGCGGGCGTGCTGGGCGCCGTGGGCGGCCTGCGTGCGCTGATCGGCGCGTCCAGGGGCGGTGCCGACACAGGCGCCGCATCACCGCGTACCGCGGCCGCTGCACCGTCTGCGGCCTACAACCCGGCTGCGACCGCACCCGCGGTGCTCCGTGCGCTTCTCGATTCGAGCTCGGATTCCGCGGAGCGCTGACCTTGGCGAAGATCACGCGTGAGCGTGCCGAACGCATCGCCAAGGCCCACGCATGCGAGAACTGTGGCGAGTTTTCCTACAAGAAGGTCGTGGTGAAACCGGCGGTGGCTTCGCACCGTGAAGCCCTCCAGGTGGCGTGGCAGGCAACCAAGATCTGCGGCGTGTGTGGCGCCGAAGAGGAGATCGGCATCGACAGTGATGGCGAGATCGTCTATGTCAGTTGAGCGGAGCACCGCATGCCGCAACTGGTAATCTCCAGCCTCGGCGCCGGCGATCGCGTGCAGCATGAGCTGCTCGTGCTCGAACGCGCGGAGAAGAAGACCAACGCGGGCGACCCGTTCGTGGTCCTCACGCTCGGCAATTCCAGCGGCAAGATCGATACAGCGCCCATCTGGTCGAACCAGCTCGAATGGGCCGACGGCGTCCGGAGCGGAAAGGTCGTCCAGGCCGTGGGCGACGTCACCTTCTACACGGGCAAGGGCGGCGCAAAGAAGCAGCTCTCGCTCACCGCGCCCGTGCGCGTGCTCCCCGACGAGCGCTTCACTGCCGAGGACTTCCTCCCCAGCATCGATGGCGATCGTGTCCGGTTGTGGGCGTACATCGACAAGCTGCGGAGCGAAGTTTCATCGGCCACCGTGAAGGCGGTGCTCGATCTGTTCTTCGCGGACGATGCGTTTCGCGTGCAGTTCGAGCAGACGCCGGCCTCCACGCAGGGTCATCACGCCCAACTCGGCGGCTTGCTGCTCCATGTCTGCGAGGTGAGCCGCATCGCGCGCGAAATCGCGCGGACCATGCATGCGAACGTCGACCTCGTCGTCGCCGGCGCACTGCTGCACGACATCGGAAAGGTGGAGGCCTACGACATCAGCCCCACCGGATTTTCATATACCCCCTGCGGCCTGCTCGTCGGCCACGTCGTGCTCGGCTGCCTCATGCTCGAGGGGCGGCTCGCCGCGAGCGGCGAACCCGTGTGCACCCAGGGTCAGCAGCTCGAACTCCAGCACATGATCCACTCGCACCATGGATCGCTGGAGTTCGGCCGTCCGGTCCAGCCGATGACCACCGAAGCCGAGATCGTGCACTGGGCGGACGAATCGTCGGCAAAGGCGAAGGACATGCTCGAAGCGATGGACAATCCCGATGTCTTCGCCGGCGGCCGTGAGATCTCCGATCGCCGGGTGTGGCAGTTGGGCCGCTACATCTGGAAGCGCCCGCACAACTGGTAGGCCCGTGCCCGCCCGGGCTGCACGTCCTCCCCGGAACCATCTGCTACTGCAACGGTAGAACTACCGTACTCCCGTCTCCGTACACGGGGCACGAGGCGGTTAGCGCGCGCTTCACGTTGTGAACGGCGGCGAGCCAGCGGAAGCAGGCTCATGAGCCAGGGCAGCGGTCTGGCAGATGTGACGTACAAGTATGTCGTACGTCATACTTTGCAAGCTTTGATGGTTATTGCTCCACGGCCTGCCGCAGAGTAGCGGAGGAGCGAAGAGGAGCGCAGGCGCAGGGACGGAGGGCCCAATGCGGAAACCGAGACCGGTTACTTACAATCCAGCACAGGCACTGCACCTCATCGCACATGACCGGACCGGAACAGCGCTCAGCTGTCCGTCGTGTTCCGGTCCGATCGACCGCACGCCGGATGATTTTCCGCCGCCGCCACGATCGCAGGTGACACTGCGCTGCCGCACCTGCGGGCGCATCGCACGCTACGTCGCCGGCGCCGCATAGTCGGTGCGCTGAAGGATCGCCGTCGTTCGGCGCGATCCTTCGCCTGCGGCTCAGGATGACGACCCGCCGTCTGTCATCCTGAGGGAGCGGAGCGACCGAAGGATCGGCGTCCCTATGACGACCTGAGGACGACCAGCTCCGGACGACTGCCTCGGCATGGCGGTCCATGCCATCTCGCGTCCGTGCGCGCGAGTTGCACAGAAATTGCCCACGATGCCGGTACACCCTCCGCCCGGGCGGGCGGGGATCCACACTGTGGATCACGTGCGTGAGGCTGACAGAGGCGGACGTCTCGCGAGCGGGATCGAGCATCACCGTTTTACTGTAAGAGGTACGGTTTCATGGCTCGTATTACTGGCACGGTGAAGTGGTTCAACGACGCAAAGGGATTCGGCTTCATCTCGCGCGAAGGTGGTCCCGACGTGTTCGTCCACTTCAGCGCCATCTCTGGCGCCGGCTTCAAGTCCCTCCAGGAAGGCGATCGGGTGGAGTTCGAGATCGTGCAGGGGCAGAAAGGACCACAGGCCGCCGACGTCACCAAGGTCTGAATCCCGCGCGCGCGAGCGGTCAACGCCCCGACTTCGGCCGGGGCGTTTCGCTTGCCCGAGCTCGCCATAAGGCGCTGTTCAATCGCGCCTGCCGCACATAGACTGCATATCGACGCCGATGTGCCGCAGATCGCATCGACGGTGTGGGACGAGCGGGCAGCAGGAGGATGCATGACCACGGACGAGCAGGTTCGGATCGATGCGCGCGTGTACCAGCGCGATCTCCCCGGCGGCGGCTATGTCGCCATCGAACACACCACACATTTCGACGGCGATCGTGAAGTACCGCGCACGCGCGTGAGCGTGGAGCGCCGCACGGACGCCGAACGGCGCAGCGGCCATACGCCGCCTGTGATCGCCGAAGTGGATGGCGTCGACACCGTGGGCGCGGAGCTGTACAGCGTGGCCGCGGACAATGTCGCCATCGCGCGCGCGCTCGTGGGCTGGCAGCGGCGGTCGCGCGCGGATTAGCAGCGTGTCAGCGTCCGGGCGTCGGCGCGATCAGGTCGAATCGAACGGCGCGGCGTACTGAACGCCGGCGAGCCGGCGCATACTGAAAGAGCTGTGCGGGCCGCCCGCGGCCCTCGCTGCGCCATTCATCCAGCGGCGCCACCAGGCGGGCCGCATGTAGGGCGCGCCGGAAGCTCGCCTTGTGCAGCTTCCGATCGAGCAGCAGCTCGTAGATCGCCTGGAGTTCCGAGAGCGTGAACGCCGCCGGCAGAAATCGGAATGCGAGCGGTGATTGGTCGATCCGGGACTGCACCAGCATCGCCGCGGCGTCGAGGACCGCGCGCTGGCGGGGCATGAGCGATGGCTGGGCTGACATCGGCACCCATGCCCCGTTTTCGCCGACCGGCGCACCCGTCGCACTGCCGGGACACACGGCGAGATACCCTACCGATGTCCGTGCGCCCCCCGGATGCCGGCGCGTGTCGCTCCAGGTGCCGCACTGGCCCAGCCACGCCGGCGCGAATCCAAGTGCCGCCCGTGCGATGCGATCCGCCGCATCGTCCAGCGTGTCCGACGGCCGGATGCCATCCCACGGGAGTTCGGCGCTCCCCGCCGCACCCGCCCGGCCGCCAGCCTGCACAAGCACCGCGAGTTCCGTCCCCATCGGCGCCAGGATGGCCACGTCCACGGCGACTGTGGTGGTCCGAACCGCCGGCCGCGTACCCGATGCCCTTCGCTCGCCCATGCGGGCGAATTAGTCACAATGTGCGACAAAAGTCAAGCGAACGCCTAGTGCCTCAATGAGTGCCGGGCACCACGCCAGCCGCTGG
>JANWIF010000167.1 GCA_025450035.1 Gemmatimonadaceae bacterium
CGAGGCTACGGCTGGTTGGACGGAGCAGCCACCGCACCCGTCCCGCCCGATGCGCTGTTCCGCTTGGCAAGTCTCTCGAAACCCCTGACCTACGCCGCGGTGACGCATCTCATCGCCTCCGGCGCACTGTCCGCGTCGGCGCCGGTCTACCCCTTGCTCGGCATCATCCCGCTCCCCGGCGCCACCGTGGATCCGCGTCTCAACAGCGTGACCGTCCAGGAGCTGCTGGATCACACAGGCGGCTGGGACGACACCCCTGGCGCGCCTAACGCAGCACCCGATTGGGTATTCCAGAGCCGGATCGTGGCGCAACAGATGGGGCTCTCCACACCCCCCACCAAACAACAGCTGGCGCGGTTCATGATGGGGCAACCGCTGCAGCACGACCCCGGCACCGTCTACGCGTACTCGAACTTCGGCTACAGTCTGCTCGGCCTGGTCGTCGAGCGCGTCACTGGTCAGCCGTACGCGTCGTACCTGCACCAGGCGATACTCGACCCGATCGGCGCCACGGATGTGCAACCGGGCGCGTCGCTCGTGCCCAACCGCAGCGTTCGCGAACCGCGGTACGTCGACCCCGATGCCGGCTGTTCCGTGTTCGATGTACCGGTGTGCACGCTGGTGCCGTGGCCCGACGGCGCCTTCTACATCGAAGCGTTCGATTCCTTCGGCGGTCTCATCGCGTCCGCGCCCGCGTACCTCACGTTCCTCGATCACTATCTGATGATGGGTCCGCCGCGACAGCCCGGGTACACGTGGGACTACACCTTCTACGGCAGCATGCCCGGCACGTTCACCATGGCGCGCGAACGAACGGACGGAATCGACATGGTCGTGCTCTTCGACCAACGCGCCGATGCGTCCGGCCTGCCGTACGATCCTCAAGTGTCGTTCGATGCCGTCGCCGCGCGCATTGCCACGTGGCCAAGCGCCGCCAGCGCGTCCACGCGCGGGGCCACGAGCGTGTCGGCCCCGTAAGGCGCCGCGTTCGAGATACCGCGGACGCGGCGTCGCGCCCGCTTACGTCGCCGGCGCTTTGCCGCGCACGAGCGCGCGCACCGCCCGCCACACGGCGCGCACGAGGAGCATCGTGAGGGCCAGGAGCACAAGCGCTGCGGCCAGCGCGATGAACGGATGCCGCCACACCACGTAGCTCATGGCCGCGACGATGCCTAACTCAGCCACGTTGACCACGCCGTTGGTCACCGGCTCCGGCGACGTATCGACCGCCAGACGCAATCCGATCTTCGTGAGATGCGTGGTGAGGGCCAGTCCACCGCCCAGCAGCGCAGCCAGCGTGATGACCACCGGATCCGCGTGCCACGCCGTGGCGACAGCCAGCGCCGCGGCGGCCGGTGTGCGGATCACCGTATGCGCGGTTTCCCACGCCGATGCGACGCCGGGAATGAGCGTCGCCAGAAACTCGACCAACGCCAGCGCGACGGCGACGCCAATGATCACGGGATTGGCGAGCGTCGCGAGCACCCCCGGCAGCGGCCCGATCCATCCCAAACGCTCGCCTAAACCAACCAGCGCGACCGTTGCATACAGACTGATGCCCGATGCGTACGCGATGCCGAGCGATTCGGCCAGGGTGGCGAGGGCATTCATCGGCCGTCACCAGCCGCTGTCACCGGCGCAGCACCGCATACATCCACGCATCCGCGGTGTAGTCTCGCACCGAGGCGGTGGCACGCGTGAGATCGCCGCTCGCGCTCACCGACCGCACGGGGCGAGGGGATGCGCCGAGCCGCTGGATCTCACCCGGACCGCTGAGCTTGAAGAACGTCAGCGACTCCTGCGTTTGCGCGACATCGAGCAACGCCGTCCCATCGGCCAGCGGTTCGACCCATCCCGCCTCGGCAAACATGGACGCCCACTGCGTCATCGATCCGTCGGCGAGCGCGAGCACACCGACGCCGAGCGAGTCGCTCGTCGACTTGTTGTAACCGGTGTAGAAGATGCGCTGGCCCGTTCGGTCCGCGGTCACCTGCTGGAGGAACGCGTACCACGCGGGCTTCGGCAGCTCGCGGCTATGCCCCGCCTGCCGCACGACGATCCGGTCGCCCGCGGCGGGAATCCACGCCCAGCCGTTGGGGAGCGCCGTCGCGAAGACGATGGTGGAATCGGGCAGATCCAATGTGTTGCTCTGCGCGTTCGTACGCACGTCTACTTGGGCAAGGTGCAGTCCACTCCGCGTCTGCGTCACGAGCGCGACAGTAACCGAATCTGTCCAACGCGCGCCGACGGGAACGCCCGCGCCGCCCAACGGTATCTCCGCGCCGCCCGCGAACGGCATGACGCTGTACCGCAGCTGGGTGAGACCGCCGCCCGCGGGCACCACGCGCCGCACGAGCAGGCGCGCACCGTTAGGCGAAATCGACGCCGACACGTTGCTCGATGCGTGCGCGATCCGTTGGTTGTCCGGATACCGCCCGCGCAACACGTCGGGCCAGCTGAGCGCCCACACGCTGAAGTCATACGTCCCCTCGTCCATCACCATGCCGGCGCCGTCGGCGGTCAGCGAGAAATTGGTGAACAGGCCCGTCACCATCGTGTCCTGGCGCGCAGCGAGATGGCCGTTGGTGCGATCGATCGCGATGCGCACGATCGACTCTCCCAGACCGTGACCGGCGCGCGACAGCCACACGGCATCGCTCGTCGCGCTGCCGCCGCACGTGCACGCGTTCACGACGTGATCCGCCACGTTGCCGTGGCGGTCGATCACCTGCCACAGCCCGTGCGGTTGCTGCAACACGAGCGTCACGATCCAGCTGGTGCCCGGCACCACCGAGATCGCGTTCAATCCTTGCCCCGGGCCAGCCACGCGAATGCTGTCGTGCACGATGCCGTCGAGGCCGGCCACGCCAATCCAGAACACCGAGTCGGGCCGGATGGTGGGGCCAAGCAGCAGCGAATCGCCGCCGGCATAAAACGTGGCGACGCCGAAACTCAGGAAGCGCGGCGTGCCGCCGAGCGCCGAGAGGAGGTACGTGCCCAACCGACCGTCGATGGTGCCGTTGAACGCAAGGTTGCGTCGGTCGGGACTCCACTCGAGATAGTAGCCCGCGGTCGCGCCAGCGAGGATGGTGCGCGTGGTGCTCCCACCCACGTCCTGCACGTCGACGGAGAAGGTGCATAGGCCGGCCGCGCAGTGCTTCGTGAGGTAGGCGAGCTGTTTGCCATCGGGCGAGATCGCCGGCACGAGCACCGCGCCAGACGTGGTGAGCTGCGTTTTCTGGCCGAGCACCGCTCCCATCGCGGCGGCGTGCGGCGCGAATGTTCATTTGAACGCGAGGGCACCCGCCGCCACGACGATGAGGATGGCGGCAATTCCGGCGACCATCGCGGTGCGCCGGCGCGCAGTCGACGCGGGGTGCGGAACCGTCGCGAGCGCGGGCTTGGCATCCAGCGCGCGCGCGAACTCCCCCGCGCTGGCGTACCGGTCCGCCGGTGTCTTTGCGAGCGCCTTCGCCACGACCGCGTCGACGCTCTCGGGCACCGTATCCCGCAACACGCGCAGGTGCGTGGGGCGCTCGGTCATCAGCTTGGCGATCATGGACTGCGCGTTCGCGCCCGTGACCGGCGGCTCGCCGGCGAGCATCTCGTACAGCACCGACGCCAGCGAGTACACGTCGCTGCGCGCGTCGACGCCCCGATCACCGGTGGCCTGCTCCGGGCTCATGTACTGCGGCGTGCCCAAGCTCAATCCGGTTTGCGTTAGGCGATTGCCGCCGGCCTCTTTCACCGCCAGCGCGATGCCGAAGTCCGCCAGCATCGCCTCTCCTTCCTGGATCAGGATGTTCTCGGGCTTGATGTCGCGGTGCACCAGTCCCTGGCGATGCGCGTAGTCGAGCGCGCTCGCAACCTGTTTCGTGATCGTGAGCGCCTCGTCGAGACCGAGCTGGCGCTCGCGGTTCAGCTTGTCGCGCAACGACTCGCCGCGCACGTACGGCAGCACGTAGTACAGCGTGCCGTCAGCGTTGCCCGAGTCGATGAGCGTGAGGATGTGGGGATGATCCAGTTTGGCCGAGATCTTGATTTCGGCGAGGAATCGTTCAGCGCCCAGCACCGCGCCTAACTCCGGACGAAGTACCTTCAACGCCACTTCGCGCTCGAGTTTCTTGTCGAGTGCAAGGTAGACGACCGCCATGCCGCCGGATCCGAGCTCGCGCTGGATGACGTAGCGGTCGCTGAGGGAGGTCGAGATATCGGGAATTTCTGACATGCTACGAAATTGCGCGGTGTCGGTCGCACACGCCAGAGGCGCTGGTGCGCCGGCCTCCCCGCCTACCTATTCCGCTTTGAGCTGGTAGAGCAGGTCGTCCTCGACACGGTACAGCAGCGGTACCACCGTGACCCGTGGGTACAGCGTGCGCAGCCGGTGCGCTTCACGCATCACGAAGTCCACCTCGTCGTCGATGCTGAACTTGGGGACGCTCTCGGCGAAATGCTTCTCTGCCCGCGCCGTGTCCCACCCGGCGTGCTCGACCAAGCCGACCACGAACTCGTCGTGCAACCGCGCTACGTGCGCCATCGCACAATCCGTGTGCGCGATCAAGACGATCGTGCGCACGCCGCCGACCGCGATCGCGAACGAGATGCGAAACTCGTTGTCCCGCATGTTCGCGCCGGCGGTGCGCAGCACGAAGGCGAAGTCCGGCGGGATGCGCAGCGCGTGCCGGCTGTCCATACACATGCCGATCAGCAGTTGGCGCCCTGGCCCGGAGCCCAACGCGCGCTCCAGGTTATGGTATTCCAACAGCAATCCGACCGGCGTGTCCCGGTACTCCGGAAGAATGTCCGAGCGGTAATTGACGGGGAGAATGGCGGTCATGGGAAAAAAGCCAGACGGGCGAAAGGGAAACGACGAGAGGTACGAGGACGGAGTAGTACGTGGGAAAGAACAATACCCAATCGCGCTCCCCACTCGCCACTCGCTCCTCCTCCCCCCTACCTCTTACCTCGTACTTCTTCCTTACCTCGCCCCGTCCTCAATGCACCTCCGCGTGGCCCGCCGCCCCCGGCTTGCGCAGCAGGATGATCGCCGGCGACGCCACAATGAACGCCCCCAGAATGAGCATCCACGCATCGTTGTAGCTGAGCATCGCCGCCTGCCGCATCACCATCGCATCCAACGCGGCGACTGCGGCGTGCGCCGCTTCGAGCGGTGAGTAGCCGTGCGCGATGAAATTGGCCGTGAGCATGCGCGTGCGCTCCAACACGGCCGGGTTGCCGGCATACACGTTCGTCAGCAGATCCACACGGTGCAGCTGCGTGTGCTTGTCCACGAAGGTGCTGAGTGTCGCGATGCCGAACGAGCCGCCGAGCTGTCGCGCGAGGTTGATGAGACCCGATGCCTGCTGCGCGGTCTTCGGATCGAGGGCGCCGTACGCGGCGTTGTTGATCGGGGTGAACAGGAATCCCAGCCCGAAGCCGCGAATGATCAATGCGGCGCGCGCGTCGGGCTCGCCCGCCTGGGTGGTCAGGTGGCCCAACTGCCACATCGACACCACGAAGATGGCCACGCCGAGCGCGATGAGAATTCGCCCATCCACGAGCGGGCGTGCACCGTTCAACAGGCGCCCGCAGATGACGGCGGCGATGGCGGTGGCGATGCCGCCCGGCAGCAGCGCGAGGCCGGTCTCCGTGGGCGTGAAGTTCAGAATCGATTGCGTAAACAACGGGAAGATGAACACTCCGCCATAGAGGCCGAAGCCCAACGCGATGAACAGGAAGATCGAGGCGCTGAGATCGCGGTTTCTGAGTACGTGAAATTCAATCACCGGATGCCGGTTCCGGCGCGACAGCTCCCACCACAACAGGGCGCACAGCGCAACCGCGGCGATGATCGTGAGCCGCACGATCAGCGGATCGCTGAACCAGTCGTGCCGGCGCCCTTCCTCGAGAACGTACTGCAGCGTTCCCAATCCGACCATCAACAGGCCGATGCCGAACCAATCGATTTCGGTCTTCTGCTGCCGCATCCACGGCGGATCGTGCAGAAAGGTGGTGACGAGGAACATCGACAGCGCGGCGATCGGGATGTTGATGAAGAAGATCCAGTGCCACGTATAGTTGTCGGTGATCCAGCCGCCGAGCGTCGGGCCCACGGTCGGCGCCACGATGATGCCGAGAATGAAGAGCGCCTGTACCATGCCCTGCTGCTCGCGCGGAAAGACCTGGCGCAACGTGGCCTGCGCGGTGGACAACAGCGCCGCGCCGCCGGCCCCCTGCACCACCCGCCACAGAATCAGTTCCGTTAGGCTATTGGATGTGCCGCACAGAAACGACGCGATGGCGAAAAGCGCGATCGATGCGGTGAGATAGTTCCGGCGGCCGAAACGCGCGGTGAAGAACGCCGTCATCGGTAACACGACGACGTTGGACAGGATGTAGCCGGTCGCCACCCATCCGATCTCATCGAACGTGGCGCCCAGGTTGCCAGCCATCTGCGGCAGCGCGACGTTGACGATCGTGGTGTCCAGCACTTCCATGATCGCCGCCGTGATGAGCCCCAAAAGGATCAACCAGCGGTACTTGTTGAGCGCGGCGTCGGCGGCATCGTTGACGACCGATGCCACCGCGGCGCCGCGCGTCATGCGGGGTGCGTCTGTAGACACTATCGGCGCGACTGTCTGCGTTGAGGGACGGGATCGAGACGCCAGCGGTACACTGACGATGGCCTCGTGTAATGTCACGCAGGGAGCGCGGCCGAGGCGAGCGCGACAGTACGCCGATTCAAGCCGCGCGCAGGTATCGCTTGGCTCCGCCCAGCGCGAGCACGATCGCTGCGGCCAGCGACAGGTAGAAACCAAACCCCAAACTGAACACGTTCGCCATGTCGCTCACCCCGCCGCCCAAACCCCTGATCGCGTGCACGCCCGCCCACACGGCGCCGAGCACCGCCAGAAGAGGAATTCCCAGCGCCAGCCAGCCGCGCCGGTCGCGCCAGAAGAACGGGATGGCCACGCTCACGTACGCCAGCAGCAATGCCAACTTGATCCCGCCGCCTCCCCCCGCCTGACTCATGAGCGTCGCCAGATCGTACAAGGGCCGCCCTTGGCTCCCACCCATGAACGATACCGAGATGGCATTGAACGCGAGCGTCCCGACCAGAAACAGGCCATACGCCACGAGCACCATCGTTCCGTAGCGCTCCACCACCGAGCCCACCGCAGGCGAACCGCCCAACCCTGCCTCACCCACTCGTCGCTGTCCCGCGGCGCTTGCGGCGCTACCGAGCCCGCTCACCAGCGTATTGAGTTTCCCGCCTAACTCGGCCGTCTTTTCGCGGAGCAGCACGTCGTCCGGCACCACCATGATCGCCGAGATGCTGCCGTCCGCGACGACCACGTCGACGGCCTTTCCGACAACCGGCACGGTATTCCCCTTCCACGCACCGATCGTGAATCGATACTGCTGATTGTCCGCGACGATCGTACCCGTGCCGTCGGCGCCGTTGTACTGCAGGATTTTCCCGCGCATGATCCCGTCCTCTCGTGGGGTTTGAGGAGGGGCGCCGCCGTGTTGGCGAGCGCCCTCACCCACTGCATTGCGCAGAACCGGACGGGGAATCGTCATCCCGCGGGCGCCGCATGGCGCCCCGCGCTCACTTGGGACAGCTGGCGCGATAAGGTGCGACGAGCTCGGTCACCAACGCGTGCTGCGCCGGCAAGGCGACACCGCGGATGGACAATTCGGTCATGTCCCGGCTGACGGCGCACGGAAACGCGATCGGCGGCGTCTCCACCTGACGGCCGACGTTGGCAAGGAAGAACTGCTGTGCCTCATCGGGCAGCCCGCTGAGCACCAGCGCGCTGAACTGATTGACGAGCATGAACGTCTGCGCGCCCGCCAGCCGGAGCCCCTCCTTCGCCGAGCCCAGGGCCGCTTGGGCATGGCCGGTGAGCAGCTGCTGCCACGACAGGTTGCCGAGATCGATGCCTAACGCAATCTGCTCGTTGGCGGCCACGCGCTGTGAGTCGGCGCGCGAGGCGGTGTGTGTATACGCCTGGGTCAGGAAATACCGCGAGATGGCCACCTGCTGTTCGCGGTACTGCAGTGCGGTGGTGGCCGCCCGCAAGAGGATCGCGGGCGCGGCCGCGGAATCCTGCCCCACCGTATCGGCCGTGGCCCACGACAGCGACTGGGTCGCGAGCCTGGTGAGCGCGCCATAGAACTTCCGGATCTGCACCTCCGTAGCGTTAGGCAGATACGCGATGGCCGAATCGATCTCGTATTCGCGCCGTAACGCGCTGTCGGCACGGTCATGCTGGCCGGTCAGTCGAAAGATCAGCGCGAGAGAGTCTTCCACACCCGCCAACGCATACATGTTGGTGAACGAACCCTGCGTGCGCACGAGGGTCGCGGCCGTGTCCTCCGCGGCGCGCGCCGCCACGAGCGCCTCCGCGGCGCGCTTGAGGCCGAGCAGCGAGTGCGCCCTCCCGACCAGCTCGACGGAAATCGCGCTCATCCCGTCGGCGATCCACGCCGTATCCGCCTTCGTGCGCCCGGCGACCACGAGTCCGTGCCAGTTGTCGACACTGCTGTCGTAGCTGCTGATGGCCTCATCGAAGCGTCCGAGTGACCGCGCCAGGTCGGCGCGCCAACCGTGCATCAACGCCAACCATCGCTTGTTCTCGAATAGCTGCTCGCTCTCGAGCCGCACCCGCGCCGCCTCGACCGCGTGGCGCCTCGCGTCAAGGCTCGCATCGGGCTGATTCTGCGACGAGTCCGCCATGCTCATGTCGAACCACAATTGCGACCGCGTATAGAGCAGGCCCCCTCTGTTCTGGTCGCGCCGGCGCGTGCCGCTGTCCACGACCGCCAATCCGTTCGTGATCCATTGCACGGCTGGTGGAACTTGCCGCAATCTGATGTACGCGAGCGCGCCGAAGTGATAGAGGCGCGCCAGACGATCGAAGGACACCGAATCCGTCGCCGGGTTCACGCCGCGAGCGAGGGGGATCGCCTCCTGTGCCGCGAGCACGGCATCCTTGTAGTCGCCGTCGAAGTAGAACGCATGCGTGAGATCGGAGAGGCTGCGCGTGGCCACCCACCGGGACACCGAGTCGCTGTACGGCCGCAGTTTTTTTACCGCCGCGATGCCGTGCCGCCCTCTGGCAATCGACAGGTCGAAATGATTGAGCTCATAGAGCAGATCGGCCGAGATGCTACTCACGCGGGCATCGAGTTGTCGCGGGCAGAGTTCGTCGGGACTCCGTTCGATCATGCGATCGGCGGATGTGTCGGACAGCTGGAGCAGGCTGTTGTAGGCCTCTTGCAGACCGGAGTTGTTGTTGGTCGAATCGCCGAAACGATTCACCACCGTGAGGGTGTACGTGCAGAAGTCGGCGAGCATGTTCGCCGACTTGCTTTTTGCCTGATTGGCCTGCACGAGCGCGTCGCCCGCGGCGTGGGTGAGCACGGTCTGCGCTTCGCGTTCCGTCACCGCGGTCGACTCCGCGTGCATCGCCATCGTCGCCGAGGAGTCTGCTTTCTTCTGCGAGATCAGCAGGCTTTGCGTGGTTTTCCTTGCACCCACGAAGAACCAGGTCGCCAGAGCCGCCGCGACGACAGCGACTCCCAGCAGCAGCATGGTGACGCGCTGCTGGCGTCGCGCTTTGAGCAGCTGCGCCGCCGCGATGGCGGCCTTTTCTCTGGCGCGCCGCTCGTCTTCTTCCGCGCGCCGCGTCTCCGCCAATCGCCGTTCCTCGGCTTGGCGCAGTTCTTCGGTGTGCACGCGTTCCACCCGCTCGCGGAGCGCGATGGGCGCGAGGACGTCGTGGGTGAGCTCGATCTGCGGCGTCTTCCCCCGCTCCTCCACGTGCAGCAACCGCCGATCCACCAGCGTATCCAGTTCTTCCGCGTGGCCGTGGTACTTCTGCACCAGAATCTCGTTGGCGCGTTCCACAGTGAGGCGGTCGCGGTATCCCTTCGACGTGAGCAGAAAATCCTCGACGAACGCTTTGACTCCGCCTTCCGGCGGCGTGCTCAGGTCGCGGAAGCAGTCGAGGTAGAAGTCGCGCAGCACCGACTCCTTGTTGCTCGCCACCAGCTCGAGGGAGATGGCCGGCTCTTCGCGCTTGAGCCGCAGTCCATTGAGCTGGCGGCAGAAGAGGCTGAGCAGGGACGGATCGACCTCGAGGCGGTCCTCGCTGTCCTCCGGTCCCGGGGACGGGGCGCTCGACGCCGCCGGCGATTCGTCGCCGGCGCGGGCAGCGCCGACGCCATCGGACGTCGCGTCCTGCCCCGCGACCGTTCGCACGATGGCATCGGCGACCTGCCGGGTAACCAGGTGGCGCGCGGCCGCGGGTCGCTCGACGACATCGAGCGCGTGCCGGCGGTCGAAGCGCGTGAGGCGGACGTTGTTCAATACAATGGACGCGATCTCGGTGCGCAGCGCGTGGAGGTGGGGCAGATAGTCCTCGCGCAGACTCAGCAGCACGCGGTACTGGGCTTTGGCGAATGCGAAGCGGTCCACCAGCGATGGATCGTCTTTCATCGCGCGCTCGAGCGCGCGCGGCGGACGATTCTCGATGAGGTCGCCGAGCAGCTCTCCGGTGCGCGCGACCAGGCGCCCGCTGTCCTTTCGGGACGCTCCCAGCGTGAACAACTCTTCGAGTTGGTCGAACACCAACACGGGAACGAGCAGGCCGCCCGTCTCGTTAGGCATGTCGAATTCGACATCGTGGAGGTATTCCCACGGCCCCTGCGCCGCCAGCGGGTCCGTCGCCCCGACGAGCGACTTCGAATGAATCGCGGCCGCGATCGCCTGGACGATCTGGCGGCCCGGCGGATCGGCATCGGCACGCACGCCCGCCTCGAAGTCGCCGTAGTCGAGGCGGATGGGCACCGGCAAGAATCCTTCCTCGCGCAGCCGGGGAAAGAGGCCGGCCTGGAGCAGTGAGGTCTTGCCCAACCCCGACTGCGCGTACAACACGGTGAGCGTTTCGCGCCGCACGCGGCGGAAGAGATCATCCAGCTCGCCATCCCGCCCGAAGAAGAATCGCCGGTTGCTCTCCCGGAACGCCAGGAGCCCCAACCACGGGCTCTCCTCGTCGACGACGGGCGCCGTGTCCAACGGCACGCTCAAGCGGCGCGCCATCACGGGCCCTCGTTCCGCAGGCTCGCGACGATTTCCGCTATCCGCCTAACGGCGCGTTCCGTACCCTCACCGCCATCGTGCTCCTTGATGTCCGCCTCACGGAACACCGGCGGCACGCGGCGAAACGAGGTCCCCTTGAGCCCGATCGGGACGATGAACGGGATGCCGCTTCCCGTGCGATCCTTGTTGCGATCCACGGCGCACGACCACTCCCGCCGGAACTTTCCCTGGGCGCGGGCCTCGGTGGCCTCGGAGAGCACCGGCACGAATAACAGCGCCTCGGACTTGATGTACGACTCGATGCGCTCCAACCACGGGTCGCCGCTCTCCAACTGATCTTCGTCGAACCACGTAGGCACACCCTGCGCCTCGAGCGCCTGCTTGAAAGTGCGCACCGCGGCCAAATCGGAGCGCGTGTAACTGAGAAACACGGCGCCCGGCGGCGGCTGATGCCATTGCCGCGTGACGCTCGCCGGCCGAGCCGTGGCCTTCCAGCGCCGATGCAGCTCATCGACGAATTCCGCCGCGCCCTTGGGAAAGAGCTGCGTCGCGCGGCTGAACTGGCGCAAGAATCCCACGAAGCCTGCGTCGGTGCCGGCGCGCGCATCGGCGACGAACTCGCGCACCGTGCGCTGCCACGACAGCGGCGCGTTCTTCGTCGCCCGGATGAAGAACCTCGCGAGCCAATCGGTGTAGCCCTCTCCCAGGAACAGCAGGTTGCTGCGATTGAGCGCCTCGAAGAGATTGGTTGGGCGGGTGGACTCGCCCTGAAAATAGCGGATGTGCTCGAGCAGGTCCTCCTCGGTGAGCACGTACGGCTTGCCCGGCGCCACGCGGCCCAGGAGGTTGTAGACGCGGGTCATGCCCATCGCCGCGGGCGTGAGCTCGATGTCGTTTGCCTGGTTGGTGGAGTAGATGTGCGACCGGAACTGCATGTCGTTAGGCGCGCCGCTGTAGCGAACATCCATCAGCGCTCGCTCCAGCAGATCGTCGAACGTGAGGTTGACGAACAGCCGCAGCGGAGTGATCTCGGCGAGCTGGCGGAGGGGCTCCGGAATCCCGAAATCCGTTTCACCAAGTATCCGGCCGATTTCCTTGGTGATGGTTTTGCGCTGGCGCTCCGGATCGGGCGAGAGCCGAATGAACGCCGACGCCACGTCGTTGAGGGTGGCGCCCGCCGGTACCGCACCAGCCGGCCAGGGGAGCCGGGCGCCCAACAACCGGGCGACATACCGCTCCAGCGGCTCGCGGCTGCCGCCGGCTTCCACGAGCACCAGATCGGGACCGATGATCGGAACCACCGTCTGTTCGCCGATCGCCGACAACAGATCGTCCCACGCGTCGTCATCCCACATGTCCGTGGGAGGCACAGACTCCGAGATTCGGGGCTCCGTCACCGCACGATCTCCCTGGTCGCGTCCGGACCGTCAGGTCACGATACGGACGCCGCTTTCCGCGGATAGAGGTGTTCCAACCGCACGTTGGCCGCCGCATACGCTCGGCCTAACCGCTGGTAGGCCGGCATGTTTGCCACACGATCGAGCCGGAGATCCAACGGACTCGCGTTGGGGTCGCTCGTCGCGGGCATGTCGAGGATCTGATCGTACCGCGCGTACGTGAACCGAGCCTGGTCGAGGCCCAGCAGCGATGCCGCCCCGCCCTCGAGGCCTCCCACCTCGCGATCGAGCACGTCGCCGAACACGCAGTCGCCCAGAATCCGGCACAGCATGTCCTGCTCCGCCGACACCGCGTCGAGCACCGCCGGCAGGACGAACTTCAGCTGGTCGAGCACGTTCACCTTCTCAGCCAGCTTGTCGGGCAAGTGATCGCGTTGGTGCCCCGTGCCGATGGATACGACGTGCAACGCCTCCCGCCCCGCGGGCCAGCACAGATGGTACTGCGGCAGCGTAGCCGTGAGCACCGCGATGAGTGCCGGATTGTTGTACGGGGTCACACCACCATCGACAAACAGGAATCGCCGGTGGCCGTAGTCCAACCGCTCCGGCGGAAAGAACGTGGGTGCCGCGGTACTCGCCCGGAGCAGCTTCCAGAGCGGCACATTCAGGTTGCAATCCTCTCTCGACCGGTTGTTGTAATACGCGTCGGGATTGTTCGACACCGGCCATGGCGAGCCGGTCGTCGCGTTCCGCATCAGGATCAGCAGCTTGGTCTTGAGATGCGGCGACCCCATCAGCGATGGCGTGCCATCATCCTCGCGGAAATGCTGCATGAAGAAGCCGGCCACGGCATCGCCGCGGTACTTGCTCTTCCACTGGTTGTACCACGGCTCGCGCTGGAACATGAGCGGTCCACAATCGATGTACAACGTCTCAATGTCGGCCACCGCCTTCCCCCACGCCAGAAAGGCGGCAATGATCGCCCCCGTGCTCGTACCGGCGATCAAGTCGAATACGTCCGCCAGGACCAGATCCGGCTGGCCCCGCTCCTCCCGTAGCAATGCCTCGATGCGCGCCAGGATCTGCAGCGTGAAAATGCCGCGAACGCCGCCGCCATCGAGTGATAGAATTCGTTTCATGGGATCACGCTTCCAACAGAGCTCGCGAATAGAGCACCGACCACTCCGCGACTTCGTCCGCCGTGACCTGCGCGCACGACTCCGCCACGTCGAGCACGTCCAGCGTCCAACCGCCCGGATCGGAATTCGGGTCGGCGCGCACCGTAACGAGTTTCGCCTCGAGACGGTCGCACTCGCCACGGTACCCTTCCAGCACTTTGACCATCACCGCCGACCGTTCGGCGATGCGCAAACATTCGGATTGGAACCGAATGCCGTTCAAGCTCGCCACGACCGCGGGCAGCACGGCGGCGAAGAAGATCAGCACCGGGCCGTACGCGTGAAGCGCACGCACCCACGAACGTTCGCTGCCTAACATCGCCGCGAGCACGATGAGCAGATCGATGACCACGATGATGATCACACTGACGTTCAGGCGCCACACCCAGGCTTCGATCCACCGGTGCATCCGAAACTGCGTGTCGCTCGTTGCCCGATGGTACGCAATCTGTCTGTCCAGCCAATGGTCGCGCACGGCCGCCAGCGCCTGCCGAGCGTCGGGTCGAACGAAGCGCGGCGGCGACTGGCGCACGATCGCCTGCAACACCCAATCGATCACGCTCTGGCGCAGCGCCGCGGCCGCGTACCGCGCTGCTCGCGGGGGAGACACGCGCAAACTCCCGGCGGGCGCCAGATAGTAGAGACTTCTCAAGCGCTCGGCCAGATAGCGATAGTCGATTGCCTTGGCGTTCCACCCGTTCCGATTGCCTTGATGCGTGTTCAGGAAGATCAGGACAAGCACGATCAACTCCACCACGGCAATCGCGAAGGTGCCGGCACTTCTGGTGGAGTTTGCAGATCCTGCCCGCGCCAACGCAATGAGAACCACCAGGCTGGACACCGCGAGGATCACCGCCACGACGGCGAGCACGTAGTTCACGAGGAACGCGCCGCGGTAAAGCCCCGTGTAGTAAGCGCTGAGCTCGCCAGCCCGTGCTCGGTATGCGCCAAACGGTTCGACCGGGACGTCGCCAACGGTCGGCCTGGGCTGCTTGAATCGTTTTTCGAACCACGCCCAGAGGCGCGGTCGCATGCGCGCCCTTCGTTCGACGCCGACAAAGTACTCGTCGAGCAGCGCCGATTCGGCAGTCGAGAACTTTTCGGTTGTTTCCGACTCTCCCATCGCCCTGTCGGTGCCGCCACGCGCCGTACGCGGATCGGCCAGGATTCTCGACACGATCCTGCCGACGTCATCGCGCCACGAGGCGCGGGACGATCGCGAGACGTCGTCCAGATCGCTCCGGCGCAGCGCGATCGAAACGCCGTCCTGACCGTCCAGTGAGGCCCCCGTTACGAAAACGACCGGAATGCCCAACTCCACGGCCCTCGCCATGGTCTCATGGGTTCCGCCCGCGCCGCGCGCCCCGTTCGGATCCGCGAAGGCAATGAGCAGATCACAGTGACGCAGCAGCACGGCCGACTGGACGCGAAAGGCCCTGTTCCTCCGCTCGTTGGTCAAGGGATCCGGGGGCTGGGGGGCGGGCTCCGGCGGTGCCGGAACAAATGTGCCATCCAGTTCGATGACGTACTTGCAGCGGCGCACGAGAGCGTTGAACGCCGCCTTGTTCTTCACTTCGCTATTGTCCCGGAACGATGCGGCGTCCGACGGCAGGACCGCGACAAGCTCGAACAGCGTGTGGCGGCCCACCGGCTCCTTCCCCAATCGCGCGGCCTCCTCGAGTGCAAGCAACGCGTCGAACGCGATCTGATCTGTTCCATCGGCGAGGCCCGATACGACCCGCAACACGGGAGAGTTCGTGGCATCCGGTTCCACACCGCGGATCGGCGCCAGTGGGGGTGCCGGCGGGGGAGGGTTGGGGGGGGGGGGGGGGGGGGGCGGGGCCGGGCCCCGCGCGCCCCCCGCCGCCCCGCCGCGGCCGCCGCCCCGCCCCCCCGCCCCGGCGCGCCCGCCCGCGCCCCCCCCCCCCGCCGC
>JANWIF010000168.1 GCA_025450035.1 Gemmatimonadaceae bacterium
CCACCCCCCCCCCTCGCCCGCGGAGGTAGCGTCCATGCTGAGGCGCATCATCGAGTGGTCGGTGACCCACCGGTTCGCGATCCTGCTCGCCACCGCGGCCCTGGTCGCCGGAGGGATCTGGGCCGTGTTCCACACGCCGGTGGATGCGATTCCCGATCTCTCCGACGTGCAAGTGATCATCATGACCCAGTGGCCGGGCCAGGGTCCACAGTTGGTCGAGGACCAGGTGACGTACCCCCTCGAGACGGAAATGCTCACAGTGCCGCACGCGAAGATCGTGCGCGGCATGAGCCAGTTCGGCCTGTCGGCGGTGTACGTGGTATTCGACGACGGAACGGATCTCTATTGGGCACGCTCGCGCGTGCTCGAATACCTGAATTCGGTGCGCGACCAGTTGCCTAACGGTACGGCGACGACGCTCGGCCCCGACGCGACCGGCGTCGGCTGGGTGATGCAATACATCCTGGCCGATACCACCGGGCGACTCACGCTCGCCGACCTCCGCAGCCTCCAGGACTGGACGGTTCGTCCGGCTCTCACCGCCGTGCCCGGCGTCGCGGAAATCGCATCGCTCGGCGGATTCCAGAAACAGTATCAGGTGGAGGTGGACCCCGAAAAGCTGCTCGCCTATCACATCCCGCTCGAGAAGGTGGTCCAGGCCGTCCGCGCGTCCAACGAAGATGTGGGCGGCAGAGTGCTGGAGATGGGCGGAGCAGAGTACATCGTCCGCGGG
Source organism: Gemmatimonadaceae bacterium (assembly GCA_025450035.1). Taxonomy (GTDB): domain Bacteria; phylum Gemmatimonadota; class Gemmatimonadetes; order Gemmatimonadales; family Gemmatimonadaceae; genus JADGGM01. The sequence continues at coordinate 734 of JANWIF010000168.1, forward strand.
CGCGGACGGTTCCAGACCCTCGATGACATCCGGCGCGTCGCGCTCGACGCCGGCCCAGGCGGTACGCCGATCACCGTCGGCGACGTTGGGCGGGTACAGATCGGGCCCGAGATCAGGCGAGGCATCGCCGATCTCGATGGCAAAGGAGAGATCGTCACCGGCTGGGTGGTGATGCGCTACGGAGAGAACCCGCTCGCGGTGATCAATCGCGTGAAGTCCAAAATGGCCCAGCTGCAACGGACGCTCCCCATGGGGGTCGTATTCGTGAACGGTTACGACCGCTCGGGCGTCATCGAGCGCGCCATCGCCACGCTCAAGGGGAAGCTCATCGAGGAATCGATCATCGTGGCCCTGATCACGGTCATCTTCCTGCTCCACGCGTCGAGTTCGATGGTCGCCATCGTGACGATCCCGATCGGCGTCCTGATGGCGCTCCTGGCGATGCGCCTGTTAGGCATCAACGCCAACATCATGAGCCTGGGCGGCATCGCGATCGCCATCGGGGCGATGATCGACGCAGCGATCGTGATGGTGGAGAACCTCCACAAGCACATGGAGCACGATGCGCAGGCGGATCGTCCGCGTACGCATTGGGCGCTGGTCGTCGACTCGGCGAAGGAGGTTGGGCCGGCGCTTTTCGTCTCGCTGCTGATCATCACGGTGTCGTTCGTGCCGGTGTTTGCGCTGCAGGACCAGGAGGGCCGGCTCTTCAAGCCGCTGGCGTGGACGAAAACGCTGTCCATGGGTGCCGCGGCGCTCCTCTCGATCACGCTCGTGCCCGTGCTCATGGGCCTCTTCATCCGGCACGGCGTTAGGCCGGAAGCGGCGAACCCCGTCAATCGACTCCTCATTCGCGCGTATCGGCCGGTCATCGAATTCGTTTTGCGGCACCGGTGGGGCGTGGTCATCGCCGCGGCGCTGGTGCTCGCCGTCACGATTCTGCCGTGGAGTCGGCTTGGCAGCGAGTTCATGCCCCCGTTGAACGAAGGGAGCATCATGGACATGCCGTCGCTCCTGCCCGGGGTCGGGACGGGCGAGGCGAAGCTGATTCTTCAGCAGCGTGATGCTGCGTTAGCGAGAATTCCGGAAGTGGCGACGGTGCTGGGGAAGATCGGCCGCGCCGAAACGGCGACCGACATGGCGCCCATGTCGATGATCGAGACCATCGCCACCCTCAAGGACAAGACGGAGTGGCGTCCGGGCGTGACGTACGACTCGATCGTTAGCGAGGCGAACAACACCGTGCGCACGCCGGGTGTGGCTAATATGTGGTCGATGCCGATCAAGAACCGTCTCGACATGCTGGCGACGGGAATCAAGACCCCGGTCGGGATCAAGATTTTTGGACCAAGCCTCGATACGCTTCAAAAGTTAGGCGAAGAGATCGAGGGACTGCTGCCGGCGCTGCCGGGCACCAACTCGGTGTTCGCCGAACGCACGGAAGGCGGCCGCTACCTGGACGTCGCCGTGGACCGCGGCGCCGCCGCGCGTTTTGGCATGACGGTCGATGACGTTCTGACAGCGGCCAGCGCTGCGATAGGCGGCGCGGAAGCGGGGGAAATACTTCAAGGGCGAGAGCGATACAGCGTGCTGGTCAGGTATCCGCGTGCACTGCGAAACGACCCCGAGGCGATCCGCAGCACGCTCGTTGCGACGCCCGGTGGCCCGCAGGTCGCGCTCGGTCAGTTGGCCCGGCTCGACATCGTGAAGGGGCCAACGCTGATCAAATCCGAGGGCGGCTACCTGAATAACGTCGTCTACGTCGACGTGCGGGGACGCGACGTCGGGAGCTACGTGACCGACGCGCAACGACTCCTTGCATCGCGCCTGACCATGCCGCCAGGGTATCGACTCGAATGGTCGGGCCAGTTCGAGGCGATGCAGCGGGCAGGGCAACGACTCCGGGTCGTCATCCCCGCCGTGCTCGTCATCATCTTCCTGCTACTCTACTGGAACTTCAACAGTGTCGCGGAGGGCGCGATCGTCATGCTGGCGCTTCCGTTCTCGCTGGTGGGCGGTGTGTGGCTGATGTGGCTGCTCCATTACAACGTGAGCGTCGCCGTCGCGATTGGATTCATCGCGCTCGCCGGCGTGGCGGCGGAAACCGGCATCGTGATGCTCATCTATCTCGATCTCGCCTACCGCGACCGCGGCGAACGCGGCTTGCTCCGCCACCGGACTGATGTGGATCTCGCGGTCGAGGATGGCGCCGTTGGGCGGGTACGGCCCAAGATCATGACGGTCACCGCCATCATCGCGGGGCTGGTTCCGATTCTCTGGAGCGAAGGAACTGGCGCTGACGTGATGAAACGCATCGCCGCGCCGATGGTGGGGGGCATGGTCTCGAGCACGGTGCTCACGCTCGTCGTCATTCCGGCGATCTATTCGCTCTGGAAAGAGTGGGAGATTCGGCACAATCAGCGAGGTGAAGGACATGTCGACCCATCCTGACCGCGAGAGCGCCCATGGCCGCATGCACACCGGGCCGGCCACAGGGAACGACGCCGGTCACACGCACGACCAACACGCCGGCCACAGCGTCGCCATGTTCCGCGACAGGTTCTGGATTTCTCTCGCGCTCACGATTCCGACCCTCGTCTGGGGGCACATGCTGCAGGGCGCGCTGCGCTATTCGGCGCCGCAGTTCCCGGGCTCTACGTGGATCCCCTCCGTGTTCGGCACGGCGGTATTCCTGTACGGCGGACGGGTTTTCATCCAGGGCGCCGTTCGCGAGCTGAAAGGCCGGCTGCCGGGGATGATGACGCTCATCACGCTGGCGATCTCGGTCGCCTTCGCGTTCAGCGCCGCCGTGACGCTGGGCTACCCCGGGATGCCGCTCTGGGAAGAGCTCGCGACGCTCGTCACCATCATGCTCCTCGGCCACTGGATCGAGATGCGCTCGATCGCCCAGGCGCAAGGCGCGCTCAAGGAGCTCGCGAACCTGTTGCCGAATGTCGCCGAGCGCGTGACGGGCGATCGGACCGAGGAGGTGCCCATCGCCGACTTGCGCAACGGCGATCTGGTGCTGGTCCGCCCGGGGGCGGGCATCCCTGCCGACGGCGTCGTTAGGCAAGGGGCGACTGCCGTGAACGAGTCGATGATCACCGGCGAATCGCGTCCGGTCGACAAGAGGGAAGGGGACACCGTGATCGCGGGGACCGTGAACGGATCGGGCTCGCTGCGGGTCGAGGTCACGGGTACGGGCGAAGGAACCGCGCTCGCCGGTATCATGCGGCTCGTCGCGCAGGCGCAGAGCTCCCGCTCCCGTGCGCAAGCGCTCGCCGACCGGGCCGCGTTCATCCTCACCCTGGTTGCGGTCGGCGCGGGGGTCGTCACGTTTGTCGTGTGGATCGTGCTGCGGCCCGGGGACCCGGCGTTTGCCATCGAACGTCTGGTGACCGTGCTCGTCATCGCCTGTCCGCACGCGCTGGGGCTCGCGATCCCGCTGGTGATCGCGATCTCGACGACGCTCGGCGCCCAGCGCGGACTGCTGGTGCGCGATCGGCGCGGCCTCGAGGAGGCACGCAACCTCACGACCATTGTCTTCGACAAGACGGGCACACTCACCAGAGGCGAGTTCGGCGTAGTCGACATCGCGACCGCGGACGGCCTCCCGCCTAACGATGCACTCCGGCTCGCCGCGGCCGTGGAGTCGGACTCCGAGCACTCGATCGCGCAAGGGATCGTGCGGAGCGCCAAGGAACGCGGCATCACCGTTCGCGCCGCTGATGGTTTCGAGGCGATTCCCGGGAAAGGCGCCAAGGCGCGTGTGGACGGCCGCGTGCTCTATATGGGCGGCCCCGAGCTCGTCCGGGCGAAGTCGCTGGAGGTCCCACCCGCGTTGCGCGCCACATCCGCCTACACCGCCCAACGCGGCCAGGCGTCGATTTTCCTGGCGGACGAGCGGACGGTGCTCGCCGCGTTTGCCGTCGCCGACGTGATCCGTTCCGAATCCAAGGACGCGGTGCGCGCGCTGCACGATCGCCACATCGAGGTCGTGATGATGACCGGCGACGCTCGACCCGTGGCTGAAGCCGTGGCGGCTGAGTTAGGAATAGACACCGTCTTTGCCGGAGTACTCCCCGAACAGAAGGCGTCGAAGATCCAGGAGCTCCAGCGCGCCGGGAAACGCGTCGGCATGGTGGGCGACGGCGTGAACGACGCCCCCGCCCTCGTCACCGCCGATGTCGGAATCGCGATCGGTGCGGGAACGGATGTGGCGGTGGAAGCGGGCGACATCGTGCTCGTTAGGAGCGATCCGCGCGATGTGCCGCGAATCATTGCGCTGTCGCAGGCGAGCTACCGGAAAATGGTGCAGAACCTCTGGTGGGCCGCTGGCTATAACATCGTGGCCATCCCGCTCGCCGCCGGCGTCCTTGCACCGTGGGGGTTCGTGCTGTCGCCGGCCGTCGGGGCGGTGCTCATGTCGCTGAGCACGGTAGTCGTCGCGATCAACGCGCAACTGTTACGGCGGGCCACGATCTGACCGCCCGCGGGTTGACACATTAACTGTCATTGATATATATTGGAGCCATGACCGTTGCTCACACCGCCAACCTGGCGCACTTGACGAGGCAGTTCCGCGCCCTCGCCGAGATTACCCGCCTCGAGATCATCGACCTCCTGCGCGGCGGCGAACGATGCGTGTGCGAGCTCACTGACGCGCTCGATATCGCGCAGCCCTTGCTGTCGTTCCACCTCAAGACCCTGCGCGAAGCCGGCTTGGTGACCGATCGACGCGAAGGCCGGTGGGCGTACTACGCGCTCAATGCCGAGTCCTTTGAGCAGCTCGAGGAATTCGTGGCCGGGCTGCCATCCACGAAGCTGTCGGTGCTGGCGTCGCGCTGCTGCGGTTAGGAGGCGGTGGAATCGTGAGAGCAAGCCGGGCCACAGCCCGATAGTCGGATTCAACATATCAGTCACTCTTGATCGTTTGGAGATCATCATGAGCACACACGACGAACCACGGGACCTCACGACGATCGTACGCGAGCGCTACGGTCAGGCCGCGCGTCGGGCGAGTGAAGGCGCCGCGGCGTCCTGCTGCGGCCCCGCGAGCTCCTGCTGCGGCGCGAGCGCGGCGAGCGGCACCGCAGATCCGATCACGTCCAATCTCTACGTCAACGGCGAGACCGCGTCTCTGCCTCCCGCGGCGGTGCTGGCATCGCTCGGCTGCGGGAATCCAACGGCGCTCGCCCAACTCGCTCTCGGAGACGTCGTCCTCGATCTGGGCTCCGGCGGGGGAATCGATGTCCTGCTCTCCGCACGGCGCGTCGGGCCTACGGGTAAGGCGTACGGCCTCGACATGACCGACGAGATGCTCGACCTCGCCCGGAAGAACGCGAGCGAGGCCGGCGTCGCCAACGTCGAGTTCCTCAAGGGCCGGATCGAAGCGATCCCGCTGCCCGACAACTCGGTCGACGTCGTCATCTCCAATTGCGTGATCAATCTCTCGGGCGACAAGCGCACCGTGCTCGCCGAAGCCTATCGCGTGCTCAAGCCGGGTGGCCGGTTTGCGGTGAGCGACGTCGTGGTCCGCGGCGAGCTGCCGGCGGCGGCGCGACGCAGCATGGAGCTGTGGGTCGGCTGCGTTGCCGGCGCGCTCGAGGAGAGTGAATTCACGCAACTCTTGGGCGACGTGGGTTTCGAGGCGGCCGAGATCGAGCCGACACGGGTGTACGACATCGAGGACGCGCGCGAGTTCCTTGCCGGCGCTGGCCTCGATGTCGATGAGGTCGCGAACGAGATCCAAGGGAAAGTGATGGGCGCGTTCATCCGCGCGCGGAAGCCCGGCGTGTCCCGGACGCCCGCATTCCGTCCAGCAACGGCGAGCGATCTCACCTCGATCGAGCGCCTGCTTGCGACTGCCGGCCTAACGACAGCCGGCATCGCGGATATCCTCGAGGCTCGGGCATCGGATTTCGTAGTCGCCGAAGATCCCGGCGACCCGAGCGAGCTCGTCGCGGTAGCCGGACTGGAGATCTGTTGCGCCACCGCGCTCCTGCGGTCGGTGGCCGTGCGCCCGGAGTGGCAGCAGCGCGGACTGGGCCGCGAGCTGGTGCGACGACTGGTGTGCGAGGCCGAGGGGCGCGGCCTTCGAGCGCTCTACCTTCTCACACTCACGGCGGAGCACTACTTCCCACGGCTTGGATTCGAGCGAATCGAGCGGGGCGATGTGCCGCCGGAGATCGCCGACACACTCGAATTCAAGAACGCGTGTCCGGCATCAGCGGTCGTCATGGTCCGGACGTTCACCCGCTGATCATGGGGGCGCTGCACCCGAGACCGCGGTCAGTATCCCGCGTGGTGTAGAACGGCCAGAACACTGGCCGCGACAAGGCAGTAGATGCCGAACAGATACCACCGCCCGCTCTCGAGCCAACTGCTGAGCCATTTCAGCGCGAGCAGGCCGGCAAGAAACGCGAACAGCGCTCCCACTAGACTGGGGGTCACGGCGGAGACGAGATTCGCGCTATCGCGGATCTGCTGCACCTGAATCAGTCTCCACGCTTCTCGCGCGATCGCGGGAGGTGTGAGCACGACGGCCAGCGCGAAGCTGAAATCTTCGGCACGAACCCTGGGCACGCCGGCGATCATGCCGGTCGAGATGGTCGCTCCCGAACGAGAAAATCCCCGAAAGGGAAGACACAGACCCTGCACGGCTCCGATGACACCGGCGTGCTTGATCGTCAAGGCGGACTCGTTGCTCGGCGACGCCCCTCGACGCTTGTCGAGCACCGCCGCGACCAAGATGAGAATGCCAGTCGCAGCGAGCGCGGGAGCGATCAGATCGAGTCGGCTGAATAATTGCTCGATCCACGCGTGCGGCTCGCCGCGAAAGGCCAGCTTCTCGATCGCCTCGATCAGCGCCACTCCCACGATGCCGGTCAAACCAGTGGCCACGATCAACGTCGAGAAGAACCGCTTGGCATCCGGCGCATTCTGGAAGAACGCCCTGCGCCAGCGTTGCCAGAAGTAGACGATCACCGATAGCATGGTGCCGGTATGCAACATGACCAGCAACAGAGTCATGTCCGGCGCTGAGGGGTCCATCCCCATGAGCTTCTCGGCCACGATCACATGGGCGGAGCTCGACACGGGGAGCAACTCGGCAAACCCTTGCACGACCGCGAGGACGAGTACTCGGAGCAGAGCCATGGATGTCGGATGGACTAAAGGGCTGCACGCTGTCGCCGCAGGATGCGCCGACGCCGGCTCGATTCGGAGCGCCGATAGGCGACGGCGAGCACGATCGGCCCGGCTACAATCCTAATCGAACGCCCTCCTGAGAATCAGAAGGGCGCGATTTCATGGTCGGCACGCGAACAAGCTCGTCGGTGGCAAATGGAGTGTGACGCGGCGAGGTGACCGGGCCCTGACAGTCTGATCCTGATCACGCTACTCCGCCTCCGCGCAGTGAACCGCGTGTGGCCAGCTTGATCATCGCCGCCGCTGCATGAAACGGCCGGTTGTCGACGGCCGAGTCACGGTAGTGGCAGAGCAACGAGCACCCAGCCTCGCAACCTTTGTGCGTTTTTCCGTGCTGCGACACGTCGTGCGACGCGTATTCCGTGATCGGCTTGTTGAGGCGGCCGCGCTGGGCGGAACAGAACTGTGCGTTTCCGAACTCGTCGACGTACACGAAGCGTGATCCCGCGCGGCATTTCCATTGCGGCTGTTTACCGCTGAGGAGCTGCGCGCCGTATTCCTCGTCGATGTAGGAGAACGGCCGCGCATGTGCGTAATAGTCGCGCCAGAGGGCCAGATAGTCGGCGCCGGCGATGGAAACGCTCCCGCTCGCGTCGTGGAGGAGCCCGAGCGAGACTGAGAAGCCGAGGGCGTTCAGCTCGCGTATCGCGTCAGTGAATTCTCCTTTGGTCTGCTCGCAGAGTACCAGATTTACGTGCACGTCGAATCGCGCGAATTGCCGCAGCAGCTCGAGCTTGGAACGGACAGTTTTGAGGCACTTCTGGATATAACCGGTGCGATCCGCGCTCAGGCCATCCACGCTCACCTCCATGTTCGCCAGCCCCGCGTCGTTGAGGCGGCCAATCAGGTCCCCCGTGAGGAGAAACCCGTTGGTGGTCAGCGACACCTGGGCCGCACGATCGGCATAGGCGATAATGGCGGGGAGATCCGGGTGCAACAGAGGCTCGCCCCCAAGCAGGGTGATGTTGATTGCATTGAGCCGGTGAAGCGCGTCGACCCGCGGCTTCAACGTGTCCAACGGAATGCATTCCGACGTCTTGTCGAATTCAGTACAGTACCCGCAGCTGAGGTTGCATCGGCGCGTGACGATCAGTTGGGCCTCGACCATCGCATGGCGAAAGAGAAGATTGAAGGTGCTTCGAACAGGGTGCTTGACACGCATGTCCTTGGCCTCATGCTGAAGTGGTCGTGGTCCTTCGCACGTGTGAGCTGATCCACGCGATTCGAGTCGACACCGTGATGCACTGCTGGCGTCTCAGGTGTTACCGCAAAGCCTGGCACCGCGCCAGGCGTCCGTCAAAAACGGTCAATCACGGCGTAAGAGTGGCGCCGTTGGGATGAATGATCGCGGTTCATCCGCCTGGGCCCCTGTCCAAAGGCTGCTCCGTTCGGCGCGCGCGCCATCGCCGGACGACGGTAACGAGGCCCGCCGTGCTCCCAATGCCCACGAGCTCGATGAGGTGGTGCGCAATCGCGATGGCGATCGCGCTAACGACGGGCACGCCCCACACGGTGAGACCGAACGACAACGCCGCTTCGTAGGCGCCGAGGTTCGCGATCGAGAGGGGAACGGCGATACCCAGGTTCAGCACGGCGATCGCGAGCACGATCGCCGCGGCACTAACCGAAACGCCGAGCGCCGCGGCGAGAACATGAATGACGGAGGCTTCCGCGAGGCGTCCAGCGATGCCAAACATGGCGCTGTGCAGCGTTCGGCGGGGCTCGCGGAGCGCGGCGAAGCCGACGCGAACACCGTCTGCGAATCTCCACGCCGACGCGAACCGCCCCGCGACCAGGCCACGGCCAACGACGAACGGGATGGCCACGACGAGGCCGACGACAGCCGCAACGCCGACCGCCAGCCATCGCAGATCGGGCGCAACGCGGTCCGCCGAAAGGCGACCATAACCGGCGATTGCGAGAGCCATCACGGAGAGCAGCACGAGCGTCGCGATGTCGACGACTTTGTCCGCCAGCAAGGCACCCACGATCCGCGAGAGGCCCGAGTCTGCGGATGAATGAGCGCGGCGCAGCATCATCACCTTGACCGCATCGCCCACCCGGACGGGCATCAGGGCGTTGAATACTTCGCCCACGCTGAACGCGTGCAGCACCAGCAGCCTGTTGAGGCCTGTGTCGCCGCGAAGAAGAACCCAGAACCTGGAGCCTTGACACAGAACTTGAACAACGACCAGCGCGAGTGCCCCGACGAGGGCTGCGGGAGCCAAGGAAGCGAAACTGGCGACCACCTCGCGACCGAGATTCCGGTGCCGGAGGATCAGATAGGCCACGATGGCGATCGTGATCACGGCAACCGGCAACGCTCCGCGTCGGCCGGCCCAGCGCCTAACGCGAAGCGCGCTCACCGGACCAGGGGCCTCGTGGGGACATCCGGCGCCCGACCGGGCCGGCACTCAGGTGGTATCCTTCTTGACCTTCGCCTGCTTGGCCTCGCCGTGCTCCGAAGCCGGGGACTCATGTTCGGTATTCACGACCGTACCCGTTTTGGCGTTGACGTTCACTTCCTCGACGCCCGAACGGCCCGGAACCTTGAGCTCGTACGAGTAAATCAGTCTGCCGTTCTCGTTCTCGAGCTCGACCGCCTGAATGTGTGCCGTTGGCACGCGCGCCAGAGCCGTCTTGGCAGCGTCCGCCTCCCGAACGCGCGCCTCCTTGAGCAGCGCCGCTGGAAGGTTGCGCGTGTACATCGCCTGCTGCCCTTGACCAGCCAGCGGTGCGGCCGCGGCGCCAGCAGCGAGCAGCGCCACCACGACCGGCACGACGAAAACCTTGAGCGAGTATGCCATGTGAGTGTCCTCCTACAGCAATTGTCACCGCCGTGCGAGTGCGCTGCGGAACGCGCGGGGGCGAGCCCGAGACGAAAACGACGGGGTTGTCGCGCACTGACGTTTAAGATGGCGAGCGCTACCTGACCGCAGCATTACTGTGGCTCAGCGCCGGCCGATGCGGAAGGCCAGCCCGCACGGGGGGCCGGACGCGTCCGGCCGCTCGAGCCGACACGGCCTAACGGCCAGGGTCGATCGTGTTCGGTCCAGAACACGAGCGGCATTGTCACATCCGCATCGGCATGGAATCCAGCGCGGGCGTCTCGTGTTCGCTGAGGCCCCAACCTTTCAATCGCGTAAGCAAGCTGTCAGCGTGGTGTTCGGCATCCCGCTGCAATTTGCAGCGGGATGCCGACATCCCAAGTTCCGTCCCGTAGGTCGGCCGCTGTTCGTGAAGGCGGCGCGCGGCAAACAGCTCCACCAAGCAGCGCCAAGCGGCGCTGAATGCGGGTACGCAGCGACCCCGGGGATTGCGCAGCATACTTTACTCTGCATAAAGCCAATATTAGGTTGATACCCGAACCGCCAACCGAGGTACGGTCGTGGCACCACGAGAGCGCAAGCCGCACCGGAAAGGCCGCGTGCCGTCACGCCAGGAGCCCCAGCTCCAGGACACGGTTCGGTTGTCGGCCGACGGGCTGGCCAAGGTGCTCGGCGATCTCGAGGCTCGGGTGCTCAAAGCGATCTGGACACTCGCGAGCCCGGCGCCCGCGCGACGCGTGCATGCGCGCGTCGCGGTCGGGCATCCGGTAGCGCTCATTACGGTCGTCACCGTGCTCAACAAGCTCGTCGCGAAGCGCGTGCTGCGGCGGGACAAACGCGGCGGCATCTATCATTACGCAGCGCTCTCGACTGAAGAAGAATTTCGGGCACGCGCGTCACGACGCGTGGTCGAAGGGATTCTGTCCTTCGGCCCGCGCGCCGTGACGGCGTCGTTCGTCGACGTGCTCGCCGAACGGAACCCGCAACACCTCGCGGAACTGGCCCGGTTGGTCCGGCGGCGCCTGCGAGACTCCAAGCCGGAGTAGGGGGGGGAGTCGCATGCGTCATCGGCCGGCAGCGGACGAACGGTCGTACCTTTTTGGACCGTTAGGACTGCGCGAGCGAGCGCACCGCCGGGCGGTGTTGCTCGGCATCGCCGCCCTCATCGCGTTCAGCACGAGCCCGGTGTTCGGGCACCATCTGGCCGGACGGGCGGATGCGGTGCTGCTGGGTCGCGATCACCTCTGGTCGCTCTGCCTCGTGGCGCTCCATGAGCTGCTGGCGCCGCTCCACATCGCCTTCCACGTATTACTCGTGCTCGGCCTGGCCTACGCGGCGTGGGACCGGTGGCGCGGGTGGCGCCAATTGCGCGGGTCGCTCGCGCCGCTCGCCGCGCGGGCGCCGAGCGCCGGCGACGCGTGGTGGTGCGCGGCTCGCGCGGCCGAGCTCGACCCGCGCCGCGTGCGGGTGGTGGATGGACTGCCGAACCCGGCGTTTACCGCGGGCTGGCTCTCTCCGCTGGTCTACGTTGCGTCGCACTTGCCGCGTGCGCTCTCGCCTGGACAACTGACCGCGGTGTGCGCGCACGAAGCGGCGCACGTTAGGCGACGGGATCCGCTGCGCCTTGGCATGCTCCGCTTCATGGCCCGCGCCCTGTTCTGGATCCCCGCGCTGCGGCGCCTGGCGGAGGATGTCGCCGACGAGGCGGAGGTCGAAGCCGACGACTGCGCCGCCCGGCGCGATCCGCTGGCACTGGCGTCGGCCATCCTCGCGGTCGCGGGCGGCCCGCTCGGACTGCCGTTCGATCTGGCGGTGGGTTTTGGGAAGCCTGACCTGGTTGACCGCCGTGTCCGTCGGTTGGTCGGGGAAGACACGCCAGTCGGCACACATCTCACCAGGCGCTCGCTGGCCGGCGCCGCATTCGTGCTCGTCGCGGTGTGGACCTCGGGGCTCATGATGGCGCACCCGATGCCCACGCCCACGGAGGGGTCCATGTCGTCCATGGGCATGGGCATGCACTGCGAGCACCATCGAGCGCTCGCCATCGAGCACCTGTTCTGTCGAGGACTCTGGTATCACGCCTCGGGCCCCTGTCCGCACGCATCGCGCACGAGCATACCAGCGGCCACTCGGCGTTCGGCTTGAGTTTCGCGAGCCCACGCCGCGGGGCGCTCCGCTTTTCCCCACTGTGACTGAACCTGATGCGAGCGACGACGGGAACCATCATGCGACGTGATTTTATCGGCGATAAAGTGCGAGATGCTACTTACCTAACGGCTGCCGCACTGCTGCTCGGGATTGCTGCGCCCTGGCGACTGGCCGCGCAACACGCGATGGCCGATGCACCCCCGACGGCGGCGGCCGGTCGCGACACGACGCCAATGGCGGGCATGTCCATGGCCGTATCCATGACGGGGCCGCTCGGCCTGCCGATGAGTCGCGACGGCTCCGGAACGAGCTGGCTTCCGGATGCGGCACCGATGCACGCTAATCACTTTACCGCCGGCAGCTGGGAGCTGATGCTGCACTATCTCGCCTTCGGATATTACGACCGGCAGGGCGGAGCCGATCCGGCCAAGCGCGGCGACGATCAGATCGGGAGCGTCAACTGGGTCATGCTGATGGCGTCACACGGCCTCGCGGGCGGCCGGCTCCAACTGCGTGGCATGTTCAGCGCCGAGCCGTGGACCGTGGGCCGGCGGGGATATCCGCTGCTCCTCCAGTCCGGCGAGAGCTATCACGGCCAGCCCCTCCACGACCGGCAGCATCCGCACGATCTGTTCATGGAGCTCGCGGCAAACTACGAGCGGGCGATTGCGCCCAATCTGGGCATACAACTCTACGTCGCGCCGGTAGGCGAACCCGCGAGCGGGCCGCCGGCGTTTCCACACCGGCCAAGCGCGGGCAACGATCCCATGGCGCCGCTCTCCCATCATTGGCAAGACGCGACGCACATCTCGTTCGGCGTGATCAGCGCCGGCATCTTCACGCGAATGTGGAAGCTCGAAGGGTCGGTGTTCAACGGCCGCGAGCCGGACGAGGACCGCACGGACATCGATTTTCGCCGGCTGGATTCGTACGCGGGCCGCATCACCGTCAATCCAGCGGCGGCGTGGAGTCTGAGCGGGTCGTACGCGTATCTTGCGAGCCCGGAAGTGCTCTTCCCCGGCGTATCACAGCATCGCCTAACGGCATCGGTGCTCAACGATCGTGGAATCGGGACGCGTGGCCGCTGGTCGAGCGCTCTCATCTGGGGCGCGAACAAGGAATCCGGCGACGCCGGCCTGTCCAACAGCGCGCTCCTTGAGTCGAACGCCGACTTGGACACGCGGAACTCAGTGTTCGGGCGGATCGAGTATGTGCAGAAGTCGGCCCGTGACCTGGCCGTGACCGACACGTTCGTGCCGGACCGCATATTCGACATCGGCTCCGTTTCGGCCGGCTACGTGCGCGAGCTGACGGAACTTGCGGGTGGGTCAGTCGGCATCGGAGTACAACTCTCACTCGATCTGGTACCGGGAAGTCTCGAGCCGGTGTACGGGACGCGCTCGCCCTCCGGGGTGAGCGTCTTTTTCCGCCTCCGGCCGCGCGAGATGCGAATTGGGCTGCAATAGAACGCGACAAAAGGGGCGCGGCTCCGGGCCGGAGCCTTTTTTTACCCGGCGTACTCCATAGGCCCGCCGCGCGACGCAGCCACCGTTCGTTCGCACTCTGCCGTGGGCAACGAATGTAGAGCGCAAGTGCCGGCTCCCTCCATCTGGTGATCCAACGGCTGGTACTCGCCCGCTCGGCTCCAGGTGACGGCCGTGTAACGGCTAGAGAACGAGCCCTATCCAATTTCTTCTCGTAAGGCTCAAGCGCCCTCTCATGCGGCGCCATCGATCACTCATTCACCCCACGCCGTCGAGGAATCAGCAATGCTCGCATCCAATCGCGCGTCATGGGCGACCGTGATCGCCGCCATTTTCATTACCGTAGGCGGTTGCTCCAAGTCCGCGTCGAACGCCTCGGGCGCCGCGACGGGGCAGTCGGGCAAAAGGAACATCGATGCCAACCTAACCGAGCTGCCGACTTACCCGAGTCTGACGTCGGGCATGATGATGGGCCATCCGCCCGCCCAAGGAGGACTGTACGACGCCCACACCAACGATTCGTACGAGCAGGTCGTGGCCTGGTATCGTGCCCGGCTTCCCGGCGCCACGGAGAAGAAATCTATCGTGGACGGCGTGAACGGACAGAAAGGCATCGAGCTGCACTTGGCCAAGTGGAACGAGCAGGTCGTGATAACGTCGAATCCTGCCCAGCCCGGCACTGCGTTCGCGCTCGGCCAGGACGCCCATTGAGCGGTATCCCGCGACGCACCGAGCACACGCTGCGACCCGATGTTCGGCAACACCTGTTTTGGCGCCGACACTGCCCTCAACGCCTCGCGAACTTGAGATGGGTTACGTTAGGCGCGGCGGCGGTCCGCACGAGCTCGAGCCCGTGCAGATCGTCGCCGATACCATCGAACAACCGCTCACCACCGCCGAGCAGTGTCGGCACGAGGAACGCCTAACGCCGAGTCTGGTCGAAGTTGCGAATCAAGTAAATGTCGCTGGTCCCGCGCGCGGCCACTCCTAACCATCGCCGCGCATCGCTGGAAATCCGACAGTCGCAATAGTCGGGAGCGAACGGGAGCGCGCTGACTTGCTGGCCGACACGGGTAGACAGCCGATCGCGATAGAGCATCGGCCGTTGCGAACCAAATACCGCTCCGGAGTATAGCCAGCCGCCCGTCGTCCACTGGAACGGAGGCAGCCCATCTCCAATGCTGCCACGCTCGATGAAATGAATCTCTCCGGTGGCGGCGGACACGCGATACAGTCCGTATGCCCGCTCTCCCTTCTCGTCCGATTCCGTTCCTCGTGGGCGCGCCGGAAATAAGAACTCGGTGCCGTCGGGCGACGACGCGAACGCCACCACGAGACCAACGGAGTCCGGAATTCCGATCCGCCGGCGCTCGCGTCCGGCGCCGTCAAGGACGCGCAACGTGTCGAGTGATTCGTCCACCATGACGATCCCATCCGGACCCGCCTCCCAGATATTGCCTCGCGCCGGCATGTCCGCGAATACCGACGCCCGGCCGGTGGCGATGTCATAGGCCGTGAGACGCGCCCGCCCACCAGGCTCATTCGTCTCGACGATGAGGCGCCGTCCGTCGAGCGTAGGGTTCCAGAACGTCACACCGGCCAGCGGCGGAGTCACCGGGCGCGCCGTTGCGCTGTCGAACGGCTCGACGAACAGTTGCACCTGCGATTCTGCGCCGCCGGTCACGGGCGCCGCGAAGAAGATGTGTCGCCCATCCTTGGACAGATAGAAGCCGAACGGAGCCGACGCTGACCGGACGCGTCTGAGCGGACGAGGAGGCTCGCCGGCCACTCGCTGTTCGAGCGTCCACATGGTGTACTCGCCGCTGCGATACGACGTGTACGCGAGCGCTCGCCCATTCGACGACAGATCGAAGCCAGGAAGGAGTTGGTCGCCTGATACCGTAACCGTATCCTGCGCTCCGAGCTTGCCCGACGTGGCGCGTACCACGATGTGAAGAAGCGCGCCTTGACCGCCAGCCGACTGGACCGGTGCGTACACGGCGCTCGACGCCGGATCCCACTTCAGACCGTCCTTGAGCGCGTTAGGCGCCGAGGTGCTGTCGATCAATCCGCCTCGGCGGTCGTAGATCGCGATGGTGCCGGGGCCTCCGGCGCGCGTCCACAGCGCGCCCACCCAACGACCGTTGGGCGCGACCCGAACATTGGCGAGCCAATTCGCGCCGCGCGGGGATTCGATCGCCATGCTGTCCGCCGGCTGTGCGGCGGGCACCGGAACCAGCCGCAGGCGTATCGTTTGCGTCGCGCTGAACCCCGGCGCCACGAGTACCGTGTCTCCGTTAGGCATAAAATCGCCATCGCCCAGCCCCGCGAAAATCAACGGACCGCCAAGGCGCGAGACCAGGTACGTGCCGAACGGCTTGCCCACCGGATGGCCTGAGACGAGCAGCCACAATCCGTCGGCGCTCCAGTGTTCGGGGCCGCCCCAGTCGAGGCTGTCGAGGATGGAGCGTTCGACGTTGCTGGCGAGGTCGCGCACGATGATGCTCACGCGGCACGTGCCATCGTCCGTGCATGTGCGGGTGGAGTACGCCATCTGCGCGCCATCGGGTGAGAGGACCGGACTGCTCGCCTGGCCGCTGGTGGTGAGTTGGATCCGATCGTACCCTATCGGTGCGTTCGCTGCCTTCGGCCGCCGCAACCAGACGCCGAGCGCCACCAGTGCGACGACGGCCGCGGACCCAGTGATTGCGATGCTGCGGGAGCGAGGCCATGGCCGCGCGGTCACGGATGACACCGCGCTCAGCGCGGCGACGAAGTCACCTGCACTACGGTGGCGGTCCGCCGGCACCTTGGCCAGCGCCTTTGTGACGGCGCGATCCAGCCCCTCCGGCACCGTGTCCCGCAACAGCCGCACACTCGTCGGCCGCTCCGTGAGCAGCTTGGCGATCACCGCCTGCACCGTCGCCCCGGTGTGCGGCGGCTCTCCCGTTAGCATCTCGTACAACACCGCGCCCAGACTGTACACGTCGCTCCGCGCGTCCAGTTGCCGGTCGCCCGTCGCCTGCTCCGGACTCATGTACTGGGGCGTGCCGAGGCTCGTCCCCGTCTCCGTTAGGCGGTTGCCGCCCGCCTCGCGCACCGCGAGTGCGATGCCGAAGTCCGTGAGCATCGCCTCGCCTTCCTGCAGCAGGATGTTCTCCGGCTTGATGTCCCGGTGTACCACCCCCTGCCGGTGCGCGTACTCCAACGCGCTCCCCACCTGCCGCGCGATCGCGACCGCCTCGTCGATGGTCAGCTGTTTCTCGCGCGTCAATGCCTCTCGCAACGACTCCCCGCGCACGTACGGCAGCACGTAGTACAGCACGCCGTCGGCCGCGCCCGAGTCGATCAGCGTCAGGATGTGCGGGTGATCCAACCGGGCCGCGATCCGGATCTCCTGCAGGAACCGCTCGGTGCCTAACACCGCGGCGAGCTCCGGCCGCAGCACCTTGAGCGCGACCGGCCGGTCGTGCTTCAGATCGTGGGCCAGGAAGACGGTGGCCATGCCGCCCGCGCCGAGCTCCCGCTCGATCCGGTAGCGACTGCCCAACGCCGCGGACAGCTGACTGATGGTCGTCATCGTATTGCACCTGTTGTCGACAGACTCCAGTTAGCTCACCAGCCAGGCTGCAAAATGCGTCCGGGTGAGCGTCGAAGGGAAGTGCCCGAGCACGCGGTCATCTTCGCGCCGCGGGCGTGGCCGGTTGGAACGCCGGATCGCCAAACCGCCACAGCAGGAAGCTCACGTCATCGGCGACGTTCGCCGCCCGCTGCTGTTCGGTGGGCGTCGATGCCGTGGCTGGCGTCGTAGTCCACGCGCAACAGACCGGGGGATAGGCAGGAGGTCCACCGCGGCCAATCTGGGCGACACGCGTTGCCCCGCCGTTACCCCGCCGTTAGCTGGCGGCGCCCGGCGCCAGCTTGGCCAGGGGTCAGGATCAAAGGGGTCAGAGTCGATTGAGATCAAGGGGGTCTGAGTCGATGAGGCGGTGAAGGAGTTGCTGGCCGAGGACGCTTCCGGGCTGTAAGCTCCGCTACCGGCTGGATTCCGGCGTGCGCCGGAATGACGGAGGCCGGAATGACGGAGCGTCGGGGAGGAGTCATGCGTCTCGTGTCCATCATTGCCGCGATTGGTGTCGTCGCGAGCGGATGTTCCGCACCCTCGAGTCGCTCCTCCGCGAAGGTCGCGACCTCGGATAGTGCATTCCGGGCGCTGCAGAACCGTGGTGCGCAGGTGATGGGAGTGGATCAATACACGTCGGCACACGTCTTCGAGCCGCTGCCGGATGGCGGACGCATCGTGCTGCAGCGCGAGCTGGATGACAGCGCCGGCACATCCACCATTCGCGCCCACATGGCGGACATCGCCGGCCGGTTCGGTCATGGGGACTTCAGTCTGCCGGGACTGGTGCATGCGCGGGCGGTGCCCGGTACGGATGTGATGGCCGCGCGCCGCTCGCTCATCCGCTATGTCGCCGACACGCTCCCGCGCGGCGGTGAGGTGCGGATCATCACGACGGATTCACTGGCCATCGCGGCCGTGCACGAGTTTCTGGCGTTCCAGCGGAGCGATCACCGCGCGGCGATGCGTGAGCATCCCGGGCACCAGTGAGTGAACGGGATCCACTCAGTCCCGTGGCACTCCATCGAAGAGCGACGACACCGCGCAGTTGAATTCCGGCACGACGTCTCCGCCGTCGATCGCGTCCGGCAAGCGGATTTCGACCGCGAGATCCGGCGGTGCCGTTATCATGTCCGGGCCCATGGCGCCCTCAATGGCGTGCGCAGGCATGGCATTACCGCACTCCAAGTCCAGGCTATGCCCGGCGCACGCGCCGAGTCCAATGTGGCGGCTGCCAAGGCGAGTCATTCCGCCAGCGGACCTTGCGGGCCATCTTCAACCGATGCGCCGAAAGCAAATTGCGCCGGGCCCAACACTCGATACTTCGTGCGCAGTGTCTTGATGGTCATCTCATCACGGTGAATCGACAACCGCCGCCGGCATCGTGATGCACACCCCGCAACCGCTCGTCGCGCTGCTCCTGGCCGCCGTCGCCTTCATTGCCGCGACGCTCGCCGCCGTCACCGGATTCGGCGGGGCGGCGGTGCTGCTGCCGGTGCTCGTCGCCGTCTTCGGGATGCGCGAGGCCATCCCGATCCTCACCGTGGCGCAGCTCATCGGCAACGGCAGCCGCGTCTGGTTCAATCGACACGAGCTCGACTGGCGCGTGGTCGGATGGTTTGCGTTAGGCGGAGTGCCGTTCGCGTTCGCGGGCGGGATGCTCTTTGCGCGGGCCCCGTTGTCGGCGCTCACGCGATTGCTCGGCGTGTTTCTCATTCTGGTGGTCGTGTGGCGGCGGCTGCGGCCCGGTCCGCCGCGCCGGCCGCCGCTCCGGAGCTTCGCGTTCATTGGCGCGGGCGCCAGCTTCCTGTCGGCGCTGCTCGGAAGCGTGGGCCCGATCATGGCGCCGTTCTTTCTCGCCTACGGCCTCGTGAAGGGCGCGTACATCGGCACGGAGGCGCTCTCGACTGTCGTCATGCACGTGGTAAAACTCGGCGCCTACGGTCGGACAGCGCTCCTCACCGCGCCTGCCGTGATCGCCGGACTCGCGCTCGGCCCGATCATGATCGGCGGCTCGTGGGTCGGCAAGCGGATCGTCGACCGGCTGCCAGAGTGGGTGTTCGTCCTGTTGATCGAAGTCACCCTGGTGGCGGCGGGGCTGCTGTTCCTGATCCGCGGCGGTTAGGCGATTGACCAGCTCCGACTCGGCGACGGGCGCACCGTCGCAGAAAAGAAGAAATTCGCGAGACGTCGTTGTCACCGTGCTGACAGGTTGAGCAACGCATCTTGCGTGATACGTGGTGAACGGGGTGTCTCCAGCTGGAGCGAATCGGCGTGACGGACAAGTTTCGCGCAAGACCGAGTGGGTGGATTTGGATCTGTTTGGCGTTGGTCGCGCTCGTGGTGTTCCTGTCGGCCACCACACCCGGGCGCGGCACGGCACTGACGTTTTTTCAATCGCTGCGCATCGCGAAGCCCCAGCCAGTGACCGTGAACGTTCCCGGCTTCTCCGGACCCGCTGCAACGCGGCGCCTGCAGGACGCGGTGAGCGGCATGATCGCCGACTCGGTGCGGGTCATGCTGGACGAACCGGATCAGTCCGTTCCCAACCCCGCGGCGGCCAGCCATCTCGCGGGGTTTGGCGCGCGGCTCCCGGAAGCGCGGAGAGACCCGCCGACCCTGATCGTGCTGGGCGCGCACGCCGTCGCGATGAGCGTGAACCCAAGCCAGCTGCGCACCATCTTCGCCGAATCCGGCAGGCCTAACGTCGACCTTCCGCCGTCGTTGAACGGCGCCAGCGTCACGATCAAGACTCCCCCAGCCATTCGGGCACAGTATGGTCATTGCCCGGTTCCCGTCGCCAACACGCTGCAGAATCAGATCCAGGGTCCGCCACCGCCCTCCACCGACAACGGTGATTGCGTGGTGCTCGTCGAAAGTCCGCCCGCATCGGCGGACGTTCCCTCCGGCCTCGACATGACGCAGCTCGTGACCATTGGACTCGAATTGTCGGGCATGAGCCCGAATCAGACACAGGCATTCCAGCGCCTGTTCGACTGGCCATCGGCACTGAGCCTGTCCATGCCGCGCTTCATGCGGTCGTATGACTCGGTGAGCGTGGACGGTGTCCGAGGCATGCTGCTCAACACCGCCGGCAGGCGCGGGCCGACCTATGAGCTCATCTGGACGAAGAACGCCATCGTGTACTCCCTCACGGGCTACGGAAGCTCCGCTGACGCCGTTCCGCTGGCCAACTCCACCAACTGATACCGAGGTGACGGACCTGAACGTATCTACCGAGTACGCGATCGAAACGCGCGGTCTCCGCAAAGTGTTCGGCTCTCACGTCGCCGTGCGCGATCTGTCGCTGACGGTGTCGCGCGGCGAGATTTTCGGTTTCCTCGGCCCTAACGGCGCGGGGAAGAGCACATCGATCAAGATGTTGCTCGGCCTCGTCCGCCCAACCGGCGGTCAAGCGTTCGTGCTCGGTGCCCCGGCGCGCGATGTGGAAGTGCGCCGGCACATCGGATTCCTGCCGGAGGATTTCCGTTTCTACGACTGGCTCACCGCCGCGGAGCTCGTGCGCCTTCACGGCCGGTTGTGCGGCATGAGCGCCGCCAAGCTCCGCGCGCGCGTCCCCGAGGTTATCGAACTCGTTGGCCTCACGGCCCATCGCGACCGCAAGCTGCGGGGCTTCTCGAAGGGAATGCTGCAGCGGATCGGACTCGCCCAGGCGCTGGTGCACGAGCCGGAGCTCGTGTTTCTCGATGAGCCGACGTCGGGCCTCGACCCCATCGGCCGGCGAATGGTCCGCGACATCCTTCGCGCCGAGCGCGACCGCGGCGCCACGGTGTTTCTCAATTCTCACTTCTTGAGCGAGATCGAAGTGACGTGTGATCGCGTGGCATTTCTCAAGGACGGCGAGGTGGTAGCCAGCCAGGACCTGCGCGCCGCGTCGCAGGAGGCGATCCGCGTCGTCGTGCAGGCACGAAACGTGTCGCCTAACGCGATAGAGGCGCTCGGCGCCTGGGCCGATGGCGTCGAAGCCCAACCCGATCAACTGCGCTTTCGCGTACGTTCGAGAGACGTGCTCCCCGCCATCATGCGTCACCTGGTGAGCTCGGGGGCGGATGTCTTCGCGCTCACGCCCGACCGAGCCTCGCTGGAGGAGACGTTCGTGACGATCATGGGCGAGGATCGCGGTCTATGAGCGCCATCTGGATCATGGCCGGCATCACGATGCGTGAGGCGGCGCGCCGGAAGATTGCCTGGACGGCTCTGGTTGCCGGCGCGCTGCTGCTCGCGGTCTTCGCCATCGCGCTACGATTGCAGGTGCTGCAGTTCCAGTCGCGGCCCATGTCGCCGTTCGTCCGCTATCAGGTCGAAGCCGGCATGCTCATGATCGGCTTGTACACCTGCGACCTGCTGGCGGTCGTCCTGACGATCCTGACGTCCATCGATACGCTGGCCGGCGAGATCAGCTCGGGAACGATTCACGCCATTGCCACCAAGCCCATCGCCCGTTGGCAGATTCTGATCGGCAAGTTCCTGGGCTTCGTCGGGATGATCGTCGCCTACGTGGTCATCACGTTCTACGCGACCATCGGCGTCGCCTACGCGGTCACGGGCGTGATACCCGAGCATCCGGTGCGCGGCCTGCTCCTGATCATCTTCGAGTGCATCGTTGCGTTAGGCATCACGTTCCTGCTCGGAACGTGGTTCTCCACGCTCACCACCGGCGTCCTGGCGCTAGGGCTGCAGGGCGTCGCCTTCATGGGCGGCTGGCTGGAGCAGGTGAGCGGCTTTTCGCAGAGCCAGCACATCGTGACGCTCGGCGTCATCTCCAGCCTGATCATGCCCGGCGAATCGTTGTGGCGGCGAGCCGCGTACGAGATGCAAACGTCCCTCGCGGGCTCGCTCTCCTTCTCGCCGTTCGCCAACGTTTCGATTCCGAGCGCGACGGCGGTGGTGTACGCAGCAGTGTATCTGTGCGCAGCACTCGCCGTCGCGATCGTGCATTTCCAGCGGCGCGACCTCTGACATCGCACCGGCTGAGGCGGGCCTCACCCCTCCGCCCCCACGGTGCGCGGCGCACCGTCGCGAATGCGGTCCATCGCTCCTTCGCTGTGCTCGCGCGAGAGCTTGGCCATGAGCGGCAGCAGGATGACCGCGACCACGGCGCCACCCACGGCCACCACGCCCAGCCAGAAAAACAGATTCGTGTAGAGCGTTAGCGTCTTCACCGGATCTTTCACATCCGACGGAACGCTGGCGAAGGTGGCCACCACGCTACCCAGGTATTGCGCGATCCCCGTGCCTACGAAGTACGCGCCCATCATGAATCCCCCCATGCGCGCGGGGATGTACCGCGCGATCATGGCCAGGCCCAACCCGCTGATCAGCAACTCGCCTAACGACTGGAACGCGTAGCCGAGGATCATGAACCCTGACGACACGTGTCCATCCACCGCAAAGAACCCGCTCGACCAGTACGTGAAGAAGCCGAGCGACAACACGGCGAACCCGATCGCGAACTTGGCGGCGATGGGAAGGTCGCCCTTGCCTTTTCCCATTCGCGTGTACAACCAGGCGAGGGGCGGGCTCATGACCATGATCCAGATCGGGTTCAGCGCCTGGTATTGCGCGGGCTGCCAGGTGAACAGGTGCACGCCGAACAGCGTCTGGTTCCAATCCACGTTGCGCAGCGCAAACAGCGTGAGCGACGTGGACATCTGCTGATAGAAAATGAAGAACAGAATCGTCTGCCCAACGAGAATCAGCGCGGCGATGAGTCCGCTGCGCTCCTTCTTCGTGCTGTTGGCGATCAGGTAGGCGAAGATGCCGAGGATCACCAGAGCGGCAAGGTAGACGCACCACACC
Organism: Gemmatimonadaceae bacterium; assembly: GCA_025450035.1. GTDB lineage: Bacteria > Gemmatimonadota > Gemmatimonadetes > Gemmatimonadales > Gemmatimonadaceae > JADGGM01. The sequence goes on from JANWIF010000168.1 coordinate 23,845, forward strand.
GCGACGTCATGGTGCTGGAGTATGAACGCGACCGCGAAGAGCAGCAGCGCGCCGCCGATCAACACCGCGAACATTTTCGGCCAATGGATGGGCTCGTAGTCGGGCTTCGACCCGATCTGCGACAGCGTCTTTCGCATGAAAAGATAGTTGATGAGCCCCAGCAACAATCCGACCGAGCAGACCGCGAACGCGACGTGCCATCCGTAACGTGCCTTGATCCATGGCGTGAGCAACATGGAGATCGTCGACCCGACGTTGACGGCCATGTAATAGATGGTGAACGCGCTGTCGATCTTGCTGTCGTCGCCCTCGTAGATGTGGCGCACGAGGTTGGCGGCGTTGGCTTTGAAGCAGCCGTTGCCCACCACGATCACGCCTAACGCGCAGAACATGAAGAACAATCCCGTCGTCGGCAGCGACAGCAGCAGGTAGCCGATACACAGGACGATGGCGCCGAGGGTCATGGTGCGACGCGCGCCCAGCACCTTGTCGCCGATCCATCCCCCCACGGCGGGCGAGGCGTACACCAGCGCCGCGAACGCGCCCCACGTCAGACTGGCCTTGGTATCTTCGAAGCCGAGTTGCTGCACCATGTACAGCACCAGCAGCGCGGCCATGCCGTAGTAGCCGAAGCGCTCCCACATCTCGATGAGAAAGATCGTGGAGAACGATCGGGTCTGCGTTACCTGGTGCGGTGTGGACCTGACGGATCCGGGGGGGGGGGGGGGGGGGGGGGGGCGCCCGTCAAGTCGGGGTGCGCG
>JANWIF010000169.1 GCA_025450035.1 Gemmatimonadaceae bacterium
ACAGCTTCCCGCCGGAGTAGGCGCACGGGTGGTGAACGGTCAGGTCTCGAGGCGTCCAGGTCAAGGCGCGGATGCGAATGCATCGAGATCGAGGTCCGACCGCTCGCCGCGCTGCACGTGAAACAACCCGGCGCGAGCGATCATGGCGGCGTTATCGGTGGCGAGCCGCACGCTTGGAGCATAGACCGTGGCGCCCAACGGCGCCAGACGCTCGCCCATGGCGGCCACGAGGGCATGATTGCAGGCCACCCCCCCGCCTAGAACGATGCGGGTTCTTTCGTACGCGTGCGCCGCCCGCGCGGTCTTCTCCACCAGGGAGTCGATCACCGCGTCCTGAAACGCGCGCGCAATCGCGGCGCGATCGGCGTCGGTGTTCGCGCTCGCGCGCACGGCGTTGAGGACGGCTGTCTTGAGTCCGCTGAACGAGAAATCGTAGTAATCCGGGTCGCCGGGCCGCTGATCGGAACGCACCATGGGACGCGTGAAGCGATATCGACTGCCGCCCGCGTGGGGATCGGCATGCGCCGCGAGCCGCTCGATGTGCGGCCCACCGGGATAGGGGAGCCCGAGCAGCTTCGCGACCTTGTCGAACGCCTCTCCCGCCGCGTCGTCGCGCGTGGCGCCGAGCAACCGGTAGCGTCCCCACTCCGCGACGTCGAGCAGCATGGTGTGACCGCCGGACACGAGAAGTGCCGTGAACGGCGGTTGGGCGTTCGGATGCTCGAGGGCGGTGGCGAAGAGATGCCCTTCCATGTGGTGCACGCCGATCATTGGAATCCCCTGCATCCAGGCGAGCGCCTTTGCGAAACTGAGCCCAACGAGCAGCGCGCCCACCAGCCCCGGCGCGTTAGTCACGGCGATGGCGTCGAGCGACTCGCGTGCGACGCCGGCGTCGGCCAACGCGCGCTCGACGACTGGCACCACCGCGGTGAGATGCGCGCGCGAGGCGATTTCCGGGACAACGCCGCCGAACACGCGGTGCACATCCTGTGACAGGATGACGAGTGATCGGACAGCGGCCGTATTCGCTTCTCCATCGATGATGGCGGCGGACGTCTCATCGCACGACGTCTCGATGCCGAGGACGCGCATCACGGGCCGTGCGTCGAGGCGCGGCGCGTCGTGTCGCGCGCGGGAGGCGCGGCGACATCGCGAGCCGCGACGATGTGAAGGCGGACCTCGGGCGGCGTGACGCGCATCGGGAGTCCCGCCGTATCGATGGGGACGACGATGTCGGTGATGGTGTCGTGCACCGAGATCTGGCGGCGCTCCGTGAAGACGCTGGACACCTTGCGTACGGCGTCACGTGGGCCGCGCACGACGACGCTCTCCGGATCGATGATCGGGGCGCCGAGCACACGGAACCCGCTGTCGGCCGAGACCACGATTGCCGAGCGGGCCGGCACGCGACGCGCTTCGGTGATGCGGACGTGCATGGTCAGGACCGCAGGGCGTACATCGCGCACGCGTGCGTCCACATTGCTCGGCAAGTCGACATCGGTGGGCCGGAGATTGAGCGTGAGGCGGGTGGCGGTGTCGGCTTCGATGGAACGGCGCAGTACGGGGAGCGTGGTGTAGAGTTTGAGCAGATCCCGCCCGCGTCCGACGACCAGCGCCTGAACGGGCGGTGCGCTGTCGAGCAGCGTGACGTTCGAGTCGTGGATGAGGGCCACGCGCACATCCAGCCACTCTTCCGTGGGCTCTTCGGCGCTCACCGCCAGCCAGAGCACGAGCGCAAAGAACAACGCCGCGAGCTTCAGCGGCAACCGCGCCATAGCGATCGTCGCGAGCCGCTGTTCCAGCGACCGGGCGCGGGCGCGCAGCGGCGTGGGCGGTGTGGGCGGCGTGGTGGCGGGGGCCATTCAGTGCGTGGGCTCGGACAGTAGTTGGGCGAGCAGCGCGCGATTGTCGTCGGTGTTCCAGTCGGTCGCACCGATCACCTTCTTGCGAATCACGTCATCGCGTCCGATGATGAACGTTTCCGGCACTCCCGTGGTCTGGTAAATATCCTTGATGCGCGATGAGGCATCGTGTAGCACTTCGAACGTCAGGCCGTACTGTTTCACGAAATCGCGAATTCGCTGTTCCTGGCCGGGATCGTCGATGCTGACAGCGACGATGCGCAATCCGCGCTGACCCATCGCGCGCTGCAGGTTCTCGATGCTGGGCATCTCGCTGCGGCACGGGACACACCAAGTGGCCCAGATATTGAGCAGCACCACCTGTCCGTGGAAATCCGCGAGCGTGACCGGATGCGCGGTGGCGTCGATAGTGGTGGCGTGAAAGTCGGGAGCGCGCGAGCCCGCCGTGACGGCGCCGCCACCGAAGAGCCGGGTGGCGCCGTAGAGCACGCCGCACACGACCGCGAGAAAGCCGCCGACGAGCGCCCACTGTTGGCGAACCGTCATGCGTGCTCCCGACAGCGTTCGCGGAGCGCGGCGATCTCGGCCGCGGGGTCGGCGGCGGCGAAGACCGCGTGGCCGGCAACGAAGGTATCGGCGCCGGCCCGCCACACCGCGCGGATGGTGTCGCGGCTGATGCCGCCATCCACCTCGAGCACCGCACCACTCGAGGCGGCATCGAGCAGTTGGCGCGCTCGGCGCACCTTGTCAACCGTAGCGGGAATGAACGGTTGCGCGCCGAATCCCGGATTGACCGTCATCACGAGCAGCAGGTCGAGATCGGGGGCGGCCTCGCGCACGGTTTCGAGCGAGGTCGACGGGTTGACGGCGACGCCGGCGAGGCAGCCGAGCTCTTTGATGCGATTGATCTGCCGATTGAGGTGTGGCGCGACCTCGACGTGTACCGTGAGCGAGCTCGCGCCGGCGCCGGCGAAATCGTCGAAGAAGCGTTCCGGCTCGACGACCATGAGGTGGACGTCGAGGGGGAGCTCGGTGATGCGCCGCATGGTCTCGATGACTTTCGTGCCGTAGGTCAGGTTAGGCACGAACCGGCCGTCCATGACGTCGATGTGGATCCAGTCCGCGCCGCCATTGGCGACGCGGTCGATCTCATCTGCCAGGTGGGCGAAGTCAGCGGAGAGAATCGACGGCGCGATGCGGACACTCATGGGCGGCCGGCGAGCGTGAGGGTGATGGTATCGCCGGCGTGCGCGGGGGATCCTGCGGCTGGCGTTTGCGCGACGACGGCGCGCGTGGGCAGCATGCTGGTGGTGTCGTACGACACGGCACCGACGGCGAAGCCGAGTTGCGCGAGAAGCGCGCGGGCCGCCGTGTAGTCCTGACCGGTCACATCGGGGATGCTGACGGCGGGCGGCCCGTCGCTCACGGTGAAGCTCACCGGCGACGGCACGGGGACGCGCGCGCCGGCAGCAGGCGTGCTGGAGAGCACTTGGCCTAACGGAGCCTCGTTGTCCACCGGGGTCACATCGCCCACGTCGAGCCCCGCGTTCTCCAGCGTCTGCTGCGCTTGCTGGCGGGTGAGTCCCACCAGGCGGGGCACATCGACCAGCCGTTGGCCGCGGCTCACGTCGAGCACGACCGAGCCGCCTTTGGGCTGCATGGCGTCGGGGAGGGGGTTCTGCGCCAACACCGCGCCGGCGGGGGCGGAATTGTCGTAGCGCTGCTCGCCGCGGGTGGTGCCGAGGCCGGCCTTGGCGAGCAGCGCGGTCGCGTCGGGGTAGGGGAGCCCGGTTACGTTCGGCACGCGGACATCGGTGGCGACGAGGTTGGCCGGAAAGACGAACAACGCGACGATGACGTAGGCGAGCAGGAACCCTCCGGTGGCCGCCACGAGAAATGGGATCGGACGCCGCGTCGCGGCGCGCCATGTCATCCGCCTACCCGGCGCAGCCGGGCGGCGAAGGCGCCGTCCACCCCGTGCCGGTGCGGCAGGATGCGCAGGCGGCCGGCGTCGAGCACCTCGGCTGGCACCGCGCCGGTGGCCGGCGGCTCGAGCCGCCATTCGGCGTTTTCGGCGAGCAGGCTCTCGATCTGGGCGTCGTTCTCTTCGGGTTCCAACGAGCAGGTGCTGTAGACCAGGAGCCCGCCCGGCCGCACGATCGAGGCCGCCGCGCGCAGAATGCTGCGCTGCAGCGCGCCTAACACGGCGAAGTCGGACACCTTGAGCCGCCAGCGCGCATCGGGGTGCCGGCGGAACGTCCCGGTGCCCGTGCACGGCGCGTCCACGAGCACCGCGTCCACTTGGCGGAATGGCGGGTGCCGCGCGTCGGCGACGAGCGCGAGCACGTTGCGCGCCTCCACGCGGCGCACGTTCGTCATGAGCCGCTGCATGCGCGTTGCCGAGCGATCGGCGGCGAGCACCGCACGCGCCGCTCGAGTCAATTCGAGCGTCTTCCCGCCGGGCGACGCGCACAGGTCCGCGACGAGGCTGTCCGGCGGAATATCGGCGTACCGGACCGCGAGCGTCGACGCGGGATCCTGGACGAAGAACAATCCCTTCCGGAACGCGCCTAACTCAACGAGCGAGGCGTGGGTGGACAATTGGATGCTGTCGGGGACGAGCGGCGCATCCTCCACGTGAATGCCCGCCGACTCGAGTGTGGCCTCGAGTTGCTCGCGCACGATGCCGTACGGGCGCAGGACCGTGCGCGGCTCCGTGTTGTTGGCGGCCAGCAGGCGCTCTGTCTCGCTCGCGCCCCAGCGCGCCACCCAGCGCGCCACCAGCCAGCGCGGATGCGAGTATCGGAGGGCCAGGGCGTCTACCGGATCCACGGGATGTGGGAGCTCCAACGCGTCGCGCTCGCGCTCCAGTCGGCGCAGCACCGCGTTGGCCAGCCGGCTTGCCCCGATCCCGTGCCGCTGTTTGGCCAGCTCGACCGTCTGCGCGATGGCCGCGTACGCCGGCACGCTGCCCATGTACATCAACTGGTACACGCCTAACCGGAGGAGGTCGATGAGATCCGGATCCAAACGCGCCAGGCCGCCGCGCACCCGTGCGTCGAGGTGCGCGTCGATCACGGCGCGGCGGCGAAGCATCCCGTACACCAGCTCTTGCGTCCACCGGCGGTCGCGCGCGTCGAGCCGGGGTGCGCGTGCCTCGAATGCGGGATCGAGGAGCTCGCCGCCGCGCAGATCCGCGCACAGGTCCGCCGCCACGCGCCGGGAGTCGGTGATGCCTCCAGTCTCGTACAACACCGGCGTGCCGCCCGCTGCGCCGGACGCTCCGCCCCCGCCTGCGCGCGGGCCCGCCGGCGTCACTCGAGTAACCCCTCGGTAGGCGACGACGGCACCGCGACCTCACGCCGCGGCATCCGACCGGCGAGATACGCCAGTCGGCCGGCATCCATCGCCGCGCGCATTGCCCAGGCCATGCGAACGGGATCGGTGGCCGCGGCGAGGGCCGTGTTCATGAGGACGCCGTCGACGCCTTGCTCCATGGTGACACAGGCATCCGACGCCGTGCCCACGCCCGCGTCCACGATGACCGGCACCGTGAGGCGATGCTTGATCGTACGGATGGAGTATGGGTTCAAAAGCCCGAGCCCAGAGCCGATGGGGGACGCCAGCGGCATCACCGCCGACACGCCTGCGTCCTCGAGACGCAACGCGGTGATGAGGTCATCGTTGGTGTACGCCATCACTCTGAATCCTTCAGCGGAGAGCGTGCGCGTTGCGTCGATCAATCCCGCCGTGTCGGGCAACAGCGTTTCCTTGTCGCCGATGACCTCGAGCTTGATGTATTCGTTGAATCCGGCGGCGCGGCCCAAGCGCGCGTAGCGTATGGCGTCTTCGGTGGTGTAGCAGCCCGCCGTATTGGCGAGGAGGAAATACCGTGTGGGGTCAAGGTGGTAGAGAATCCCTTCCTCGCGCGTCCGATCGAGATTCACGCGACGCACGGCGACAGTCACGATTTCAGCGCCGCTCGCTTCGATTGCCTGCACCATGGTTTCGTTGGACGCGTACTTGCCCGTGCCGACGAGCAGGCGCGACCGGAAGCCGCGTCCGCCGATGACAAACGGCGTATCGAGTGCCGCCGAAGCGGAGCCCGGAATGTTCAGCAGTGTAGCCAAGTCACCCTCCTCCCACGAAGTGCACGATCTCTATCGTGTCGCCGGTGGCGAGAGGAAGCGCATCGAAGGTGGTGCGGTCGCGAAGGATCGTGCGGTTGTGCTCGACCACGACGAGTTGGGGGTCGAGTGAGAGCTCGCGCAACAGGTCGCCTACCGTCGTACCTGCCTGGAGGCGACGGGGCTCGCCGTTCACGACGGGCGCAATCGTCGCGCTACGAACCGTGAGCTCGCTCATAGCGGGAAACATAGTCGGATGCGGCCAGTTCAGCATCGTTCGCACCCCAGATTCCGCTGATGGTGGCGACGCCATACGCGCCCGCGGCGAGCAAGGTGGGAACGTGCTCCGGGAGGACGCCGCCGATCGCGATACACGGCACGTGTACCGTGGTTGCAACGTCGCGGACCAGCTCCAGCCCCAGACCGGGCGCGCCCGCGTGCGACGGCGTAGGGTAGATGTGTCCAGCGACCACCCAGTCCGCGCCTGACGACGCGGCGGCCGTGGCCTCGCTCACCGAATGCACGCTCGCGCCCAGGGGCAGCGACCCAACCATGCGTCGCGCATCGGCCACGTCGATGGAGCGCGTCGTGAGCTGCGCTCCGCTCGCGCCCGCCGTGAGGGCGACATCGAGTCGATCGTTGATGACCACCCAGCACCCGGTGCGCTCTTGCACGGGGAGGAGCTCGCGTGCCAACTCATAGAGTCGAGCGGCGGACACCAGTCGTGCTCTCAGGTGCAACGCACCGAGTTTCCCAGCGGCCTGCATCACACCGCGCGCGCGGTCGGTAAACCACGGGCGACCGATCACCAGATCATTCGTGACGACGTGAAGAACAGGAATCACTTGACTAACGTTGGCGGTAGGTAGTGGGCTCACCAGTGACGGTCCCACATCCAGGTGAGCCCACTCTCCACTCCCCACTCCTATGAGAGCACGTCGCCGATTGAGACGGTTCTTCCGGTGATCCACTCGCGAGTCGTCATGCGTCGTCTGGCTTCCGGTTGGGCGTAGGCGATGGATACGGCGCCGTCTCCGCACGCGACCACGAGGCCGTACTCGTCGAGCCCGACGATCTCACCCGCACGCCTGGGACCTTCATCCCCCACGGCTTCGGTCTCTCGCGCGCCAAAGAGCTTCACCTGGACGTCGCGCAGATGCGTGTACGCACCAGGTTTGGGATCGTAGGCGCGGATCAAGCGCCCAACGACGCCGCATCCCTCACGCCATGGGATGCGAGCCATCGACCGATCGATTTTTCCGGCGTACGTCGCCGCGGCGTGGTCCTGCTCACGGGCGCTGGCCTGGTTCATCGAGAGTAGCGTCAGCGCTTCGACCAGTGCCAGGGCCCCCAGCTCCGAGAGACGCAGCTCCAACTCACCGTACGTTTCGTCGGACGCGATCGGCGTGCGGGCCTGAAGGATAATCGGGCCGGCGTCGAGCTCCGACACCATGCGCACGATACTGATCCCGGTCTCGATGTAACCATCGCGCACGGCGGCCTGAATTGGCGCGGCGCCGCGCAGCTTGGGGAGGAGCGACGCATGGACGTTGATCGTTCCCAGCGGCGGCAGCTCGATAGCCGCCCGCGGGAGCAAGTGGCCGTACGACACGACCACGGAGATCTCCGGCTCGAGCGCGGCGATCGAGGCGAGGAACGGCGCGCCGCGCGGCCGCTCCGGCTGCAGGACGGGAATCTGCTCCGCGGCCGCGGTCTCCTTCACCGGCGGCGCGACCACCGTCGAACGCGATCGCCTAACTGGACGATCCGGCTGCGTGACCGCTCCCACCACATCGAACCCTTCGCCGACCAGTGCACGCAGCGAGGGTACCGCGAACGTTGACGTCCCCCAGAAGAGGACGCGCACGTTAGAGTTCCTCGTCCCGGTGCTGCCTGCTGACGGCCTCCTGCGGGTTCAGCCTGCGGATGAACGACCGCTCGCCCTGTCGCAGCTTCTCCCACTTGGCGAGCGCCGCGCGCCGTTTCACGAGGCTGAGATAATCAATGAACAACCGGCCATGCAGATGGTCGATTTCGTGTTGCACGCATCGCGCGAGCAGGTCCGTGGCATCCACCTCGAACGGATTTCCCTCGCGGTCCGTGGCGCGAACGAGCACGTGCATTGCGCGCTCCACATCACCGTAGATCTCGGGAATGGACAGGCAGCCTTCCTCGCCCTTCTGCTTCCCGTCGGCGACCCCGATCTCCGGATTGATGATCACGAACCGATTGTCGTCCACGTCGATCACCGACAGACGTTCACGCCGCCCAACCTGCGGCGCGGCGAGTCCGATGCCCTTGGCGGCGTACATCGTCTCGAACATGTCGTCGATGAGCCGTTGGATATCGGGCGTGATCTCGGTGACTGGCGTCGTCTCCTGGCGCAGCACCGGCGAGCCGAGGACGTGGATGTCGAGCACGCTCACGCGGTACCTCCGGCAGCGGTGTCGGCGGTTTTGCGCGTGACGCTCGCGATGCGCCCGCGTTCCACCACGATCCGCGATTCGCCCGACTTGATGGTGATCCGGTCCTCCATGGTCGGCTCCGGCGTGCCTTCCTTGATCGTTTCCTTGATGTGAATCACCTCGCCAACAATGCCGCCCGCGGTGACTACTTCGTCGCCTTTGCGGAGGCTTCGCAACGTCTGCTCTTGCTGCTTGCGCTTCTTCTGCTGCGGGCGCGCGAGTACGAAATAGAAGGCGACGATCAGCAGCGCGATTTCGGCAATGAAAATGCCGAAGCCGGGGCCGCCTGTCGCGGGAGACGCGGTCTGCGCGGCGAATGGAGGCAGCAACGAGTGTACGATCATGGGGCGGAGGTAGGTCCAGAGTGGTAGCGGCCGAGCCAGTCGTGGCTCCAGCCGTCGAACGTCCCCCCCCCGCTTTCGATCGCGGCGCGCGCGTCACGGGCCAGGGAGACCAGGAAATGTACATTATGCAGCGATAGAAGGCGCAGTCCCAGCACCTCGCCGGCAACGAACAGGTGGCGGAGGTATGCGCGGCTGAATCGCCGGCACGTGGAACATTCGCACCGTTGGTCGAGCGGGCGCGGATCGAGACGCCATTGTGCGTTGCGCACGTTGATCCGCCCTTCGCTCGTGAACGCTGTGCCAGTGCGTCCCATGCGCGTCGGGGCGACGCAGTCAAACAGATCGACGCCGCGACGGATCCCTTGCACGAGATCCTCGGGGAATCCCACGCCCATGAGGTAGCGCGGGCGGTCGTGCGGCAACGCGTCGTTGGCACCCTCGATCATCGCGTACATGTCGCCCTTGGCTTCGCCCACCGAAAGGCCTCCAATCGCGTATCCCACCCAATCGCCCACATCGCTGATCGCGCGTGCCGCTTCGCGTCGCAGTTGGGCGTGGATGCCGCCTTGGACGATGGGGAAGAGGGCTTGATGGCAGGGCGCGGTGCCCTCTTCCCACGCGTTTCTCGCTCTCACCAGCCACCGCACGCTCCGCTCACTCGCGTCGCGCGCGGTCGCGAGGTCGGATTGTCCGGGGATCACAGGGTCCAGCTGCATGATCACGTCAGCACCCAGGTCGCGTTGGATCTGGATCACACGCTCGGGAGTAAAAAAGCGCAGGGAGCCATCCACGTGGCTGCGAAACTCCACGCCGTCCTCGGTCACGCGTCGCATGGTCTCGAGGGAAAAGACCTGAAATCCGCCGGAATCCGTGAGGAGCGGACCGTCCCATTGCATGAAGCGATGAAGTCCGCCCAACGCGCGCACCACATCTTCGCCGGGTCGAAGATGCAGGTGATACGTATTGGCAAGAATCATCGTCGCGCCAATGGCGTGCAGCTCGACCGGGTCGAGCGTCTTGACCGTTGCCAGCGTGCCCACGGCCATGAACGCGGGGGTCGGGACGCCGCCGTGCGGAGTCCTGAAAACGCCGGCGCGAGCGGCACCGGCGGTGGCGTGGATCGAGAACCCAAATCCGGGAACGGTCATCGCATCACATCGAATCGATCTGGAGCCGCACGTCGCCCGCGGTCCGCGAACACCAGTAGAACACGGCGAGCTGCCGTGTCGCCGGTTGGGCTGTCCTCGCGCGCGGCTGCGGATCCAGCCGGAGTTGCGCCGCGAGCGCGCCCAACACGTCGTCCAACGACGCGCTGCCGGACCCGCGCCGCATCGATGCGCGCTGCACGAGCCCGGCGGAATCGACGACCAACGCAATACCCACCGCGCCCCACGTACTGTCACGTGACGCGCGCAGCCGGGGACACTCGAGCACCATCATGGCGTTCACGCGGTCGCGCATCACTGTCGGTGTGATGCGCTCCGCGGCAGCGGGCGAGATGAAGTATCGCGTGGTGTGCACCACGCATCCCGCCACAAACAGTCCGATCATCGCCCGGCTACACGATCGCCATTGCGTCGCCGTACGAGTAGAACCGATATCCGGCATCGATTGCCTCGCGATACGCCCGCATCGTGAGCTCGTAGCCGGCGAAGGCGGCCACGAGCATGACGAGCGTCGAGCGGGGAAGATGAAAATTGGTGATCAGGTTGTCCACGGCACGGACCGCATACGGCGGACGGATGAAGATACGCGTGTCGCCGCGTGCCGGGGCAAACGACCGATCGTCCCGCACGGCACTCTCGAGCGCTCGGCAACTCGTCGTGCCAACGGCCCAGATCGCTCCACCGGCTGCTCGCGTTTCGTTCAGTGCGGCCGCGGCGCTGGCGGACAGATCGTACCACTCTTCGTGCATCTGATGTTCCGCCGGGTCGTCCACCTCCACCGGCTTGAACGTGCCAGCGCCCACGTGCAGCACGAGATCCACACGACGCACGCCGCGCGCCATCAAAGCATCAAGCAGCTGAGGCGTGAAGTGCAGTCCCGCAGTCGGTGCCGCAACGGAGCCGCGCTCACGCGCATACACCGTCTGATACCGCTCGGCGTCCGCCGCGGTGTCCGGCCGCGCGATGTACGGCGGCAGCGGTACGTGACCATACTGCTCGATCGCAGCCGATACGTCGCCGGTGTCCGCGCGCAGGCGCACGATCCGCGTGCGCCGGTTCGTGATCTCGAGCACATCGGCTTCGAATCCCGGCGCGACCGTCACCGTACGCCCGACACGCAGCTTGCCACCGGGACTCACCATCGCTTCCCACTGGTTAGCGCCTGTTGGGCGCAGCAGCAGGAGTTCCGCTGGCGCGCCCGACGCGCGACGGGCCAGCAGGCGCGCGCGAAACACACGCGTGGTGTTGAGCACCAGCGCGTCCCCGGGCGCCACGAGCGAGCGGAGATCGCGGAAGACGCGGTGCGTAATGCGTCCGGTTGCGCGCTCGACGACCATGAGCTTGCAGGCGTCGCGAGGCTCGACGGGCTCCTGCGCGATGCGGTCGTCGCCCAGCGCGAAATCGTAATCGGCAGTACGCTGGCC
>JANWIF010000170.1 GCA_025450035.1 Gemmatimonadaceae bacterium
CTGGTGGTGTCTACCCGCGACGATGATGTAAATGCCATCCTGTCACACGTGTTTTTGAGACACCTGTTGAAGCAGGGTGCTCGAGTTGGGAGCGGCAGGCGATGACGCCCCCGAGTGGTGCTGAAGCCCGCATGGGTGCGGGCGTCGTATCGGGCATGCGATTCTCACACAGCCGTCCTCGGCGCCACCGACCCTCGTGATGACGGCCGTGATTCAGAGCGGCGCTGGCTGGTAGCTCACGCCCCGTACGACTCGTCCAGGCTTCGCGCCGCCAGGCGCTACACCGCCTCTGATCCTGGCAGCGCTGCGGCAGGTGGGAGCGCAAGTTGTGCAGCGAAATCTTCCATTTGGCGTTCGCGAAGGCGCGCCCAAGCGCGCAGCGGTAGCGCGCCCATGGCCAGCATGACGACGCTGCCGGCCACCAGCCCCGCGATAGTGCCCACGTCGGTGAAGTGACCACCAAGCAGGTCGGCGATCGCGACGACAGCCGCGCCGCCTAGACTCACAAGGCCGAGCCGAAGTGCCGCGGTCGCGCGGCCATTGACTGAGCCCAGACGAAGGCGATCGCCTGTTGCAGTCGGCTCAACGAGCACGTAGAGATTGCCGTTCGTCCACTGACGCAGCGAGCCGTCAGACTCAGTTCGCCCCCGCGCCTTAAACACGTCACGGAACTGTACGACCAGACGCCTCCACTCCTCATCTGTAAGTCGGTGGCGAAGTGTCACCCGGCGCTCGACACCAATCGGCAGGCCGACAAGCGTGCGGGATACCGCGCCTTGGCGCACGTTGAGTGTTAGAGCGGCGTGCGCTACGGCGTCAGGAGAGATACCCACTTCGAGGCCGATACTCTTGAGATCGGCCAGGGTCAATCCGTCGCTGTGCGATGCGTGATCCGGAAGCGCCGATGACCCTTCCGCCGCCAACTGGAAAATGGTCGTGCTCTCCGCGTCCGTATATCGCCGGTCGGGCATCCCTCTAAGATCGCTGGCGCCTTCGATAAACGGGAGCCCACACCGGCCCCTGACGTGCCGCGCCCACGAACTGGCAGTCCGTTCGATGTGGCATGGAGCGGTAGACGGTTAGCGAGGCGGTGCTTCTCGCTCAGGGCGCCGCGGGTTCGTAGCCGGGTCCGCGCACGACTCGGCCGGGCTTCGCGCCGGTGTGTTTCTCATCGCGGACCACTTCGACGCCGTTGACGAACACCTCGCGGATTCCCGACGACAACTGGGCCGGCTTCTCGTACGTGGCGTGATCGATGACCGTCGCCGGGTCGAACACCACGACATCCGCGTAGGCGCCCTCGCGCAGCACCCCCCGATCGGCAATCGATAGCCGCTCGGCCACGGCAGATGTCATCTTGCGCACCGCGTCCTCGAGGCGGAGCACATGGCGCTCACGTACGTAGTGGCCGAGAATGCGCGGATAATCTCCAAACGCGCGCGGGTGAGTCATGCCCTTCATCGAATCGGGATCGGCGCCGTCGGCGTCGGTGCCGAACTTGATCCACGGCTGCTGCATCTGCATCTCGATATTCGGCTCGCTAGCGATGAAAAACTCTGCCGCCGCCTGACCCTTTTCACGCGTCGTGATGTCCATGAGGGCATCGGTCCACGATTTGTGCTCGCGGGCCGCGATCTCGCTCAGGCGCAGCCCCTCATACGGCTTGTCTTCAGAGGCTGTGAGGCCGACCACCATCACGCCCTGAGGAGTGGAGAGCTGGCACAGGCTTTCCCATGATGTGCGAGGAGCCATCAAGTCGGCGGTGATCCGGGCGCGCGTCGCCGGATTGGCGATGTTGATCAGCGTGCTGTCACCCGCGGCGCTCCACGGCGGGAGACACGCATCGAGGGCAGTCGAGCCGGCCTCATACGGATACATATCGGCGCCGACGTCCTGGCCAGCCGCTCGCGCCGAATCGATTCGCGCGATGACGGTCGCCATGGTGGCCCAATTGCGCGGACCTGCTGCCTTGAGATGGTAGATCTCGACCGGCACGCCGCCCTCCCGCCCGATGCGCATCGCCTCGGCGACCGCATCGAGGAGGTGGTCGCCCTCGGACCGCATGTGGGTGATGTACACCCCATGGAACGGTGCCGTCTCGCGCGCTTCAGCAATCAACTCGTCGGTCGAGGCGTAGCTGCCCGGCGGATAGATCAAAGCGCTCCCGAGGCCAAATGCGCCGTCCTGCATCGCGCGGCGCGTCGCGGCGCGCATCGTATCGAGTTGCGCCGGCGTGGCGGCACCCGTGTCGGCACCCTTGCCGTACGAGCGGATCGTGGCCGCTCCGACAAAGGATCCGACGTTCTCGGAGATCCCGTGCCGGCCCATGGCGGTCAGAAAATGGCCGAAGCCGTGCGCACCCTGAAAGGTGGAATCGAGACGCGCCACAACCGTGTCGGCCGCGTCGAGCGCCAGTGTCCGGGCGTTCGCCGGCGCCGGTGTGCCACCTTCGCCGAGTATCTCGGTCGTGATGCCCTGGGTGACCTTGCTGACGTTGCGTCCATCGCCGGCGAGGAAGGCGCTGTAGGACTGTCCCTGAATGTCGATGAAACCGGGCGCGATGACCAACCCGGTCGCATCAATGCGCCGGGTGGCGCGTGCTTTCGCCAATCCCCCGGCGGGCATGACACGGGCGATTCGGTCGCCCTTGATCGCGACATCGCCCGCAAACCAGGGGTTGCCGGTGCCATCAATGACATGGCCGTTGGACAGCACGACGTCGTAGTCGCCCCCAGCCGGTGCGCTGGTGTCCCGCGGGGCGCACGCGACGCTCGTCAGGCAGAGGACGCAGAGTAAGAGTCTGGGATGCATGGATCGCTGATATACAAACCCTTTGCCGTGTCACGCAAGGAGGTGGGCGTGCCGGCGGACGGCACGGCCGTGCGTGATTGCGCGGCGGCGGATGGATGAGCATACTGGCCCTCACTTCCGACGAGAGGATTGTTCGATGGCTTCCTGGACGCGTGGGCGCGGTGTCGTTCACCAGCTCTGTGCCGTTGCCGTTGCCCTCACTGCGCATGCCGGCACCGCTGGCGCGCAACGTCATGGGCCTGCCGCACCTCCCGTGGCGGCTTCCGCAGCACCGGCCATGGCGGCGGGCACCCACGCGCTGACCGCCGAGGATCTGGAAACGTTCCTGGACGGGTTCATGCCGCTTCAGATCGGCCGCGCAGATATCGCCGGGGCGGTCATCGCAGTCGTCAAGGACGGGCACGTGCTGTTCGAGAAAGGCTACGGCTATGCCGACATGGCTGCCAAGCGGCCGGTGGTGCCCGAGAGCACGCTGTTCCGGCCGGGGTCGATCTCCAAGCTCTTCACGTGGACGGCCGTGATGCAGCAGGCCGAGCTCGGCAAGCTCGACCTCGATCGCGACGTCAACGGCTACCTCGACTTCAGGATCCCGGCATCGTTCGGGAAGCCGATCACGCTGCGCGACCTCATGACGCACCGCCCGGGGTTCGAGGAGACGGTGAAGGATCTCGCGGTGGACACGGCGAGTGAGCTTCGCCCGATCGGCCAGTACCTGCGGACGCACATACCACCGCAGATCTTCGCTCCGGGAACGGTCCCGGCCTACTCGAACTACGGGGCAACCCTCGCCGCGTACATCGTGGAGCGCGTATCGGGACAACCATTCGATGACTACGTCGTCCAGCACATCCTCGGACCGCTCCAGATGGTGCACAGCACCTTCCGCCAGCCATTGCCGCCAGCGCTCGCACCACTCATGTCCAAAGGGTACGACCTCGCTTCCGGGGACTCACAGCCATTCGAACTGGTCGAAGTAGCACCCGCGGGTTCGATGAGCACCTCCGCGGACGACATCACGCATTTCATGATCGCACAATTGGGCGATGGCTCGTACGGGGCGGGGCACATCCTACAGCCTGGGACGCTCACCGCCATGCACACTCGCCAGGCCGGGTGGCCCGACGCCATGCATGCATTCGCGCTCGGGTTCTACGAAGAGTCCCAGAACGGCCACCGCATCATCGGTCATGGCGGCGACACGCAGGTCTTTCACAGCGATCTGCACCTCATCCTCGATGCGAATGTCGGTTTCTTCGTGTCCTACAACAGCATCGGCCGCGATGACGTCAGTCCTCGCACCACGGTTTTCGATGCGTTCATGGACCGGTACTTTCCGGCGCCGGGGCCGCACGCCCCGGCTCTCGGGACGGCCGCGGCCGATGCACGGGCGGTCGCAGGGGTCTACGAAGCGAGCCGCCGCTCCGAGACGAACATCCTGTCCGCGCTCACGATGTTGTCGGAGGTCACCCTGTCTTTCGATCCGAAGGAC
Organism: Gemmatimonadaceae bacterium; assembly: GCA_025450035.1. Taxonomy (GTDB): domain Bacteria; phylum Gemmatimonadota; class Gemmatimonadetes; order Gemmatimonadales; family Gemmatimonadaceae; genus JADGGM01. Next base: position 4,301 of record JANWIF010000170.1, read on the forward strand.
AGCACGCTCCTCTCGGCGGAGGAGAGGGGACTCAACGGCCAGCCGGTTCACTACCGCGAGGTTGGCCCGATGCGATTCGCCGCCGTCGACGGACACGAGGAGCTGGCGTTCACGACTGACCCGACGGGACGACGCATCGCGTACACGACGTACCCGTTCGAGATCTACCAGCAGGTCGATCGCCGGCTCAATCGTAGGACGTTCAACGAGGCGCTGCTCAGCATCTGCGTCGCCATCATCGCGCTGACACTGATTGGATGGCCCGCCGGCGCGATGATCCGGAAACATTTCGGGCGTCCGCTCGTACTCGATCCGAACGCGCGCCGCCACCGGCTCATCGGACGTGTGGTCTGCGTCGCGATCGCGTTGTTCGCGGTGGTGCTGGTCGTGCTCGTGAACAAACTCAACGGTCTCAGTGGGTTGGGCGCACGCGGCGACACCGAGGTGCACACGCTGCAGGTGCTCGGGGTCCTGTGTGTTCTTGGCGCGCTCGCTGTCGCCTACACCGTCCGGATGTCGTGGAGGGATCGGACCCGGTGGGTGTGGGCTCGCGTGTGGGACGGGATGCTCACCGTGTCATGCCTCGGACTCGCGTGGTTCCTGATCCACTGGCACCTGCTCAACTTCAATCTCCAGTACTAACTCCAGTACTAGCGGCCGTGTCAGGCGGTCGGGGCCTGCTGAGGGCCGCCATCGAGCCGGTGGCTGCCGGGCTCCGCCACGACGACGCGGCCGCGCCCCTCATGCTTAGCACGGAGCAGGGCGCGATCGGCCGCGGTCAGCAGCTCCGACGGCGTCGTACCGTGATCCGGCAGCGACGCCTCGCGCATCGCCGCCGCCACTCGAATTGCCCGGGGATTCAGCGGGCGTCGGGCAGCGTGTACTCCAGATCGTACGAGTGCTCCCCGTCCACGACGGTGATCGCGAGCGTGCCGCCGAGTCCAGCCAGGTCGCCGTCGCCGGAGTCGGGGACGACGCTGATCGTCAGATCGAAACTGCCCGCCTGCATCAGGCCCCGGTGGAGCAGGACGAAGGTGCCGGCCTTGCCGTGCAGCAGGCCGGTGACGCGTTCGATCGCGACGTAGCCTGCCGATCCCTGGACCGACGTCATGGCGGTCAGCATCTCGCCCTTGCTGTCGCCCTCGAGGTCACCGTGAAACTGTTTGGCGAGTGCGAGACGTCCCAGCGTGGACCCGGCGGTCTTGTCGTCGGTGGCCTGTGGGGTCATCTGCACGTTGAACGTCCCCGTTGCGTGCGTGGCCACTAGCGCCTCGGTACCGTCAGGGGTGGCTGGGCTTGGCCGCGGCGTGATTCGCCGAGTCCATCTTGATCGAATCACGAGCAGCCGCGGCGCGCGCCGCCGCGAGGCGCGCCGCCGAGTCCCGCTGTGCGGCGGCTGCCGCGGCGACGGCCATGGTGGAGTCCCGCGTGTGCTTCGCGGCACGCATGCCCCCAGCCATCTGCGCGGCCGGCGACGTGCTGTCGGAGTGGTCGTAGGCTCCCTGTACCAGCGCGGCCTTGCTCACGCCTGCGACGAACTGCCGGGCGGCGTCGCAGGGCAGATCGACATCCACGTGATTGACGTTCGCGCCATCGCTGAAGTACAGCGTGCATCGCGGCGCCCCCGTCGAGAACACGCGGTCGAGCGACACCGAGTTGAAGGAGCCGTCCTTGAGCAGTCCGCTCGACAACGTCGCCATGGCGCCGGGCGCGACCGGCGGGGCTGGGGCGTCGAGTACGGCGCGGGCGCTGTCCACCCAAGCCGTCGCGGCTTCGGGGAGGACCGCCGCGACCAGAACGTATCCTGGGCGCTTGCCGGCGCTGATCTGGATCCCCGGGTCGGTCGACGCGCTCACAGAGATGTGGGCGCCCTCGATCGTCGCCGCATAGGCGTCCTGATGCAGTGTCTGCTGTGCGCTTCCCGTTCGCATCGCGACGACGCTGCACGCGAGCGCGACGGGCATGCCGACGCGCCACAGCAATCCGAGCGGCTGCCCATCTCCGTGCTGCCTCACGTCTCCGCCTCTCCTCACGTGTTCGCCGTCGCGTTCCGTTCCCGCCCCGGGCCGTCCGGTGCCGGTCCCTCGGCGGCGTGCGCGTCGAACGCCTCGAGCACCTCGCTGGGCGTCACCGTGGCGGCGCCCGATTTCCCGACCTCCACGCCGGCCGCATAGTTGGCGACGATCGCGGCTTCGAGCGGTGTCGCGCGCGCAGCCAGCATCACGGCGAGGTACGCGGTGACAGTATCGCCGGCGCCCACCACATCGTACACCGCGCGCGCCGTCGTCGGTACCCGATGCGTGGCACCGTCAGGGCCCACCAGCGCCATCCCATGCTCACCCAACGTAAGCAAGAGATGGCCCACGCCGAGGCGCTCGACCGCGTCGTGGAGGGCCCGCGGGGAGTCCAGGTCGACGGCGGCGCCCAGGGCCCCCTCCAGTTCACGCCGGTTGGGCTTGAATACCGTCGCCCCCCGGTACCGGAAGAAATTCCGGAATTTGGGATCGACGACGACCGGGATTCCCCGGGCGGCCGCGGCCCGTGTGGCGGCTTCGATCACGGCGGGGACCAGCACGCCCTTGTTGTAGTCCTCGAGGACGACCGCATCGGCTGCGGCGACGGCCCGCTCGGCCGCCGCGAGCAACTGGGCGACCTCGTTCCCGGTGACGTCTGCATCGTCCTCCTCATCGACCCGGACGACCTGCTGCGCGCGGGCCACGATCCGCGTTTTGGTGGTCGTAGCCCGGGAGACCGTGACGAGGGATTGGTGGCTGGCGCCGAGGCGCACGAGCATGTCCCGCACCGTGCGGCCGGCGGCGTCGTCGCCGAGCGCAGCGACCAATTCGCAATGTGCGCCGACAGCGGCGACATTTTGCGCAACGTTCGCGGCACCGCCCAGGGCATGGGTGCGCTCGCGGACGCGGACCACGGGGACGGGGGCTTCCGGCGAGATGCGCTCCACGTCGCCGCGAAGGTACACGTCGAGCATCGCGTCGCCGATTACGGCCACCCGCGTCCCGGCCGCGGCCGTGAGGAGCGCATCGAGGCGCGCGCGCGTAATTGACGAAGGCATGCCCATTGCTAAGGTACGGGAACCCTCCAGCCCGGTCAATTTTGGTAACACTGCTGTTCGAACGACTGAACACCCAGGCCAAGCTCGCCGTCTTCGCGGTTCAGGAGCGCGCGGTGCTGGCCTGGAACGCCATCCGCTTCATGTTCGTCCGGCCGTTCTACGCGGGGGACGTGATGGAGCAGATGGACTCGATCGGCGTCGATTCGCTCTTCATCGTCGTCGTGCCCGGGTTTGTCTCTGGGATGGTGCTGGCGCTCCAGTCCAAGGCGAGCCTGGCGCAAGTTGGTGAAACCGCGATGATCGGGCGGCTCGTCACGGCGTCCATGATCCGCGAGCTGGGCCCGGTCCTGGCGGGGCTCATGGTGGCTGGCCGGGTGGGGTCGGGGATCGCGGCTGAGATCGGGTCGATGCGGGTGACCGAGCAGATCGATGCGCTCAACACCCTCGGGACGGACCCGATCAAGAAACTGGTCACGCCGCGGCTGATCGCGCTGCTCGTGATGCTGCCGGTGCTCACGATCATCAACGACGCGGTCGGGATCATCGGCGGGAATCTCATCGCCACCCTCTTTGTCCGGGTCTCGAGCGCGGTCTATTGGCGGGGCGTGTGGAGCCAGGTCGCCATCGACGGCTTCACCTGGCGGTATCTGCCGAACGATTTCATCCAGGGCCTCGCCAAACCGTTCGTGTTCGGCGGGATCATTGCGATCACGGCGTGCTATCAGGGACTGAATACCACGGGGGGCACCGAGGGTGTGGGACAGAGCACGACGCGGACGGTCGTGGCGGCCAGCGTCTCGATTCTCGTCGTGGACTATTTCATGACGCAGCTCTTCATCGGCGCGCTGAACCTCCAATGATCGACGACGACGAGCCGTCGGCGGCGGAGCAGGCGTTCGCGGGGCGCGTCCGCCGTGCCATTCGCGACGAGCTGGCGGCCGACAAGGCGCTCTTGGGGAAGCCCCCGGCTGCGCCGCCTCCGCGGGTCCAGCGGCAGACGCCGACCGGCATGACCTGCTCGGCGCGCCGGAGCTCGACGCCGGTCAACGCGACCCCGGTGATCGCGCTCGAGCGCGTCTCGCTGGCGTTCGAGCAGCCCGTTCTCGAGGACGTGTCTCTCGAGATCTACCCCGGCGAGACGATGGTCATCGTCGGAGAATCGGGTACAGGGAAATCCACCATCCTCAAGCTGATTTTGCGGCTACTCACGCCCGATACGGGCCGGGTACTGATCAAGGGGCGAGACATCGTCACGCTGACGTTCGACGAAGCGATGCTGGTGCGGCAGCAGATGGGGATGGTGTTTCAGGGCGCCGCGCTGTTCGACTCGATGTCGGTATTCGAGAACGTCGCGTATCCGTTGAGAGAGCACACCTCGATGACCGAGGACGAGATCGAGGCCCGGGTGCGGGAGAAACTCGAATTCGTGGATCTTTACCCGGACCACGTCATGAAACTGTTGCCGTCGGAACTGTCGGGCGGCATGAAGAAACGGGTCGGGATCGCCCGGGGGCTGGCCAACAACCCCGAGATCATGCTGTATGATGAACCGACATCGGGCCTGGATCCATTGACCACGGGGACCATCACCCGGCTTATCATGAAGCTGCAGCGCGAACTCGATGTGACCAGCGTCGTCGTCTCGCACGACCTCCGGTCCGCGAACCGGATGGGGAGCTACATCGCCGTGCTGGCCGAGCGGCGGATCGTGTTTTGCGGAACGCCGGAAGAGATGGCAGCCAGTGAAGACCGCTACATCCAGGATTTTCTCGGTGGCCTGTAAGCCGCAGCGAGCGGTGGCCCGCCGGACCTCGTTACCGAGGAGCGTATGAAACGACCGACCGGGGTGACCTGGGAGCAACTGCGTGTGGGCGTGGTCGTGCTGTTCGCGGCCGCGCTCCTCGTCGTATCGGTCTACAAGCTGGGCGAGGCGGCGAATCTCTTCACCAAGCGCTACACGCTCTACGTTTTTTTGTCGAATGCACGCGGCATCACGCGCGGCGGGTCGGTGACGATCAACGGCGTAGTCGCGGGGACCGTGACCGACATCACCTTCCTGCCGGTCGGGACCGATACCACCCGCAACCTGAAAGTCGAGCTGTCGATCGACCAGCGCCTGCAGGATCAGGTGCGCGCCGACAGCCGGGCTTCGGTGAAGTCGATGGGAGTGCTCGGGGACAAAGAGCTCGACATCAGCTCCGGCACACCGCGCTATGGGGTGCTGCAACCGAACGACACGCTGCGGGTGACGCCCACGATCGATGTGGACGACGTGATCGGCCAGGCTTCGGTCGTCGTGCAGGATGCTGTCGAGCTGACCCGTGACCTCAAGATCATCAGCGGCGGGATTGTCCGCGGCGATGGAACGATGGGGCAGCTCGTGACCAACCGGTCACTGTATGACCGGCTCACCGGCACGCTGACGCGCATGGACGGGCTGCTCACCCGTCTGGACAACCCGCATGGCACAGTCGGCCGCCTGATCGACGACCCTGCGCTCTACAACAATCTGACCGTGGCCGTGGCAGGGCTCGACACTGCGCTGGCGCAGGTCAACAACCGCCAGGGCACGCTGGGCAAGCTGTTGTACGATGACACGCTGTATTCGCACCTGGTCGGCGTCGCCGGCAGCGCCGACTCCGTGATGCACCAGCTCAACGACGGGCAGGGCACAGCTTCGAGACTCCTGCGTGACCGCCAACTCTACGATCAGCTCACGAAAGCAGTCGCGACCCTCAACGCCGTGCTGGCCGATGTCCGGCAGAATCCGCGGCGATACACGCGGGGGCTCGTGCGAGTGTTTTAGATTGTGGGTCTATGGATGCGTACAATCTGGACGTCGTCGTGACCCGTGGCGGGGCGGTTGAATCGCGCCATCGCGTGCATGCGGCGGTGGTGGGGCCGAAGGACGCGCTGATCGGCGGTGCAGGGGACCCGAACGTCGTGTCGTTCTGGCGATCAGGGTCGAAGCCATTCCTCGTCATGCCGTTCGTGGCCGCGGGTGCGATCGACGACCTCGCGTGGGGTGATGACGAGCTGGCGCTGGCGTGTGCGTCCCACGGGGGCGAGCCGGAGCACGTCGCGATCGCGGCATCGATGCTCGGCGACATCGGGCTCGAGGAGGGCGATCTGGCCTGCGGCGCGCACGAGCCGCTCTCGCCTCGTGGCATCCGCCTGGCCCGCGAGACCGGGACGCGGTTCTCTCGCCTCCACAACAACTGCTCGGGGAAGCACGCGGCGATGCTGGCGCGCGCCCACACGGCGGGGTGGGCGACGGCCGGCTACGAACAGCCCGGCCATCCCGTGCAGCAGAGCGCGATGAAAGCGGTGGCGGAGTGGGCCTCGGTGCCCGAGGGTGCGCTCATCGTCGGGATCGATGGCTGTGGTGTGCCGGTGGTGGCGCTCCCGCTCGAGCGCATGGCGCGCGCGTATGCACGGCTCGGCGCGGCGGCCTCGCGCGGCGAGGAAGTGGCTGGCCGCGTGATCCACTCGATGACGGCCCGGCCGTTCCTCGTCGGCGGGACCGACCGGTTCGACTCCGTGATGATCGAGGATACGGGCGGCCGGGTTGTGGCCAAAGTCGGCGCCGAGGGGGTGCATTCGGTGGCGGTACCGGATCTGGGGATCGGACTGGCGGTCAAAGTCGAAGACGGTGCGCAGCGCGCGCAGTATCCGGCCGTCATCCGTCTGCTGCAGCACCTCGGCGTACTCGGCGACCGCCTGACGCCGCGCCTCGAGGAGTATCTCCGCAAGCCAGTCCGCAACACCCGGAACGAGATCGTCGGCGAAATCCGCACGGTGAACTGAGTGCGCCCGTTCGCGGCGTACCACGCTCCGCGTCCAGCGCCACGTGGCGGCGTTCGATCGTACCGCTCGGGGCATCCCGATGCCGCGTGGATGCCTGCGCACCGTAGTCTTTGGCGGCGGGTCTGCGACGGGGGGCTGCGCCGTGTTCGTTGATCGTGTCGTCGTGCGGATCGAGGCCGGGACGGGTGGGTCGGGGTGCACATCGTTCCGGCGCGAGTGGCGCGTTCCCCTCGGCGGTCCCGACGGCGGCGACGGCGGCCGCGGCGGGGACGTGTACATGCGTGCGGACGCGAATCTCGCGACGCTGCTGGACTACACGTACCGGGATTCGTGGATCGCCGGCCGCGGCGAGCATGGCATGGGGTCGAACATGACCGGGCGGTCCGGTGACGATGTCGTCCTGCCTGTCCCACCGGGCACCCTGGCGTCCGACACCGGCACCGGGGAGCGGCTGGGCGAAGTGCTGGAGGACGGCGACAGCGTACTGATCGCGCACGGCGGGCGGGGCGGGAAGGGAAACGCGTTCTTCGCGACCGCGACACATCAGTCGCCGCGGGAATGGCAACCGGGCGAGGAGGGCGAGCGCCACACGCTGACGCTCGAACTCAAACTCATCGCCGATGTCGGCCTCGTTGGGCCGCCCAACGCCGGCAAATCCACGCTCCTGTCGGTGATCTCCGCGGCTCGGCCGAAGATTGCGGACTATCCGTTCACGACTCTCTCTCCCAACCTCGGCGTCGTACCGCTCAGCGATCACCGGACATTCGTGGTGGCCGATCTTCCGGGCATCATCGAAGGCGCGCACGACGGACGCGGGCTGGGGCTGCAGTTCCTCCGGCATATCGAGCGCACGCGGTTGATGGCGCTCCTGATCCCCGTCGATTCCACCGACTGGCAAGCGGAGTACGATCAGTTGCGGAGTGAGATCGGCGCGTATTCGCCGGGGCTGCTGGTCAAGCCGCACTGCGTCGTGTTCACGAAGATGGATCTCCTCGGCGACATGGATCCGCCGCCGATCGAGGCGCCTGACGCGTTCGGGGTGTTCGCGATCAGCGCGCCCGCGCGCCAGGGGCTCGACCAACTGCTCGCCGCGTGGTGGGACGAGCTGCTCGCGCTCCGCAAGGCGGCTGGCCAGCAGGTCGCGCAGGCGCCGCTCCCCTGATCGTGGGCGCGGCCATCGAGGTCTGGGTGCGGGGTGACGGCCAGTATCCCGCGGCCCTGGACGATGCGCCCAATCCGCCGGCCAGGTTGTTCGCGCGTGGTACGCGGGCCGTGGCGGATCGCGTCGCCATTGCGGTCGTCGGTGCACGCCGGGCGACGGAAGCGGGACTCTCCGCCGCGTGGCGGATCGGCCGCGTGCTGGCGCAGGCGGGTGCGTGCGTGGTCAGCGGACTGGCGCTGGGGATCGACGCCGCCGCGCACGCGGGCGCGCTGGACGTGGCGGATGGCCGGACGTGCGCGATACTCGGGGGCGGCATCGAGTCCGGCGCGCCGGCGTCGAACCAACAACTCAAGGCGCGCATCGCGGCGCGCGGACTCCTGCTGTCCGAATGGGAACCGCATCGGGCGCCCGCGCCGTGGATGTTCCCGCACCGGAATCGTCTCATCGCCGCGATGTGCCGGGCAGTCGTGGTGGTCGAAGCGGGGCCCGGTAGCGGCGCGTTGCACACCGCGCAATTCGCGATCGATCTGGGACGTGAACTGGCGGTGGTACCCGGGCCGATCGACCGCGAGTGGTGCCTGGGATCGAACCGATTGTTGCAGCGCGAGGGTGCGCGGGCGATCGTCGCGGTGGAGGATGTGCTCGAACTCATCGGCCCGCGCATCGAAGTCACTCCGCCGCGCGCGGAGTTCACGGATGACGAGGCCAAAGTCTGGGATGCGCTGGCGGCTGGAGCGGTGGCCGTGGACACGATTGCGATCCGCTCACACTTGCCCACGACGCGGTGCCTGGCGGCGATCACCACGCTCGAGATGGCGGGTGCGGTAACGTGTCTCCTGACGGGAGAGGTACAACGCATCTGACATCGGGGCCCGGCGAGACCACGCACGGTGCGGCCGCTGCTACGAGGCCGCGGCCCCGCCATGTGTACGTGCACGTTCCGTTCTGCGGGCGCCGGTGCTCGTACTGCGATTTCGCGATCGCTGTGCGGCGGGAGGCGCCCGTCGCCGAGTACGTCGCCGCGCTCGCCGGAGAACTTGGCACGCGCTTCCCTGGCGGCGACGAGTGGCAAGTGGACACGC
>JANWIF010000171.1 GCA_025450035.1 Gemmatimonadaceae bacterium
CCAACATGGCGGCCTGGCATTCGGTGACGTTCAACAACGACGGCACCAAGATCCTCTTCTCCGACGAATGGGGCGGCGGATCCCAGCCGCGTTGCCGTGCGAGTGACAAGCACGAGTGGGGCGCGGACGCCATCTACACACTCGCCAACGGCACGATGACGTTCCAGAGCTACTACAAGATGTCCGCACCACAGACCGTGAACGAGAACTGCGTCGCGCACAACGGCTCGCTGGTCCCGATCCCCGGTCGTGACGTCATGGTGCAGGGCTGGTACCAGGGCGGCATCTCGGTATTCGACTGGACCGACGGCCAGCATCCCCAGGAGGTCGCCTACTTTGACCGTGGCCCGCTCGACTCCACCAAGATGGTTCTGGCCGGATACTGGTCGGCGTATTGGTACAACGGCCTGATCATCGGATCCGAGATCGCGCGCGGCCTCGACATGTTCCAGCTCAAGGCGAGCGCCTTGATCTCGCAGAACGAGATCGATGCAGCCAAGTCGGCGAAACTCACCTATCTCAATGTGCAGGGACAGCCACAATACACATGGCCGGCCAGCTTCGCAGTAGCCCGAGCGTATCTCGACCAGCTCAATCGCTCAAACGGCATCGCCCACGACCGCTCGGTGGCGATCGCGGCCGCGCTGCATCAGGCCGAACAGCTCAAGGGAGCGGAGCGGCAAACGGCTCTGACGACCCTGGGAACGCAGCTCGATGGCGACGCGCAGAACGCTGGAGATGCAGCCAAGGTTCGGCTGCTCGCCGCGGCTGTGAAGGACCTGGCAAAAGCGCAGAGCTGATCGCGCCTCGCTCTTCGTAGCCCGGCCGGCGACGCATCGTGTCTGGTGCGTCGCCGCCGCCGGGGTACTGCTCCCCACTACGTCCTGCTGCAGCACTCTGACGGGGTCAACTCGGGTGGCCCCGACCGCCGCCAGCACGTGGCGATGCTCACAACGCCGGCCAGCGCCGCCACCACGGCCAAGCCGCTACGTATTGCGCTTGGAAGCCACTGGCAAAAACTTCCATACTGGCCGGTTGGCGGGACCATCGCCCCGTCGACGCCGGCGATCCCCGACCCCTACGATCGTGGCCACTCCACAACAGACAGGTTACGCCAGCATCAACGGCTTGCGGCTCTACTACGAGATCCACGGCGCCGGGCAGCCGTTGGTGCTTCTCCACGGTGGGCTGGGTTCGACCGAGATGTTCGGGCCGAACCTCGCTGCCCTCGCCGCCGGAAGGCAGGTGATCGCGGCGGACCTTCAGGCCCATGGCCGCACTGGTGACATCGATCGCCCGCTGACGTATGAGGCAATGGGCGACGACATCGCGGGGCTGATCGGACACCTCGGACTCGGCCGCGCCGACGTCATGGGCTATTCACTGGGGGCAGGAACGGCCCTCCGCACAACCATTCAGCACCCGGAGGTGGTGCGCAAGCTCGTCGTCGTGTCCACGCCGTATAAGCGAAATGGCTGGTATCCCGAGGTCCGCGCTGCGATGGCGCAGATCACGTCAGCCTCGGCGGAGATGATGAAACCCAGCCCTATCTACAAGACGTACGCGCGCGTGTCACCTCGCCCCGATGACTGGCCCGTTCTCCTGGGCAAAATGGGCGACATGCTTCGGCGCGAATATGACTGGTCGGATGCGGTCGCGCAGATCACCGCGCCGGTGATGCTGGTGTTCGCCGACTCGGATTCCGTTCCTGTCGCGCACATGGCCGAGTTCTACGGTCTCCTGGGAGGGAGCAAGCGCGACGCTGGCTGGGACGGCTCCGGGATGCAACCCAACCGCCTCGCCGTCCTCCCCGGCCTGACGCATTACAACATCGGAGTGGCCCCATCCCTCGCGGCGACGGTCACCGGGTTCCTCGACGCGCCAATGCCCGGCCCCGCCACGTAGTCGTCGCGGCGCGGCGCGAGCGCTGCGCGGCGTGATCGCGCCCTGCCTGATGCCGGCGGCCCGGGCCTTGCCCATACGCTCGAGGCATGACAATCGGCGGAATCCGGGTCGGCCCGCTCCTGAAGAAGGTGGGGCGCAACATGCTCGCCACGGACGTCCTCGGTCTCGCGGCGCAGACCGCCTACTACTTCTTCTTCTCCCTGTTCCCCCTGATCCTGTTCTCGGCGCCGCTTCTCAGCCTCCTCGGCGACAAGCGCGATACCGTGGACTCGATCATGGCGAAGGTGGCTCCCGCCGTGCCGGCCGACGCCTATCGATTGATCGCCAGTGTCGTCAACGATGTCGTGTTCGCCCAGGGAGCGCCCGGTGTCATGTCCGCCGGCGCGCTGCTCACACTATGGGCCGGCTCCAACGTCTTCTCGGCCCTCACCGATACGCTCAATCGCGCCTTCGCCGTGACCGACACCCGCCCCTGGTGGCGCAAGACGCTGATCGCGTTCGGGTTCGTGATCGGGGCCGCCGTTGTAGGGTTGGTTGCGACCATCGTCCTCCTGGACGGTGAAAATGTCGTGCATGTCGTCGCCGGCTTCGTGGGACTAGGCGGAACCAGCAAAACCGTCTGGACGATCGTGCAGTTTCCCGTGGCGATCGCGTTCGTGATTCTGCTCGCCTGGGCGATCTACTACGTGCTCCCCGATCTTCGCATGACGTGGGGCGAAGCGTTACTCGGGGCGCTCATCGCGACGATGTTGTGGCTCGTCGTCACCCTGGCGTTCCGGCTGTACGTGCAGCACTTCGGGAGCTACAGCCGTATGTACGGAACGATAGGCGCGGTGATTGTGCTGCTGGTGTGGATGTATTTGACGATGTTGTCCATACTCACCGCCGGCGTGGTCGCCGCGGAGGTGCATGGCGAGTTGTCCGGGCGCCACACACCGGGCGACTCGCACCGCGGCACGCCCCATGGGCGGAAAGCAGAGGTGGCGCGGGAGCTCGGCGTCCAGACGTAGCCGGGGAGCAGCGGCGGCGGCATCGGCATCCCGATCACCGTCTGCATCACCACGAACAGGAGTCACCGATGGCGGGAAACGGGGGGCCGGACCACGGCGGGGTGATCGAGACGGATGTCGAAATCATGACGCCCGATGGAACCTGTGACGCCGCGTTCACTCACCCGCGATCCGGCTCCCACCCAGCGGTACTCCTGTGGGCGGACGCGTTCGGCCTGCGCCCGTCGATGCGCGCGATGGCGAAACGTCTCGCGGCCGGCGGGTACGCGGTGCTGGTGCCGAACCCGTTTTATCGCCTCACACGGGCGCCATTCACGGACGCGTCCAAGATGAGCTTTCAGAATCCGGCCGACATGGCAAAGCTGCGCCCGCTCCTCGAAACAGCAAAGGCACCGGGTCACGCGGAGACGGACGCCGTCGCGTTCTTCGAATTCATGGACGCGCAGAAGGCAGTCGACACCGAGCGCAAAGCAGGCGTCCATGGATACTGCATGGGTGGATTGCTGTCACTGAAGACGGCCGCGACACTGCCAGGGCGCATTGGTGCCGCCGCGTCGTTCCATGGCGGCGGCCTCGTCACCGATGGGCCGGACAGTCCGCACCTGCTAGCCCCTCGGATCAAGGCGCGCCTGTACATCGGCATCGCCGAGAATGACGACGTGCGCCAGCCGGAGGTGAAGGACAAGCTGCGCCACGCGTTCACAGCGGCGAATGTGCCGGCTGAGATCGAAGTCTATCCTCACGCAATGCATGGATGGTGCGTGCCGGACATGCCGCTTCACGACGGAACCGCGGTCTACAACCGGGCGGCGGCCGAGCGTGCCTGGAGCAAACTCACCGCATTGTACACGGCGGCACTAGCCTGACCCTGGTTCAACCGAATGTGAAGGAGTAACCCTGGACGCCTGGATCGAGGAACTCGATCTCGCTGGGTTGTCATCCACACTTTCGGTCCGCTTGCTACGCACCCGGGCGCGTCGCCGAGTCGGGCTGCGCGATAAGACGCTGGAATCGTGGGTTGGCGCGCAGCGTCGTCCACGTGGGGTCGATCCGCAGATATGCCCGCGAAAACCATTCCGGCGCGAGCCCCGGGACAGTCTCGAGCGCCGTCACCGCGCTGTCGGGCTCGCCCAACACCGTGAATACCCGCGCGAGTTGAACGCGATTGTAGGCCACGTGGAACGGATCGGATTGTACTTCCCCCATTTTTTCGCCCTCGTGAGCGTCACGTATCGCCGCAGTCCGTTGGCCCATGTACGCTTCGGCGTCCGCGAGCAAACTGTACGCATCCCCATCGGTTGGATTGCTGCGATGCATCGCCACCGCGTAGGGAAATGCACTGTCGGCGTAGATACGGGCGCGCGCGCGGTCACCGCGCAGCCACGCAGTGTGCGCCAGCGCCAGACCGCGATCACGCGGATTGCCCCCAGACGCAGCGTCGAACGTGGGCGCGGGCATCGAAAAGAGCCGCTGCTGTTGCGGGTCATCGAGAACCCAAACGAGGTCCTGTACGGACGCCATGTATGCGATGACTGCGTCCGGATCGAGACCTGATCGCGCGACGGCGACTACCGATCGCGCACCGGCCAGATCGCCGAACAGCAATAGACTCAGCGCCTTGTCGTGGACGATAGCGACGTTCGACGGGTCAACCGCGAGCGCACGATCATAAGCTGCCCGCGCGCCGGCCGAGTCTCCGGCCACGATCCTTACCTGTGCCAACCGTGCGAGAAGCGCGATTCGCGTCGGATCGACCACGAGGCCGCGCTCGGCCGCTGCAGTCGCTTCCGCAAACCGTCCCGCGGCCTCCAGTGCCCGCGACAATCCCCCGGCGGCAGCCAGCGAGCGAGGATCAAGGGCGAGAACTCGCTGGTACAGGGAGACCGCGGCATCGCGCTGTCCGAGTACGAATTCATTGGCTGCCATGTTACTCAGCACCTCCACGTCATTCGGCGTCAGTTGCAGCGCCAACGAATCCTCTGTCATCGCCCGCCGGCGATCACCGAGGACAAGGCCGTAGTACGACGCCTGCGCCCAGTGAGCCGCCGCGAGATGGGGGGCAAGGGAAATGGCACGCTCGGCGTCCGCCCTTGCGGCCGCCGCCATCGTCGAGTCGGGGAGGCTGAAAGCGGCGCCGTCGGCATACACGCGCGACTCGCCAACCGCCAACGCGGCCCAGGCTTGGGCAAAGGCGGAATCATGCGCCGTGGCCGCGCGCAATGTCAGGACCGCGCGCCGGCGCGCACTGGGATCCCCGACAGCATTACGCAACAGCGAAGTGCCCTGTAGATACGCGTTGTAGGCGGCGACGTCCCTGGTCGGCCGGACAGCGAGTGAATCGTGTTCCCCAGTGCTCAAGGCCACACCGAGTGCATCCGCCACCTTACCCGCTACATCCGCCTGGACCTGGAACACATCCGTCAACGACGCGTCGAACGGCGCGCCCCACCGTGTCGCCGCGGTCCGCGCGTCGAGCAATTCGGGACTCACCTGCACCCGGCTCCCACCGCCCGCAACCTTGGCCCAGCGAATCTTGCCGACAAGGAGATAGCGGGCACCCAGTTCGTTGCCGATCTGTTGCGGGGTTTCAGATGTATGCCGGTACTGGCCGGAACTCGTGGCCCCAATGATCTCCACGCCGGGTAGCCCCGCCAGCTTGCCACGCAGAGCGTCCGTCATGCCGTCGGCGAAGTACGCGTCGGCTGAGTCGCCCAGGTTCTCGAATGGCAGCACCGCGACGCGGATCGCGCCACCCGGCGCGCTAGCCAATGACTCGCGGGAGCGCCAGGCGAACAGGAAGCCCGCTCCGATGAAGACGCCGAGTCCGAGGAGCGCCAGACCGGCCGGAACGCGGCGGCGGTGAGGCTGCCCGGCGGCGACGGCCGGCGCAGTGGCCGTGCGCTCGGCGGTATCCATCGCCCTCGCGAAGTCCGCGGCCGTCGCATACCGGTCGGCCGGCACAGGTGCGAGCGCCTTCGCGATAGCGGCGTCCACGGCTACCGGCACGTTGGGACGCGTGCGGCGCACCGATGGTGGCATCCCGCTCATCATCTTGGCTACCACCGCCTGCGCCGTCGGACCCGTGAACGGCGGCTCGCCGGCCAGCATCTCGAACGCCACTGTACCCAGACTGTACACGTCGGACCGGGGTCCGACGTCGCGCTCCCCCGCTGCCTGCTCGGGGCTCATGTACTGGGGCGTCCCGATCACCATCCCCGTCCCCGTCAGCATCTCACCCGTTCCGGGCGGCGGCGCGTCGAGCGCGCGGGCGATACCCAAGTCCGCGACCATCGTGCTCC